>JBHHXT010000098.1:0-17448 GCA_046757165.1 bacterium | reverse complement strand
AGTTTACCCACTTATTCTTTATTATGAGTGCTTTACTTTATTACTGCTAACAGATTCTTTAGAATTCAGAGCCGTTGGGGTCTTTAATCCGTTGGAAAAGTTGGAAATTACCATTTTTTGAACAAAACACACGCATTGACATCACCGAATCCAAAACTGGCCTTGGCCTGGACGCGCAATTCCGGCGTTTCTCGGGTCTTTTGCACGATGCGTTCCGCGTATGGCAAGAGCTCTTCGTGCAGGTCTTCACAGTTGACCGAGCCGTGCACAAACCCTTTGTAAATTTGCAGCACGCATGCGACAGATTCAAGCCCGCCGGCCGCGCCCAGGGAATGGCCGACCAGGGATTTTGTGGCATTGGTCAGGGGAAAGGTCTCCGGCGTGACGCCCAGGGCCCGGGCCCAGTTCTTGATTTCGTGAGGATCGGCAAACGTGGCAGTGAGGTGGCCGTTGATGGCGTCGACCTCGTCGCCGGAGATGGCCGCGTCTGCCAGGGCTGTGCGGATGCACTGCTGCACGCCTTGCGGATTGGGTGCGGTCATGGAGCCTCCGAGACGGTGACCGCCACAGTTGATCGCGCCTCCCAAGACTTCGGCATAAATTCTGGCGCCGCGCTGTTGTGCAGCTTCGAGGTTTTCCAGCATCAGGATTCCGGCGCCGGCACCCGGGATGAACCCGGCCGCGCTGGCGCTCATCGGCCGTGACGCGCTTTCCGGCGCATCGTTGTGCTTGCGGTTGAGAACCCGCATGCCATCAAAGCCGGCCCAGATGTGAACAGAGGCCCCTTCTGCGCCGCCTGCCAGCATGCGTTGTGCCAGGCCGTTGCGGATCCGGTACATGGCGTCGAGGATGGCCTCGGTGCCGGTGCTGCACGCGCTGCTGTTGGTGGTCACCTGGTTGCCGAGCGCCAGCAGTCCGGCTATTTTTGCCGACACGCCGCTCGCCATGACTTGCTCCACGATGGTGCTGCCAAGGCGACGAACTTTCTTTTCGTTGACCAGAGGCACGAGGCGTTCGGCAATGGTATCCATACCACCGATGCCCGTACCAACGATCGCTCCAGTCTCCCAGTTCACGTCGGAGTCCTGGTGCGGCACTTCGAAGCCGCCGTCCCGCCAGGCATCGATGGCGGCGATACAAGCATATTTGATACTCGAATTCATTGCCAGCAATTGCTCTTCCGTGAAATACCTGGCGCTGATTTCGTCCAGGTCTGGCGGCACCCCGGCGACCTGACAGCCGAACTTCAGTCGCTCGAGCTCCGGGATGAAGCGAATGCCGCTCTTGCCGCCTCGTAAGGCGGCTTCGTAGGCTTCGAGTCCGTGGGCATTTGGCGCGATGATCCCCAGACCGGTGATGACAACTCTATTTTTCATTGACGTTCACTCCCATTCCTGCGATGGTGCCGCTGCAGACAACCTTGCCGTCGGCCAGCATGAGCTCGCCTTCGGACTTGAGTTTCATACGGCGAAAATAGATTTTTTTTGCCCGAATCGTGACGCGATCCCCCGGCCGCACGAACCCGGTAAACTCGACGTTGGCTTCTGTAAAGACGGTCAGGAAACGTTTGATTTCATCCTGGGTGAATTGCAGGGAGGCGAGGTAGATGCCAAAAGCGACGACTCCCGTTTGCGCCAGAGTTTCGAGCAAGATCACTCCCGGTGTGATCGGGTTGCCGGGAAAATGACCGGCATAAAATGTTTCGTCATCCCGGAAGGTGTACGTGGACACGATCGACTCTTCGTTGACCTCGAGGATTTCATCGATAAACCGAAACGGGCTTTGCTGCGGGATCAGGTCTAAGATTTGGTCTTTTGTGAGTGGCTTCATCCTTCCCTTTTCATCATGCCGCCGACTGAGTTTTTTGACGGCAATGGATAGTCCGGATAAGCGATGCCGGTAAAGATGCCCACCTTCGCGTCTTTGATGGTGTAGATCAGCTCGCCGTCCACCAGGACGTTCCCCGATCCGATGACGATTGAAGATTTGCCGCCCTGCAAAACCGTATATCTCCTGACGTCGATTTCATACCGGACCAGACGATTGTGCGGTCGAATCTGCCCATCGAAAAAAACTTCTTTGCACCCCAAGGCCCGGCCACGCCCTTCACTGCCACAGCAAATGCAGTACAAGCCGAGCAATTGCCAGATGGTGTCGACGCCGAGACATCCGGGCTGCACCGGATCGCCGTCAAAGTGGCACTGAAAGAACCAATCGTCGAGCTGGACATCTTTTTCCGCGACCATTTTTCCTTTTGTGCCCTTTGCGCCATATTTTTCAAGCTCGAGCACCCGGTCGAACATGAGCATCGGCGGCGTCGGCAGCCGGCTGAATTCAGCCGGTGGATCGCTCACCAGCGTGCCGTAGGCGAGCGCCAGCAGCTCCTGCTTGGAAAAATGGTCGCGCGCAAGAAATTCTTTATAGGTCATGGTTCCCAAACTCGATCGTCATGCTCGACCAGGTGAGTCCTGCCCCGACAACGATCAGGGCGACGACGTCACCCGGCCGAAAGGTCTGCCAGTTTTGACTGAGGACAGTGGGCGCTCCGGCGGCGCCGGTATTGCCAAAGGTGTCGACGTTGTAAAAATGGTTTTCCGGTTGGATGTGGCATCTTTCACAAACCGATTCGAGCATGCACAAATTTGCCTGGTGGCCGATAAACAACAACCGCTCGCATTGGCCGGCGGTCTTCTGTTCAATCTCCCGAAAGCACTTGACGGTGCGTTTTATGGCAAAGGTTTGCACGGTCTTTCCTTCCTGAGAAAAGTGCCCCAGGCGTGGAATCACCACTTTGTCCCACCCTTTTGGGCTGGAAGTCAAAGTACTGAACCCGATCTTCGCCCTGGCCGGAACACGCGTCGAGACGACGGCTGCGCTGGTGCCGTCGCCCCAGAGCACGGCGGTGTTTCTGTCGTTGTAATTGACCGTTCTGGTGTTGTTTTCGGGTGAAACGAGCAGCACAAAATCTGGCAAGGCGTCCGGATTCATTTGCGAGAGAAAATGAATTTGTGTACCAAAGCTTGAACAAGCAGAATTCAAATCGAAGGCCTGAGCTTCGATACCGAGCTCGCAGGCGACAGTACAGGCTTCGGCCGGCGTGACCGTGTCAGGGGAGCAGCCGCCGGCGATGACCATGCCGATGTCCTTCGCCGTAATGCCCGCATGCTCCAGCGCCCGTTGGGCGGCGACCTTGCCGGTACGTGCGTTGCTGTATTCAGAAACCTCGATGGCGGCCCGGGTGTCCTGGTTGCGGGTCTCCTTGATATAATCAAGCGGCAGAACGGTACGGCGCGTGCGGATGCCGACGCGTTCCAGGATCCATTCGTCGTTGGTGCCGATATCGAGATCTTCCAGGAACTGGTTGTCCAGGACATTGTCGGGATGGAAGTGACCCAGGCCGTGAATGTACATCATACTACCCACCAATATGCTCACCGCCATCGACGCGAATAATATTTCCGTTGGCCCAGGCGGCTTCATCCAGACACATGAGATAGATAAAATTGGCAACATCCTCTGGCGTCGTGATGCGATTGAACGGGTTGCGCAATTTCGCGGCAGCTTTGAGATGCTGGTTGCCCGGTATCAGGCGCAGCGCTGCCGTGTCGGTGACGCCCGCTTGAATGATGTTGGCGCGGATGCCATAGGGCGCATACTCGACGGCAATGGCGCGGGCAATGGCCTCCAACGCCACCTTGGCGGCGGACACGGCGGCATATCCTCTCCAGGCCACCTCATTGCCTTCACTGGTCAGACCGAGGACGCGCGCGTCTTCGGCAAACATGTTCCGTTTGAAAACCTCCTGCACCCAGGTTGCCAGGCTGCTGCCCATGCTGTAGATCGTGAGCGCGAAATCTTCATCCTGCAGCAGGTCTTCGCTGTTGTAGCGCGGCGGCGAGGCAATGCCCGCAAGCGCTTCGCTGCCTTCATCGAACAGCTTATCAAAAGCCGCCTGCAGCGAATCTGGCGCAATGCCAAGCTCCTGTCCCAGTTTGCCGATCAGGTGTCGGTGGCTCTCCAGGCCGGCCGGATGGGTTGGCGAGAGCAGTTTCAGATTGCCATAGGCGATAGAATGAAGCAGCATGCGCACCGAGTCGGAGTCTGCCATGGTTTGCTGCAGGCCATCCAAAACCTCCGCCACGCCCTCATGAGTCAAAGCATTGACGTTGTACGTCAGAACCTGGACGCCGGTTTGTCGCAGCTCCTCGAATTCAGGCTCGATGCGTTTCATCGCGCCCCGGCGGTCGCGATGAACGAGGCAAAGATTCATGCCGTGACGGCTCAGTTTCTTTGCCGTTGCCAGCCCGAATCCACTCGAGCCGCCCAAAATCAGGGCCCAGTATTTCGAATCAAACCTCGTCATGCATTCTTCTCTTCTTCATGGCCGTATCCGGGGTCGGAAACCAATCGTATGAAATTTGCAAAAAAAAATCAACCAAATCTTTGACCGCCAAAACCCAAGGTGCAAGGTGCCAGGCACTTTAGTCAAGCACTACCTTCTTTTCTTACCGGCATTATAAACCGGCTGTCCGGAAGCTGCATACAGGCGCAGCACCTCGCACACCTCCTCACGCAGCAGGTCTTGAACGACTTCGATGGCCGGCAGACCCCGGCGGTTTTGTAGTTGGCTTACCCACGCTTCTGGCAGGGGCCCTTCCTTGAACCCAACGATTTCTTCGATGTCCTCGCTGCGGGCAGCACAGACGAGTTTTGTAATGCCGCTCCACCAGGTGACCCCAAAGCACATGATGCACGGCTGGCCGCTGCTATAGAGGGCATACCGTGTCTCAGGGTTTTGTGCCAGGTCGTAGGTGCCCAACTTGCGCTGGGCCAGGATCGTCGCCAGGGTTTCTGCATGTGCGACGGATAAATTTTCCGACACCACCGCATTGACTGCAAGCGACACCAGCCTGTTGCTTCGCTCATCAAATATAGCGGCGCCGAACGGTCCGCCTGTTTTCTCCTGGACGTTGCGTCTCGCAAGGGCGATAGCCAGGCGCATTTTGTCTTCAGCACAGGCAAAGATTGTCTCCGCCTGCTGAGCGGCGGTTTGTGCCAGCCATTCAGGCAGGTTGATTGTGATCGAGAGTTCCATCGAACTGAGAAGATACTCCTGCCGCTTGCCAAATGCAAGTGAATTTTGGCAGCGGGCCCACCTGAGTGACTGCCACACGGGAATATTTTTCGGAACGCCAGGGTTACGTTAGGTTAATTCCCTTGCGCTTGAAGCTTCTCTCCAACGGTCACAATGAATCGGCGAATCTCACTGCTTATTTCTTCGGCCGCGCTCCTGCTGCTAGCAGAGCGGGCAGGCGCCGGCGCCTGGCCGCAACACAAACATGGCCTGTACTTCAAACTATCCTCAGCTTATCTCCATTCGACACAGGAATTTGACCACAACGGGGACCGCCTCGATATCTTCCAGGAAAGAATCATCTATGAGGAGACCTCATTTCGAGATTTCAGCGTTTCGACCTATTTTGAATACGGTCTCTCCGACCGGTTGACCATCGTCGGAACCTTGCCGTTCAAAGTTCTCCGCTCCAGGCGCACCGAGATTATCGGTGGCGGCGCCCTGGCAAGGATTGCAACCCTCTATACAATTGGACTGTCGGACTTGAGTCTTCTCGGAAAGTTTGCCTTGCTAAATGGCTCTTTCGCCCTCTCCCTGCAAGGCGGACTCAAACTGCCATTGGGATATGAAGAGAAGCCATCGGACGATGGCGCACCACTGGGCACCGGCGTTGTCGATTTTGAAGGTCACCTGCTTGTGGGCAAGAGCCTGTATCCTCTGCCCGCCTACTTGACAGGCAGTGTGGGCTACCGCCACCGCACGAATGAATTGCACGATCAGCTCCTGGCCACTGCCGAGGCCGGGTATACCGCAGGGCGATTTCTCATCAAGGTCACGGTGGACGCGCTGATGAGCACAATTGCCCCGCCGGACCTGGTGGGCCAGCCGGTGGTTTCGCCATTGCCGGGTGGCGGCGGTGCCTTACCCAATATCATTGTCGGCGACCAGGACATCTTCAAGATCAGCCCTTCGCTCATTTATCGATTGACGAGCAAGTGGGCGGTTCAAGGCGAAGTGCTGCACATTTATGCCGGGAAGAATACAGTGGCCGGGACGATCTATTCGATTGGGTTCATTTTTCAGAGGCAACCGTAGACTGCGGGTCGAGATACTTTGTCTCAGGATGCGCTCTGTACCAGTTCGACCAACGGGTAACGGTGGATTCAAATTCGCGCAACTCTCTGTCTGCAAAGGCCCCGCTGATGCAAGTCAAGCCGTTTTGGCCTGCCAGGTGATACCACATGCTTTCGGTTTCGTGGTCATAGAGCACAAAGGTATTGCGATAAGTCCAGCCACTGGAGGCAAGGGTAAGGGTTTGTTTGTCGATGACGCGGCTGTACACGGCAGCCAGGCGCACCAGCGGTCAGTAGGCCACCGCGACATCAGTGCCGGCAAATTGTTCCAGTGCCACCTCATGGCGGCTCATGATTGCCAGAGAGTAGGCACGCGTCAACCCATTTAGCTCCACGCCCATGATCAGCGAGCCATCCTCGTTTTCCGGGTAGCCGTCGTCACCCGGGCACAGCATGCGGGGATTTGTTATCGGCTTGATGGCATCGGGCCCGAGACCAAACTGAAAACCGCCAGGGTCGAAGCCGTACTTCTCGACCGCGTGCGTGATGTCCCATTCTTTGCCGGTGCGGTCGGTGATGATTATCCGCCGGTCGTCATTTCCAGTATCGCCACTGTCATCTCCCTCCGGGTCTTCGATGACTTCGCCCGGACTGGAGAGGTCGACCAGCTCGATGGAATCCTGGCAGGACAACAGAATGACGAACAAAGCGGAATAGAAAGCGAAACAAAGGGGATGTTTCATGGTCTTCCTTGCTGGATATGTCTGCCTGCTTCCTCGTTAGAACAACAATTCTGCGGAGGATATTCCTGCGGCGGTCCATCCGGTTGCCGGGGTTCGGCCATCGACAAACCGGCGGATGTTTTGTCAACGCAGGTATTTGAGGGCCAGCGTGCCTGCCAGGACATCAAAACACAGTCAGAGACTGTGTTGGACCTGTTCATCGTAAAGACGCCGAGTCACACAAGAAAGAACAAGCACTCACACAATTCGTGGCAATTCGTGTTCATTCGTGGCTAAGAGATACAGCGCTCACCGCAGCAGGATAAGCTTCCTTGTCTCGACCCGTCCACGGCTCCTCAGTCGGTAGTAATAAACGCCGCTGGGCAATCCTGAGCTTTCAAAGGTCAAGTGGTAACGGCCAGGAGTCTGCTCTGTATCCACCAGGCGGGCGACTTCTTGTCCGGACACATTGAAAACCTGCAGCACCACTCGCCCGCCGACCCGCAGGCGATACCCGATACTCGTCGACCGGTTGAAGGGGTTCGGATAGTTTTGCTCCAGCGCAAAACCATCAGGCACGGGGCGCGCGGGATCTACCGATGTTGCCAGGGTGTCCCGGGCGTATTTGTAGACCGTCCGGCCCACTGCATATCCCAGCGTGTCTCCGAAGAAGCGGAACCGGTTGAGGTTTGCCCACTCGAAATCCGTGAGCTGCCAGGTGAGGCCTCCATCGGTGGTTGCAAACGTTTCTTCCTCGCCGCCAAGCCAGCCGAGTGATTCGGTCAGCATGCCGATGGCCTGGACCCGGAACGCACGACCCACCTCGATTTCCTCCCAGGTGAGACCGCCATCTGTGGTTTTCAGAATGTGCTGCGCCCCGACGTTGAACTGCACCCGCTCGATCGAAACAAACCCCATCTGTCGCGTCGGGAAAGATATTTTCCAGCACCATTCGCCTTGAGGGCCGGTGGGCCGGTTTGGGGTGGTTTTGATGGTTTCGAAGGTGGCGCCACCGTCAGCCGTAAACAGGACCACCGCTTTGATCCTATTGGGGAACTGGCCAGTGGGTGAACCCCCAACGACAAAACCGGAGTCGGGCGTGAAGAAGTGACAATCGACCAGCGTCCCTGCGTGGGTACTCAGATCGAGAGACGTCCAGCGCTGCCCGCCATCGGTTGTTTTGATCAGCCTGGGCGGACCGCTGAAGCGACCGGCGCCGTAGACGACGGAATCGTTGACCACGCACATCCCGCAAATTCCAGAAATCGCCGGCCCTTGAATGGAAGGGACAGCGCTCCAGGTGGTGCCACCGTCCGTGGTTTGCCAGAGAAAATCCGGGCCACTCAAAGCGCCAATCCACCCTCTGAGCGAATCCGCAAAGCCGACACTTCGAAAGCCAGCACCCGGCGAGAAGAATTGTCTTTCCCATGTTTCGCCGCCATCATCAGTCCGGTAGACCGTTCCCTGCACCGAAACGATCCAGCCCAAATCCGGGGTGACGAAATAGACATCGTCAAAGCGACCAGATGCGACCGGCGCGTCTTCAAGAACTTTCCACGAGCCTTGCGCCAGGCACAGGCTCAATGGCGCAAAGCAAAGCAGTGCCAGGACTGTTTGGAAGGAGTTCATTGCGAAAAAGAGAAAAAAATGGAACACGGATGAAACAGATTTGACGGATCGGAACGGATTGGACTTAATCATAATTCCCGTCGTTCACCCAAAATCAGATCCGTATCAATCCGTTGTATCCGCTAAATCCGCGTTCCAATCATTTGTCGCGCTGTGCTAATCGTCGAACTCCGCGCCTTTTGTATTGTTGCCGGATAGATCGAGGTCGCCCGGTTTGATACCGGCGAGACGCGCCCTTTCGAGCACAGCTCCCGTCAAATCTGCACCGCTCAGGTCGGCATCGGTCAGGTCTGCCTCGCGCAGAATCGCCCGTTTCAGGTTGGCGCCTCCGAAATCGGCGTGACTGAAGTTGGCGCTCCCCGGGCGTATGAAATAGAGGTTGCAGCGCTTGAAATTGGCTCTGCGGGCGTCGGTGCCGACGAGATTGGCACGATTGAGGTCCGCGCCCTCGAAGTCCGCATCATACAGGCAGGCGCCCCCCCAGATGGAAAACGCCCCCTGTACTTTGGCCGCCGAAGCCCCTTTGAGATTGGCGAACGCAAAGTTCCCGTGCTCGACCCTCGCCTCCTCGAGATTCGCGCCGATGAAGCAGGCGTGTTGCGCGCTCATATTGGAGAAGTCCGCCTGTATCAGCGTGGCAAAACTAAGATTGGCGTGGTCGAGATTGGATTCCGTCAGAACAGTTTTCTGCAGATTGGCATGGTCGAGCAACGCGCCTTCCAGCGTACAGGAGGCAAGGGTGGCGTGCGACAAATCTGCTCGCTCCAGATTCGCACGGCGAAAGTCGCACGCTCTGAAAGCACAGCCGGCCAGATTTGCCGATTTCAAGTAAGTGGCGGTGAAATTGCATTTCGAAAACTTGCCACCGCTCAAATCAACCGCGCCAAAACGTACTTTGACAAAACTGGCCTCGGTGAAGTGCGTGCCTTTCCTGACCAGTTCAGCGATCTTGTCGCGGTAGGCCGGTTTGTCATCGACGTGCTGCCAACAAAAGCTCGATTCAACGATGGCTCCAAAGAAACAACCGGGAGCCTGGCAAGGGGTCTGAGTCATGGCAAAAATTCCTTTCTTGGGGGTGAAAACCCGGCGGGGGTAAACCGCCATCAATGGTACCCGAGTTCTTTCAAGATGATTTCGCTCTGCCGCCACTTTTCTTTCACTTTCACCCACAGCTCCAGGTAGACCGGCCGGCCGAGTATTTCTTTCACCTCCCGGCGTGCTCTGGCGCCGATGTCCCGCAACGCTGCGCCTTTCTTGCCGATCAGGATGCCTTTCTGGCTTTGCCGTTCGACGTAGATGACGGCGCGGATGTAGTCCTTGCGTTTTTTCCGTTCTTTGAATTCCTCAATGTCTACGGTTGTGGAGTACGGGATTTCGTCACCATAGCGCAGGAAAATTTTTTCGCGGATCATCTCCGCCACCAGGAAACGCTCGGGGTGGTCCAGGATCTGGTCCTGAGCATAGAAGGGCTTGCCTTGCGGCAGCGCCTGGACAATTTCCTGCTTGAGACGCTCCAGTCCGTCCAGGTGCAGCGCAGAGATGGGCACCAACGTTTGAAATCTTTTTTCTTTGCTGTAGGAATCCATCAGCGGCAGCAGAGAATGCTTCGCTATCCGGTCGATCTTATTGATCACCAGCATCAGTTTTGGATTGAGGCGGGCCACTGCGTCGAGCTCCCGGATGTCCTCTTCCTCAGGTTTCGGGGTGGCTTCCACCAAAAAGAGCGTCAGGTCGGCCTGCCGGACGGAGCGCAGCGCCGCCTGCAGCATGGCCTCCTGCAGCTTGTAGCGAGGGGCGAGCAAACCGGGCGTGTCCAGGAACACGACCTGATAGCTGTCGCCGTTCAGGATGCCGCGGATTTGGTGGCGCGTGGTTTGTGCCCTGCGTGTCACCGAGGCGACTTTGAAATTGAGCAAATTGTTGAGCAAGGTGGATTTGCCGACATTGGGCCGGCCCACGATGGCGACATAGCCGGATTTGAAAACAGGTTGTTCTGTCTCGGATGAGCTCATTGGCCTGCTGGCAGGAAAAGGTAAAATATTTCACACTAATGCAGCAAAGCTGCAAATGGATGGAACGCGGATTTAACGGATAGAACGGATTTACACGGATCTGATTTTGGGTGAAAACCAAAAAATTCATGAGCCACATGATCCCGATTCCACTGACTTCGACACATTACGTGAATCATAATTAGGTCTAATCCGTTCCGATCCGTTAAATCCGTCTTATCCGTGTTCCATTTTTGGCACTTTTTTGCAGAAGATGGGCTGTAATAGCTATGGCTAATAAGCCTTGGCCACCACCACCCTGCGCTTCGACGGCTCCCCGGTCAAAATGCATTTGCCGTTTTCTTCAGGCTGATCGAGTTGAATCACGCGGATGGTGGCTTTGGTTTCTTCCTGCAACCGGTCTTCGCTGTCACGCTTGCCGTTCCAGTGCACCCGGAAGAAGCCGCCTTCTTGTTCGAGCCTTTCTTTGAGCGCATCGTAATCATCGATGACATGTGAATGCTGCTCGCGATAGTCCAGAGCGCGCGTGAACAACTCCTTTTGAATGGTCTCGAGTCGCTGCGAGATTTCCGGCGTGACCCGTTCCAGCGGCACATGCTCCTTTTCGCCTGTGTCGCGGCGGACGAGCACCAGCTCGCCGCTTTCCAGGTCCTTTGGCCCTATCTCGACCCGGATGGGCACTCCCTGCTTCTCCCACTCGTTGAATTTCCATCCCGGACGGTAGTTGTCGCGGTCATCCAGTTTGAATCGAAATTCGTTTTTCCAGTCCGCGGTGAGGCGGTGCAGCGTTTGCAGAATGGCTGCTTTCTCGTCGTCGCTTTTCCAGATGGGCACGATGACGACCTGCAGCGGGGCGAGTTTTGGCGGCACGACCAGGCCGGCATCGTCGCTGTGGGTCATGATCAACCCTCCGATCAGACGGGTCGAGACGCCCCAGCTTGTGGCCCAGACGTGGTCGCGCGTTCCGCTTTCGGTCTGAAAAGTCACATCGAAAGCTTTGGCAAAGTTTTGGCCAAGGTTGTGCGAGGTGCCGGCCTGCAGCGCACGCCGGTCCTGCATCATGGCCTCGATGGCGTAGGTTTGCAGGGCGCCGGCGAATCGCTCTTTTTCGGTCTTGACGCCGGTGAGCACAGGCATCGCCATCACCTCTTGTGCAAAGCGCTTATAGATGTCCAGGATGAGCAACGTCTCTTCCTGGGCCTCATCATAAGTTGCATGCGCGGTGTGACCTTCCTGCCAGAGGAATTCCATGGTGCGCAAGAACAGACGTGTGCGCATCTCCCAGCGAACCACATTTGCCCACTGGTTGATGAGCAGCGGCAGGTCGCGGTAGGATTGAATCCAATCCCGGTACATCGCCCAGATCACGGTCTCGGAAGTCGGCCGAATGACCAACGGCTCCTCCAGTTTCTTGCCGCCGCCATGCGTCACCATGGCACATTCGGGCGCAAATCCCTCGACATGCTCTGCTTCCTTTTTGAGATAGCTTTCGGGAATCAACAGCGGGAAGTAGGCGTTGACATGTCCTGTCTCTTTGAACATGCGATCGAGCTCCGCCTGCATTCTTTCCCAGATGGCGTAGCCATTGGGCCGGATCACCATGCATCCTTTCACCGGTGCATAGTCGGCCAGCTTTGCCGCCGCGATCACATCTAAGTACCATCTGGAATAATCTTCTGACCGTTTGGTGATCCCTTTTGCCATCTCTCGCCCTTGTCGCCTATGATGAGATAATTAAAAACCCCTATCACAGTAGGGGTTTCGTCGTTCATTCTGTTTGATTCGGTCGACTACCGATTATTCGAACTCTGTGTCTTTGAATTTTCCTTTTCCCCGGAAACGCCGTTCGCGGAATTTGATCTCCGGCTCATCGTCTTCATACAGCTCCTGCCAGTATCTCAGCTCATCAGAAAGCCTCTCGTCTGAGTCGACGCGGTTCCTGCTGCGCTCGGTGGTTTCTTCTGCACCGGCAGGCGTCTGCCTGTCTTTTTCCCCGGAAAAGGAGGTATTCTTGCGACTCACTTCAATTCCGAAGTCAACTCCTCAACCCGGACAGGCCGGAACCAAAAGCTTATTTCGCAAAGTTTGCACAAAGAGCGCCAAGAACAGGGCTCGAGAAAGAATGGCCTGACCGAGACTTGTGACGTTTGCTAAGCTTCGCGAATATAGATATATGAAATTATTTTGTCAAGAAAAAATCGTTCGCCTGGAAATACAAAAAAGAAAGCCCCGCTCCTGTTTGAAGCGGGGCTACGTCCTTTGGAACTCCGAAAAGGTCTTGCTATCCTAGTTAGCTGACAGTGATTGTGTGACCTAACTGGCTTAGCGTGCTTTTCCGGAGGTTCCTATGTCTATGCTAGATATAGGATCACCTCCTTCGTTTCAGGGAACTCACCTTCCGTTCAAAATCCCCCTGGTTGGATTTCAAACGCTCTAGGATTTGGTGCTAATTTATTCTGTTCATTCCACAAAGTCAAATGTTTTCGTTGCTTTTTTGCTAAATTATTGTAAAGTAGCAAAACACCTAACCGGGCAGCACAGTGAATCATCCCATTTCAAGTGAGGTAGATGCTCCTTCGACATAGAGCCTGCGCCGTCGTGACAATCCTGGTCACCTTGCTTTTTCTCCGATGGCCAGCAGCACACGCACTGCAGCTCGACCTTGAAGAACTGCGCGGATTCGTGCAGGCATTCAAGCAGGATCGCAGAGGCCCGTTCAAGGGCATCCACTGGTTCTGCCCGGACGGTTCGGTCCTCCCGCCCAAAGAGCGCTGCCCGCAGCCAGGCGGGATTCAGCACGCGTTGCATAAAGATGTCGTGCAAACCCTCGCTACGGAGCACCATCTTTTTCTTGGGCAAATTCTGGCCGGCACACCGCTGGCAGACTTCCAGGATGTCGAGCACAACTACTCCCGTTTGAAACAATACCAGGTGGAAAAATTCTTGCACGCCGCAGCCGACGGCTGGATCATGCGCCGAGCCAGGTACTACCGCGGCGCTTACCAGGCAGAGGACGAGGCAGCCTGGTCGGAGCGGTTTCTGCACCACTTGCTGGCACAGGATGCCGTCATTCGCTCGCATTTCTTCCTGGCGCGTCAAATTACAAAAGATCTGCCGCGCGACGGAACCGACGACAGGGCGACACAAATTCGTGCCCTGGCCAAAACCATCGCTGACTCCCTGCCCCGGTTCACCGACATCCGCGTCAAAATCCATGGCAGCCCCGACGAAACCGACCTGGACCGTGTGGTGAGATTTCGGCGCCAGTATCGCCAACGAATGCCTCCAACCATCGCCACAAAAATGGACCAACTGGCGCAGGACCTGGCTTTGGCGTACACCGGCGCGACCATCGAAAGCCTGTCCGCCTATCTGGAACCTTTCCCTGAAGAGACGCCAGTCGGGCGGCCACTCGCCAGGCTGCTGACGATACCCGACACCTCCAGAAACGGAGCCACACACGATGCCACAGATGGCTCCAGCTTTAAAAGGGAAGCCACCCTTCTCGCTGAGCTGTTGTGGACCATTCGGAGCCATATGCTGTCAGAAAAAGCGCCAAAGCGCCGCCTGCTGCTGATGGATTTATTGAACAACGCGGAGACCGTGTTGTTCAGGCATATCGAAGAATGGCGCCCCCGAACGCCGCACGCGCTTGTGCAAAAGACCCGGGTGCTGGCAGAAGCGCTTACCGGGTGTGGCTTCTTTGAAATCTGGGAATGGCAAGAATTGGAATCGACGCTGGAATCACACGCAACGGCCGATTCGGTTTCAGTAGAGACGTTTCTCGACCTTGTGGCCACCATCAACCGTTCTGTTGAATGGGGCACGCGCATGATTCGAGCTGTATATGGTCGTGAGGTGGACCGGTTTACCGGATTCGAGCGCCTGGCACACGGCTTTTTTGACGACCGCGTCCGCAGCTCGATTCTGCTGGCGTACGGCAGAGTGGCGAACGAACTGTCGCGGCTTTCGGACCAGCGCTCCGGGTTGAGCGTCACCCTTTTCGATGTGTTGAAACGTGGCCAGGTGCGCGGTCTGAATCCCGGATTTGCCAGAGGCGTGCTAAGGGTGGTCAGGGGGTCGGTTGGTGCGATGGAGTTTTCGCAGGACAAGATTTACGCGCTGCAAAGCCCGCCCTCGGATCTGAAGCCGGTCGCAGGCATCTTGACCGTTTCAGAGGGCAATGCCGTCTCGCACGTGCAATTGCTGGCACGCAACCTGGGCATTCCGAACGCAGCGATTTCCGTCCAGACGTTGCGGGAGCTGAGCAAATATGATGGCAAGACCGTTTTTTTTGCCGTCTCCCACCGTGGTAGTGTCATCATGAAACTGGACTCGGCGATGAGCGCGCAGGAACGCGCCCTGGTTGCCGACGGCAAGCGAACAGCAGAAAGAGTAGCGGTACCAACAGACCGGCTTGATCTGAAGCAGACGGACATTCTAAGCCTGAGCGAATTGCGCGCCAAGGATTCCGGCAGCGTCTGCGGCCCGAAAGCCGCTAATCTCGGCCAACTCAGCGCCATGTTTCCCGGAAAAGTCGTGCCGGGACTCGTCATTCCGTTCGGTATCTTTCGGCAGCACATGGAACAGATGGTTCCCGGGACGCGCAACTCTTACTGGCAGTTTTTGCAGCAGACCTTCCGCAAAGCAGAAATCGAGCGCAAGAACGGCGCACCTGAGCGGGAAGTGAGAGCCCACATCGTCGGTCGCCTTGAAAAACTGAGGAATGCGATCCATCACATCGGTTTTTTGCCCGGTTTCGTGGACACCTTGCGAGCGAGGTTCAGGCACGAGTTCGAGGTTGAAATGGGCGCGCTCGCCATTTTTATCCGCAGCGATACCAACATGGAAGATCTCAGCGAGTTTACCGGCGCCGGTCTCAACCTGACGACCTTCAACATACGAGACGAGCAAACCATCTTGCAGTCTATCCGGCAAGTCTGGGCTTCGCCGTTTACCGAGCGGAGTTTCAGATGGCGGCAGCGATACCTGCTCAATCCGGAAAATGTCTACCCGTCGTTGTTGCTGTTGCCGAGCGTCAACGTCGACAAATCCGGCGTCATGATCACGAGCGGGGTGGTGACCTCCAGCCCGGACGACATTCTGGTGGCGATGAATTGGTGCGGCGGCGGCGCGGTCGAGGGCCAGGCCGCCGAAACGTACCTGTTGAAGGCCAGTGGCGAGGATCTCCTGCTTTTCCCGGCGCGTGAGCCCTGGTGCAACTACCTGCCCGAAGAGGGAGGGGTGGCCAAAAAACCGGTGCAGTTCGACCTCCCCATATTGAGCCAAACGGAGCGGCAACAACTGCGCGCCTTTGCCCGGGAAGTCCGGCGCGTTTTACCGGGCACGCCGGGCATCGAAACCGACGGCCCCTTCGACATCGAGCTGGGCTTCAGGGGCGAGGAAATCTATCTGTTCCAGGTGCGGCCCTTCGTTGAAAACAAGCTGGCCCGCTCCTCCGCCTATCTCAATGCCCTCGACCGTGAGCTCGACTTGACCCGGCTGATTGCGCTGGATGAAGTGTTGAATTGAACACAAATGCCCAAAACAACATTCCTGACAACATTGCCACTTTTTTTTGTCCTGGCTTTGCCATCCGGCTACTACCCGGTCGACGGCTATCGGCACACCGGTATCCGACGTCTGGAACGACTTCGTTTGCGTCTGGCCGGTGAGCTGAAGGGCCGGGTTCCGGTTGCCGGGGCGCGCAAACGCTGGGATGAGATCAAACTGCATTTGCACCAGACCGCAGCGGAAACGCTGAACACGTTGCCACAAATCGATTCCACGCTGCAAAATCAAATCGAAACTCTGTTCGCCAGGCGGCACAAGAGCTACTCGCTGGCGCTGATGGAGATCACCCCAGGCCAGCCGATGCGCTATGCTGAGCTGCGCCCTGAGTTGCAATACCAGCCCGGCAGCGTCGGCAAAATCGCGATTGCGGTCGGGATGTTCGCCGAGCTCGAGAAGCTGTTCCCGGACTCCGTGAAATATCGCACCTACCTTCTGCGCAGTCGTGTCGTGGAAGCGGACCGGTGGATCCAAACCGACCACCACAAGGTCCCCATCTTTGACCCTGTGAGCCGGAAAGTCGAATTCCGGGCTATCCGTGCAGGCGACCGGTTTACGCTGTACGAATGGTTGGACCACATGCTCTCTCCCAGCTCCAACGCGGCGGCCAGCATCGTGTGGAAAGAGGCCATGTTGATGCGCAAATTCGGCCGCGCCTATCCGCCATCCCGAGCCGCGGAGGGCGCCTTTTTTGATCAGACGCCGAAGGCAAAACTGCAGGAGATTGCCCTTTCGGTCGTGAGCGATCCGCTGCGCGCTCTGGGCATCGCAGATCGCGATTGGCGTTTGGGAAGTTTTTTCACGCGCGTCGGCAAACAAATCGTACCCCGCGGCGGCAGCCATGCCAGTCCCCGCGGCTTGCTGATGTTTCTGATGCGTCTGGAACAGGGCCGGGTCGTGGATGATTGGACCAGCCTGGAGCTCAAGCGCTTGCTGTACATGACGGAAAAACGCATCCGCTACGCCTCAGCGCCGAGATTGAACAGGTCAGCCGTCTACTTCAAATCTGGCAGTTTGTATAGCTGCAAAAAAGAGCAGGGGTACAAGTGTGGCAAGTACCGGGGCAATCGGCAGAATTATATGAATTCCGTGGCCATCGTGGAGAAGCCGGAAGGCAAGGTTTACATGGTCGCGCTCATGTCCAATGTGCTGCGGGTCAATTCGGCGGTAGAGCATCAGTCGCTGGCAACATTTATCGACAAGACCATAATGCAACAAAGCCGCAAATGAATGGAACGCGGATTTAACGGATAGAACGGATTTACACGGATCGGATTTTGGGTGAAAACCAAAAATTCATGAGCCACACGATCCCCATTCTACTGACTT
Organism: bacterium; assembly: GCA_046757165.1. Classification (GTDB taxonomy): domain Bacteria; phylum Zhuqueibacterota; class Zhuqueibacteria; order Oceanimicrobiales; family Oceanimicrobiaceae; genus JBHHXT01. The sequence goes on along the minus strand of JBHHXT010000098.1, from coordinate 38 downwards.
CGACACATGAGGTGAAATCATGATGCAGGCCAATCCGT
>JBHHXT010000097.1:0-17707 GCA_046757165.1 bacterium | reverse complement strand
GGCAAATCATTGAATCTGACGGCATCGTAGCGCCAGGACAACATCAGCTTTTCGGTCGGGGAATAGTCTGCTCCGAGAAATCCCCCGTAGTATTTGCCACCAGAGGCAGCTTCGAGGGCCAGTGGATTACTGTCTCTGGCAAACAAGGCGAGTCCGTAAACATTGAATTGCGGTGAGATGTCGGCATCGAAGTCGAGACCGACCCGATAGAAACTGTTGCCAACTGTCATCGTTTCTGCCGTATGCTCATCTTCATGGGCATGGTCCGCATCTTCTTCAGGCGCTGCTTCAGCGGCGTCATGCATGGCCATGGCCAGGTCCTTTGACCCGAGGTAAGTGAAGGCGCCGACCATGGTCCTTCCCACCGTCGTGCCGGCCCGGGCGAAAACCTGCGTAAATCTACTGGAAGAAAAATCGCCAACTCCATTGACGAAAGCCAGATCAAAGGTGGATTTCACTTCGTTGAGATTGTCTCCCCCCAGCTTCAAGCCTTTGAGCGTGACACCATACTGGGGTGTCCCCAACATGAACGAGTTTTCACCCATCATCGCATTGTAGATGGCATATTCCATTTCGCTCAATTTAGTCTTGGCTGGCGAGAATCGCAGGGGCAATTCTGACATACCGAAGCGCAGACTCAGCCGATTGACGTTGGATTGGCCAAAACGCAGGTTGTACTGGCCCCACATCTCATGGGGGGTGCCGCGAAACAGTTTCGCGAACTCGTTGTTTTCAATCACATGCTTGTGAAACCACCAGCTAATACGGTTGCCGAAAATGCTGCCACCACTAATAAGTTGGGCGGTTCGAATGTTCACGTCTCCGTCTATCTCAGACGGATCCGTGTTGAGTGCATCTACTTTGAATCGGACCGCCACCGGCACGTATCGCAGGAATCGCTTGACCGGGGATTCCTCCAGGCCGGTGTAATCCATCTGGGGCAGCTCGTAGCCCGTGGATTTCACATACCAGCCATAATCGTTTGTCTTTGGGAACGAGACATGGCACTTGTTGCAGCTATCCACCAACCGGCGGGCAAACCAGGGGTAAGCTGAGGCATCACTGGCCGCGCACAGCAACAGCGCGCCCAGGATCCACATCGATAACGCAAATCGCTTGTTTTTCATTTCGATTCTCCTGTATTTTAGCCTGAATAATTCATGAATTTCTCACAGCAAGGGCCAACACGTAAGGAGTGAAATGCTTCAGCATTTCATCCTCTTTTTCCCGTTAAGGTATTGCATAATCAAGCGATTAAATGAATATTTGCTAATCTCTTGTGAATAATCCAGGTTAGGTGATGGCGCTCTTAATCTCTTCACCTCACGCCTTACAAGTTGCATACCACAATTGGGAAAGTCGAACGGAGTCTGGTGGTGGAACGCGTAAGTGGTTTAAATGAATTGAGTTGCAGTCCCTACACGTTGGCGTGTGTTTTGTGAAGAGGGGGCAAGGTTTACACGGACAACGACATTCCATGTCGTTTCGGGCGACGTGGAATGTCGTTTCCTGAGGAGGATCGTTGCTTGCTTGAATCAGGGTACCGACTCAGGTGTTTAGACTGTAGGCTATTAGTACCTGACAAATCATCTTTTGCCACTTTTGGGCAAGCCCGGTCTCTTTCGAAATTGGAGTTTAGGATTTCGAGTTTCCGGTTGTTGAATCCCGCGCCTTCTGCGGGGCTTGTCCGGCTCTCAGGAACCTTTGGCTGGTTCTATGTGCACCACCGCATCCACCACTGCTAAACTTGATGTTATCAGCGCATCCTTCACAGCATGTGCGATTTCGTGACCATGAACCACAGAAATCTCGCGGTCAACTTCGACATGGATTTCAACAAAGATGCCCAGACCGCTTTTGCGCACGCGACATTTTTCGATTTCGACGGCACCGTTGACTGCGGCGGCAATTTTTCGAACGTTATCTTCGATTTCAGGCGCGGGCGCGGCGTCCATGATCTCGGCGATAGCAGACTTCATCAACCGGATGCCGTTGAACGCAACCACGCCACAGGCGAACAGGGCCGCCCAATCATCAGCGCTTTCATACCCTTCTCCTGCCAGGAGCGCAATGGTGATGCCGATAAAAGCTGCCGCCGAGGTCAGGGCATCGGTGCGATGATGCCAGGCATCGACGTTGATGGCCAAACTGTCCAGCGCTTTGCCAACTCCGGACAAGAAGCGAAACAGCACCTCTTTGATGGCAACGACAGCAATGAGGACAATCAGAGTAAACGGAGCCGGCAAGTGGTGCGGGGTCCGAATCTCTAACATACTCTGGATGGCGATGGTAATGGCGGCCCCGACCAGGGTTAGTGAGACCATGAGCGCGGCTAAGGATTCTGCCTTTCCATGTCCGTACGGATGATTCGCATCGGGCGGGATCGCTCCTATTCGCAGTCCTCCCCATACGATGGTGGACCCGAAAATATCGGTTGTCGACTCGATGCCGTCAGCGATGAGCGCATAGGAATGGCCGATGACGCCGGCCATAATTTTTGCGATGGCAAGCAGCGCATTGGCGACGATGCTGACAATGGCGGCATCCAGCCCTTTCGCGGCGCGGCGAGAGCCTTCGGGCAGGTGGCTCGAGATCATCCCGGCGCCAGCGGTTTTTCGGGGCCAAAAGGACAGAAAATAACGTTAAGATAATTCACCAGTACCTCGACTCACCCTTAAATCTCTCGAATCCCGTACTTTTGTAACAGTCGTTGAATGCTTCTTACGGTGACACCCGCCTGCTCAGCCGCCCGTGCCACATTGCCGTCAGTGGCCTTGAAGAGCGTTTCAATATACTGCTTCTCAAACCGTTCTGTAAATTGCTTCCGCGCTTCTTCCAGGTTGAGATTTGTGATCTGAAAACCGGTTGCAACAGGGGGTTCAGTCTCTCTGATATGGGCAGGCAGCGAGGAAGGAAGAATGATATCTCCTTGCTCCAGCGTCACGCTGCTGTGCATGACATTTTCCAGCTCCCGCACATTGCCGGGCCAGGAGTAGTGCTCCAGGACGGTGAGGGCCTCCTCAGCAATGGCTTTGATGTTTTTCCCCAAAAGCCGATTGTGACGGTGTAGAAAATAATTTGCCAGCAGCGGAATGTCTCCGGTGCGCTCGCGCAGAGGCGGTAGGGTGATATTGACCACATTGAGACGATAATATAAATCTTGTCGAAACTGGCCATCCCGTACGACTTGTTTGAGATCTTTGTTGGTGGCGGTGATGAATCGTGCTTTGACCTCCCGGGTGGCGTTGCTCCCCAGACGTTGGTATTGACGTTCCTGCAGAACGCGCAGAAACTTCTTTTGCATGTCGCGGTCCATGTCGCCAATTTCATCCAGGAAAACCGTTCCGGAATTGGCAAACTCGAGCTTGCCAATTCGTCGGTCCACGGCCCCGGTGAAGGCGCCTTTCTCATGCCCGAACAACTCGCTGGCCAAAAGGTCCGGCGGCAAAACCGTGCAATTGATGGCAACAAACGGTTCGTTTGCAAACGGGCCGTGATTGTGGATCGCCTTGGCCACCAGCTCTTTGCCCGTGCCGCTTTCGCCTTCGATGAGAACCGTCGTCAAGTTGGATGAGTTTGTAATGGCGCCAATGGCTTTGTAGATGTCCTGCATGGCGGCGCTGGTGCCGACGATCTCGTCTTTCTCAACCTCTGCTCCTTCCTTCCCTAAGCGCAATTGCAAATCGGTGACTTCCCGTTTGAGTCTCAGGGTTTCGAGTGCACGTTTTGTGGTCAGCTTGATCTTCTCCCTGTCCAACGGTTTGGTGATGTATTCATACGCGCCCAGTTGCACGGCACGAATGGCATTCCCCATTGTACCATGCCCGGTCATCACGACGACGGGGATTTCTACCCCTCTTTTTTTTAGCTCTTCTAACGCCTCCAGTCCGCTGATTTCGGGCATGGCAATGTCCAGGTAGATGACCTGTGGCGCCTCCTTGTCAACCTGATCCAGACATTCTTTGCCATCGGCAGCAGCAACCACTTCGTAGCCCTCTTTTCGCAGGGTCATGCTGAGTGAATAGAGAATGCCCGGGTCATCGTCCACGATCATGATCTTGGTCTTACTCACGGCTCAGTCTTTCATTAAATAACTACGTCTCGATCTGGGACTTCTCGCAGTAGAGATGGTCCTGCGGGCAGGAAAAAGTGAAATATTCCACACGGATAAAAAAACCACACGGATTTCTCACTCGAAGAATCTTCTAGCCGACATTGTGTTTTTTTTGGCAAAGTTTTTTATGAGCCACCGATTTTCACGGATAAAACACGGATTATGGTCTTATTTGTGTGTGTGTGTGTCAACTTTTTCAAGGAATTTTCATCACTTAGTGATTTGATGAAATTCGGCGTTTCCCCTGGAGTAGCACGACTCCCTGTAGAGTTGTGAAGAAATCCATGTTCATCAGTGTACATCCGTGGCTGGATATTTTTTTGTTCTATCGATATACGGGCGGTTCAATTCAAACTCACGATCAAATTGCTGCCCGGATAGATTTTTGAACCTGTTAGCTGATTCCAGCGCTTCAGCTCGCGCACCGTGGTTTTATATCTTCTGGCTAACTTCCAGAGTGAATCCCCACGTCTTGTTTTGTGAAACGCGATGTCGGCGACGGATTTGTAAATGCTCAGCTCCTCCCCTGCCTGCAAATGGTCGGTTCTTAGCCAGGGATTCCAGGCCATCAGCTCCTCCCGGGTGACCAGGTAGGTACGCGTCAAAGAGCCCAGCGACAGACCGTCCCGCTCGACTTTGTAGACGAATCTGACTTTGCTTGATTCAGCGACATCGTCTTGCAGCGCAATATCATCCGGTGTCTTTCTTGCGGCCTCAGGCTTGTTGATGGTCACGGAGGCAATTCTCAGTTTGCTGCCAGCTTTGATCCGTCGCGCGCTGCGAAGACTATTGTCGGCCATGATGGCGCTGACAGTGGTGCCATATTTTTTCGCTATCTTAGCCAGAGTCTCGCCTCTTCGCACCTTGTGGGTTGTGTAAGTGATTTCGACTCGCTCGAGGCCATTCTGTTTGGAGTTCTCGAGAAACTGCTCTCTCACCCCTTTGGGCACCTTCACCGAATAACTTCCGCTCGGCGCGATATTGCTGGTCAAGGCGGGGTTATATCGTTTCAAGACGCTCGGTGGCACGCTGGTCAGGTTCGCAAGCTGCTCGATCGAAAACGTGGCTTCAATGTCGATGCTTTCGTAGTCCAGCGGGTCACTTGTTTCAGGAAGGACGATACCGTACTGCTGAGGGTCTTGCAGAATGTGCAGAATGGCATAGTAGCCGGGAACAAACTCATAGGTTTCTCTTGGAATTCGCTCGAGCTGCCAGAAATCGGCGCTTCCTTCGCTTCTCATGGCGCGTCTGAGCTTTGACAATCCGCAGTTGTAGGCGGCCAGAACCAGATCCCAATTTCTGAGTTTCTTGTACAGAAACCCGAGATGTTGTGCCGCCACAACGGTGGCTTTCTCCGGGTCGCGGCGCTCGTCTATCCAGCGATTGTACTTCAGGCCGTACTGCGAAGCCGTCGCCGGCATGATCTGCCACAACCCGACCGCACCGGCGGGAGACCGGCGGGTCGGAATGAAACGGCTTTCAATCATCGGGAGATAGGCCAGTGCCTGCGGCACATCGTGTTCTTCGAAAATCGCCGTAATCATCGGCAGATAGCTCCCGGACCGGCGGTAGCTTTGCACCAAATCAGCTTTGCGCCCGGCTTGCAGGTAATGTTGAATGCTTGCCTGGACTCTGTCATTTTCTGGCAGGTCCAGACCGGGCAGCATGACGTCCCGTTGCACTTCTTCCCGCGGCCGATGCAGGTAGGAATCAACAAGGTTGCCGGAATAGGTGACGATCAGTGTCAGCACGGATCCGAGCACCAGACCCGAGATGAACGCAGCTTTCTTACCTGAGAGCTTTGCGTCGGCTATTATGTTGCGTAAGTTATCAAGCATGACCTCCCCCATCGTTGAGAACACGGCTAATATAGCGCAAATATTTCTCTGGCGCAACTGAAAAGGTGAAGCGCGCCTGCCGGTGTGAGTCCTTGCTCATGGTATATCACCAAACCGAGAAATTTCGGTTGACAGCTCCAAAAAAGGGTTGACAATGTGACGTTTTATTAGTTTATTATCGTACACATAACATTTCCGACATCTGTCTCGAGCACCATCTCGTTCTTCTTCTGAGCACGACATGATTTGCGAGATCGACGGTTCCGGCATTAGATATTGGCGTTTTTCCGACTTCCACTGTGCTCGAGATTTCTCGTAGTTAGTTATTCTTTTGTGGTATTCACGGGTGTAGAGTAAATGCGAATCTGGCCGGTGAGATGGCCAGAGAAAACACAAGCCTGCAAATTGTCTCGGGGTTACCATGCTTTTCTTTCAGCGGCTGACTTTCATTTGTTGTTTTTGTCTGCTCTTTTCTCCGTTTCCTTCGCGGTGGTCTCTCCTGGCCCAACGTGACGGTGTCTGGGTGACGGGCAGGGGCACGGCTTATCTAAACGAAAACATTACGCCGGCAGAGGCGAAACAGCGTGCCCGCCGGAATGCCAGAACGGATGCGATCGAACGCGCACTGGGCGTCAGCATCACGGCGGAAAAATTTCTGCAGCAGTTCGAGATCTCGCGAGAGCTGGGGGAAGAGGTCGAGACCGGAGAATCCTTTGCCAACTACATTCGTGAAAGCCGTCGCGGCCGCATCGTCGATGAAGAGACCTGGCAAGAAAAATCTGAAATCACGACCTTCCCGGACGGAACGGAAATCGTCAGATTTGTCGCGGCCAATCGATTTCATGTTCTGGAAGAAGATGCGGCGCCGGACCCGAATTTCAAGCTCGAGTTGACGCTGTCAAACACCCAATACAAGGAGGGGGAAGGCGTTGCATTCAACGTGCGGGCCACGCAGGATTGTTATCTGACGGTATTCAACATTGCGGCAAACGACTCGGTCTACCTGATCTTCCCAAACACGGTCGAGAGATCCAACAGACAGATGGCAGAGCAAACGAGAACCCTTCCCGGGTTTGGCTACTCTTTCGTGACCGCTTTGCCGCCGGGCCGGGAAGCGGCCATGGAATCCATCGTCGCAGTGGCAACCAAAGATTCTCTTATTTTTCAGAGCCGGAAGATACTGCGCCCGGGCGCCGGTTACGCGGAGATGTGGAAAACGGGACTCAACGAGGTCTGGCGCTGGGTGGCTGAGATCGATGCGGACAGGCGCGTGGAAGCGATTAAGTCGTTCAAAATTTATCGATAAGCGAGTTGACTGTCTTTCAACTCTTTGTCAAAGGAGGACTACCATGTCAAAGAGAACACTTCCAATTTTTCTGCTCTGCATGGGGCTGACCCTGTGTTTCGATTCTCTGACCAGCCAGAGCTACGCACAGTGGTTCAACGCTTACAAGAGCGGCCTCAAAGCCATGAAAAAGAAAGAGTGGCACCGGGCCATTGAACACTTCCAGGATGCTTTGAACGTCAAAAGCAAAGACACAAAAAAAATTCGTGCCCGGGGGGTCATGTTCATCGAGTACTACCCCAACCGGGAGCTCGGGGTCTGCTATTTCAACCTGGGTGAAATTGACCAGGCAAAATTCTACCTCGCGACTTCCATCAGTCATATTGTGACACGAAGGGCCAAGAGGTTCCTGACGCGCATCAATCGTGGCGAGACCCCGCCAAGAAGAGACCGTCTGCGGCGCCGGGACGTGCCTGAGTGGCGACCGCGGAAGAAAATGCGACCGCGCCGGCCAAGCGTGCCCGCGCAGCTCGCCGTCGACCTCTATTTTGTCGAGCCTTCCAACAACGGCTTTCTCGATGCCGAAGAATCGGGAAAAATCATCGTCGATATCACCAATGATGGCCGCGGCGACGCCTATGAGCTGAGAATCAAAACAACGCCCGAGAGCGACATCTCGGGAATCCGAGTTGGTCATGCCCGGCCCATTGATCATCTTGCGCCCGGCACCCAGCAATCGGTGGTCATCCCGGTCTCGTGTGACCAACACGTGGCCTCCAGGGATGTCAGACTCAGGATCGACGTCGCCGAGGCAAACGGGTTCGACCTGGATCCGCCCAGCCATCTCACCTTCAGCACCAAAGCCCTCGAGCCACCGGATCTCGTCATCGCCGACATCGGCATTGATGACAATTCCAAAAACAGACGCATTGAGCCACGAGAAATGGTTGACATTACAGCGCGTATCAAGAATGTTGGACAGGGTCAGGCAAGAGTCGTCAGGGCGGCAATCCAGACGGGCGAGAACGTCTTTCTCACCCCGGATTCTCAAACCGAGTTTATGTTGGGAGATCTGCGCCAGGGAGAATTCAAGGACGTCAAGTTTACCGTCTTTACCAACAGTAAGGCCACCAGTGTGCCCATCAACATCCTCTTGCGGGAAGAGCGCGGCCGCTATGACAAAACACTCCCTTTGGATTTACCCTTCAACAAGCCGCAGTTAGCCAGCAAAGACTTGATTGTGACCGGTCGCCAGGGACCCGATGATATCGAAAGCGCGCCTCTCACGATTGACGTCGATACCCATATTCCAAAGAGCAAGAATTACAATCAAGATGCTATCGCTATTATCCTGGGTGTCGAACAATATGCCGGTATTCCCAATGTGACCTTTGCGAAGCGCGATGCAGCCATTTTCAAGGAATATGCGATTAAGGTTCTCGGCGTTCCAGATAGCAAGAACAACATTTACTACAAGACAGATCAAGACGTCACCAAAGGTGAATTCTTGAAGCTGTTTACCGGCAAGGGCTGGTTGAAAAAACGGGCGCAGCCGACTTCAGATGTCTACATTTACTTCGCCGGACACGGGGCACCGGACATCAAGGAGAAAATGGCCTATCTTATCCCGTTTGACGGGGATGCCAACTATCCTTCCCAGACAGGGTTTAGCCTGAATCAATTCTATGATGAGCTTTCGACCCTGAATGCGAAATCAATCACCGTATTTATCGATGCCTGTTTTAGCGGCGGGACGCGAGAGAACACCATGCTTCTGGCGGATGCCCGACCTGTGCTGATCAAAGTCGAGAATCCGGTTCTTCGGTCCGACAACCTGGTGGTCTTCTCCGCCGCCTCGGGTCATGAAATCAGCAGTGCCTACCCGGACAAAGAGCATGGTTTATTTACCTACTTTCTGCTGAAAGGACTACGCGGAGAGGCTGACAAAAACTATGACGCGGCAATCAGTATCGCGGAACTCGAAGCATACCTGATTGCGAATGTAAAAAGAACCGCTGGCACGTTAGATCGCGAGCAAACGCCACAAGTCCTCGGCCGCAACAAAGAAGCGGCGTTGGTGCGGTTTTGAGCGGTGCCGAAATGAACAAATCACGGGGGCAAAGTCAATCCTTTCAATTTTCATCACCAAACCCAGGAGGCAGGTAAATGAGATTCTACAGATTTGCGGCAATGATCGGGGTTTTGTTTCTGTTCGCCAGCAGTGGCTTAGCGCAGAAACGCAACAATCAATGGGAGCTTTTCATCGGTGCGGCGGTTCCTCTTGGGCCAGAGGGGATTCAAGACGCGGTGAAGGTCGGGGTGAGTGTTCACGGGCAATATGTCATGTTCCTTTCGCCCCAGTTCGGCATCAGCCTCGGCATCTCAGGCGAAGGATTTACGCAAAGCGATGAATTGAGTGAATTTGGTATCGAAGGCGAGTTGACCGTTGCAGAGCTGGGGTTTGGCTTGCGGCCTTATCTCACCTCAATGGAATCGAGCCTTCAGCTTTATTTGTTTGGCATGGCAACCTACAGCCGCGTCGAAGCAACATTTCTGGACGAGGATTTGGGCTTCGAGGTCAATGCCGAAGAAAGCAAGCCAGGGGTTGCCTTCGGGGGCGGGATAGAAATCCCTGCCGGCCCAAGATTCAATCTCTTGTTCCAGGGCTTGACACGAATCATTTTCACCGAAGGAGACAGTTTTTCCTTCATCGGCATCACCGGTGGTGTGGCCTTCTAAGCGCAGTTGACTGCCTGCCTGTCCATTTGACCTAACCCGGACAAGCCGGAAATTCGAAATCCTAAACTCGAAAATCGAAAGAAACTGAATCACAAGAAGTCTTGCCAAAGAATGAGAAAACTTGACTTGTCAGGGCCTAAATCATCTTTCACGAATTAACCAATTTACGGAGGTTAGCAATGCGTTCACTTGTTTCCTTATTAGTCATCGCGGGGATGGCGATCTCTGTGATGGGCTGCGGGGGCTCAAAGCCATTGACACAAACGCGTATAGATCCGATTCCAGAGTGGTTCACGAACACTCCCCAGGACCCCAACTTCCTTTATGCGGCGCGAACCGGTGCATCGAGAGATCTCAACCTCGCAATCGAGAAGGCGATCACAAGCGCGCGAGCAGAGATTGCACGCCAATATGAGCTGAAAATCGACGGTCTCACCAAGAGTTTTCAAGAAGAAGTGGGAACCGATGAGGACGCCGAAATCAATCAATTATTCTCGCAGACCATCAGGACGGTCGTTTCGACCCAGCTCATGGGGAGTCGCGCATCAAAAACGGCCCATGTCAAGGACGGCAACAATTACCGCGCCTATGTTTTGGTGGAATACCCGATCGGCGCCGCCAACCAGGCATTCATGAACGCCCTGAAAGCCAACCAGAACATGTACACACGCTTTCGGGCTTCAGAGGCCTTCAAGGAAATGGACGACGAGGTGCGCAAGTATGAAGAGTGGAAAAAACAACAGGCGGCGAAGATGCAGTAATGTGGGCCACAAATTCACGGTCATTAACGGAACGGCTCATCTTCGTTGTTCTGTTGCTGCCGTCCGGTGCGGCTCTGGCGCAGGACTATCCGTACTGGTTTTTCAATCAGGCGTCTGTTAGATGTAAAAGGGTTGCCGTGGGCTATGCCAAGTCCTCGTTCTACCCGGATTCTGCTGCTGCCCGGGCGATTCGCAACGGCTACGAGAACTATGCCAGGCAGAGGTGTACGGAAGTAGGCGGCGGGCAGACCTTTTGGAACACAGAAATGGGGATGTTTTGGATGGAGTCGAATTTCGTCGAAAAATTCGACTCCACTGTCATTGCAAGCGCAGCTTCGGTGCTCACGCCAAAAGATACCCTGGTCACCGACGAGTTCATCTGTGTCTTGCTCGGAGGCTCCGGATGTATCGTCGACCCGTGGTACCGGGACGAACAGTCACCAAAAGATCTGCCCTCCCCTGCCTGGATTGAAGAGATTCCTGAAGACTCGAACTACTGTTATGGCATCGGCGTGGCGCCACAATATTTTTATGAGACCAGCTCATGGGCAGAAGCCGAAAAACTTGCGCGCCGTAACCTGGCGCGGGCGGTCTACACACAATTACAGGCCATACAAAAACTCGGCTACCAGGGCCAGGAAATCCTGCACGAGCGAACTGCGGTCGTCCTGAAGAACGTTGAAATTGTATCCAGGTGGAGGGACCTCGAACAAGAAATCTTCTATGTTTTGGTGCGCATGCCAAAACCGTGACGCCCCGGAGTCGCAGCTTCCTGCATCGGGGCAATCTGAACGCGCTGGCGATTGGCCAACCACCACCAATGATGTAGGGGCATATCTGTTGTTCTTTTTGATTTCCTTGCGAGAGACGATAGCCACCCACAAGGGGTGGCGGCTACGAGTGACGAGTTCGGGGCGGGTGGGATTCAAATCCTGGGGTTGCCACATGAGATCTTAGTTTTCTTTCAAACACTTCTGGCGAAGAATCAAATCACCCATTCAACCACGTAATTGAACATGGCAGGAGAAAACTACCAACAGCTTTGTCCTGGTTGTTTCACGGAAAAGGGCGATGCGAGGACGTGCCCAAGCTGTGGATATGACGAAGAGGACTATCGCAGTCCTTTGGCCCTCTCGACGCACACTCTCTTGCACGACCAGTATCTAGTCGGCCGCATATTAGGGAAACCGGGGGGATTTGGCATCACCTATTTTGGCTGGGACACGCGGCTGGAAACCTCGATCGCTGTCAAAGAATATTTGCCGCGCGAGTTTGTCGGAAGAGACAAAGATGGCACTACGGTCACGCCCCACTCTGAAGAAGACGGCAAGACGTTCAATCAGGGGCTGCAGCAATTCCTGCAGGAGGCGCGCAATCTCGCCAGATTCGACCACCGGAATCTCGTCCGCGTCCGGCACTTTTTCGAGCAGAATCAGACGGCGTATCTGGTCATGGACTACCTCGAAGGCGAAAACCTGGAAGAATACCGCAAGAGACAGGGCGGAAGACTCCCGGAACCGGAAGCCATCGACATCATGCTCCAGGTTCTCGATGGCCTCAAACAGGTGCACGACAACCATCTCCTGCACCGCGACATCAAGCCCCAGAACATCTATTTGACCAAAGAAGGTCGCGCAATTCTGCTCGACTTTGGCGCGGCGCGAGTTGCCATGGGCGGCATGACCCGCAGCATGTCGGTGGTCCTGACACCCGGATTCGCGCCTTCGGAACAATATTCACGCCGGGGGCTGCAAGGCCCCTGGACGGATATCTACGCTTGCGCTGCTACTCTTTACTACCTGGTGACCGGCGACGTGCTTCCAGATGCGACAGAGGAGACGCAGAGCGACGCTTTCTCGGTCCTGGAGAAAGATGGCACGAATTTGTCCTCTGCGCTGCACAGCGCCTTGCAGCCGGCCTTGGCGATCGACCCTGAACGCCGTCCGCAAAATGTCGAGGCCTTCAGGGAGCTCCTGCACAACGCCAGGTCACTCATCTGCTCCGATGACACAAACACGATCCGGCTGAACGCGCCGCACCGCTCAGACGCACCGCAGCAAAGCAGGAAGAAACGGACGCCGGTCATGGTGTTGTCATTCATCGGGGTGGCTTTGACGCTCGCCTTCCTGTTCTTCTTTGGTCGCGAATCAGAGCAGAACGCTGACTCGCAGGAAAAAGAGCCGCCGGTAGAGGCGGGCTCCGAGTTGGTCACAAAGAACGTTGCAAGCGTCGACGTCACCGCGCCTCGAAAGGAGAAAGCGGGAAAAACGGGAGAGAAGCAGGCCGACGAGCAGAGCCTGTTTCAACAACATCGCGCCGAGGGCGATCGTCTGTTCGAAACGGACGACTTTAATAAGGCGCGGGCAGCCTATCGGCTCGCGCTTTCCGAAAAACCAAACGACGAGTATGTCAGCAGCAGAATCGAGGTGTGCGACCAAAAGATCGCCGATGCCAGGGCAATTGCTGAGCGGACAGCTCTGTTCGCGAAATTCAAAGACGAGGGAGATAAGCTGTTCAAGCAAGGAAAGCCCGCCACGGCGAAGCGCAAGTATGAGGAGGCGCTGCAGCGCAAACCACGCGATTCCTACGTCGCACGGCAAATTCGAGCTTGCTCCGAGATGAAGTACATCCCGGGGGGCGCCTTCCTGATGGGCACCAAAGGGTCGGTTGACGAACGGCTGCACATGGTTCTGCTCGACCCGTTCTACATCGACAAACATGAAGTCACGGTAGCACAATACAAGGAATTCCTGCAGGCCGAGGAATACCCCCAGCCTGGTGAATGGAAGAAGCAACTGGAAAATCCCAGACAGCCCGTGGTCTATGTTAGCTGGAACGATGCGGTCGCCTTCGCGAAATGGGCCGGCAAGCGTCTGCCGACGGAAGCCGAGTGGGAATACGCCGCCCGCGGTGGCCTGGAAAGCAAAATCTTTCCCTGGGGGGATGAGTCGCCGGAATCGCGACCCGAGTTCGCACAGCGATTCAGCGAGGAGAGCAGAAAGCATCTGCGCGAGGTGGAGACCTATTCCGCCAACGGCTATGGCCTATTCGACATGGCAGACAATGCCTGGGAGTGGTGCGCCGACTGGTTTCAGGTTGATTATTACACCGTCAGCCCTGACCGCAACCCCAAAGGGCCGAAGAAAGGCGCCCGGCGTGTGGTGCGGGGCATTGTAGCCTCGGGAGGATTTGCAGCCTATAATTTCAGGTGTGACTTTCGCTTCGCTCAAGATCCGGCGCAAAAAAAACGGTTTATTGGGTTTCGCTGTGTCAGGGAAATTCGCTGAGGTCAGAATCAGGGTGTTCACGCTTTAGCGTGTTTTCCCACACCCCGGCAAGCTGAAGAGCCTGTGTGAAAACATGGTAAAACAAGCCTCTGGCTTGTTAAAAAGGGTCTCTGATTTAAGCTAAGTTCTTGTTTTCTTTGCAATCCATTCTCGCAAGCAAGATGCTTGCGTTACATTCTCGCACAGGCTCTGAAGCTTGTACACCGCTCCATCCGGTCAGGAACCACACAGTTTTAGGAAAAGACCTTTTGGGTTCCGGTTGTTGGAGATGACAGAAAAAGTAGGCCCTTTTAGGCCCCGTTTTGAGCAAAAAACATGGTCAGAGACCATGTTGGATCGAGTTTGACTTTAATGACATTGAATCATCAAGCAGCACTCATCCATCGTCAACAAAAGGAGCCTGGCATGCACGCCAAGAATTCAGCCGGTATCGTCTCTCTTGCTTTCGTCCTTCTCCTGGGGTTGTGCCATCGTTCGGCCAATGCACAGGAAGATTATGAGAAGTGGCTCGAAAAGCAGCAACAAGCCTTCCAGGAATTCAAAGAAAAACGAGATAAGGATTTCACGGAATTCCTGAAAAAAGAGTGGCGCAACATGCAGTTGCGGGAGGGACTGAAAAGAGATGAGAATCCCAAACCGGTCAAAATGCCGCAAGCAGAAAAACTGCCGCCGAGAGACATCGACCGGCCCGATCTTCGCATCATCAAAGATATTCCCGTGCCAGAGGTTGTTCCGCTGCCAATTCCAGAGCTTGAAGATAACCCCGTGCCGCTCGACCTCGAAAAGGGCCAGCCCATCACAGTCGACTATTTTGGCGCTGCTCTAACGGTGCATGTGGACAGAGGCTTCTCTTCTCCTTTCGTCGCTCACATCGAAAACAAAGCGCTTAGCGCGCATTGGAAGAAGCTGAGCGCTTTGAACTATGAAGACCTCCTGACGCAGGTGCAATTTCTGAGAGAGCAGATGCAGCTCAACGATTGGGGGTATGGCATGCTGCTAAACGGTGTGGCCAGGGGCATTCATCCAACGTCGCAAAACGACAGGAATCTCTTCCTGTGGTTCATGCTTTCAAAATCAGGATATGAAGCGAAGATTGGTTATCAAAAAAACCGCATCTACCTGCTGCTTCCTTCCCTCAATGTGTTGTACGGCGTTCGTTATTTCGTCATCGACGGTAGGAAATTTCATGTGCTCTCTTTCGACAACCAAAACGAAAAAGTGAAATCGCTGTTTACCTATGATGGCCGATATCCAGGCGCCATCACTTCCTTTGATCTCGAGGTCAAAAACGTTCCGAAGATCAAAAACGCAGGGACGAGTAAGCACCTGAGTTTTGAGTACCGCGGGAAAACCTATGCCCTGGCAGTAGATTATGATGACAGCGCGGTGAAGTTTTTTGAATATTATCCGCAGACCAATCTGGAGGTCTACTTCGGGGCGCCGGTTTCTTCGGTGGCGGCGCGCTCCTTGCTGACAGGTTTGAAATCCATCGTTGAGGGCAAATCCGAGACAGAAGCTGTGAACATTCTGCTACGGTTCGTCCAAACGGCGTTCGACTACAGAACAGATGGTGAACAGTTTGGCAGAGAAAAATATCTGTTTGCCGAGGAAACGCTCTTTTATCCCTATTCGGATTGCGAAGACCGCTCCATCCTTTTCGCCTATCTGGTGAACCGCCTTTTGGGGCTGGAGGTGATCGGATTGGATTATCCCGGACACGTTGCCACGGCCGTGCATTTTACCAGCCGCGTTGAGGGCGACCATCTGCTGTATGAAAACAAACGGTTTGTGATCTGCGACCCGACCTACATCAATGCGGCGTTCGGCATGACCATGCCCGTTGTCAAGCACGCCACACCAGAAGTGATCGCGCTGAGCTTCAGGACCGCTCGCGCTTCAAAGTAGGGAATGTAACAAAATAAATGACTTAGCCACGGATTTGCACGAATTGACAGGGATAAAAGCCGCGTGGTTTTTTTCCGTGTGGAATATTTTACCTTTCCCTATCCCCAGGCCATCCCTACCGGGCGAAGTCCCCAGTCGAGACATAGGCTGTTACACGTAAGGAGTGAAATGCTTTAGCATTTCATGCAACGCTAAAGCGTTGCACTCCTCTTTATCCCGTTAAGATATGCATCATCAAATACTTATATGAATACTTGCTACTCTCTTGTGAATAATCCAGGTTAGGTTTTGCGCAATGCTCCAAAAAACTTTTGTTGCTTGATAAATGTTCAATACAACGTTTTCCTACAGCCTAAAAGTCTACAGCCTATCTACCTGAATAGTCACCCCGGGTTAGGCAAGCAAGTCTTCCACAACCGCTCTCTCTTTGCGCAGCTCCTCGGTTGTGAGGCGGATTTTTTCCCTGGCAAAGTCACTCCACGGCAGCCCCTGGACGATCTCCACATTGCCCTGACCATCACTGGTGACCGGAAAAGAGAAAATCAGCCCCTCATCGATGTCGTAGCTGCCATCTGAAGCAACCGCTGCCGAAAACCAGCCGCCTTCAGGTGTTTTGGCCAGCATGCTTTTCACGTGGTCGATGGCGGCGTTGGCCGCGGAAGCCGCGGAAGACAGCCCGCGTGCGGCAATAATTGCGGCGCCGCGTTTTTGCACCGTGGTGATGAACTCCCCGCGCAGCCACTCGACATGACCGATAAAATCCGTGACCGGCTTGCCCTTGATCCGGGCGTTCTCGGTGTCGGGATACTGTGTCGCACTGTGGTTGCCCCAGATGGTGACGTTGCTGACATCGGTAATCCTGACCCCCGCTTTTTGCGCCAATTGCGCCATTGCCCGATTCTGATCCAGCCGCGTCATGGCGCTAAACCTCTCTTTCGGAATGTCGCCCGCGTTGTGCATCGCGATCAGACAGTTGGTATTCGCCGGGTTGCCCACCACCAGCACCCGCACATCGTCCGCAGCCCGGGCCGCGAGGGCTTTGCCCTGCCCGACGAAAATCGGTCCGTTTTCGCGAATCAAATCCCCGCGCTCCATGCCGGCACCACGAGGCTTCGATCCCACCAGCAGCGCCCAGGTGACGCCGTCGAAAGCAATTTCCGGATTGTCCGTGATGACCGTCTTCTCCAGCAGCGGGAAAGCGCAATCGTCCAGCTCCATGACCACGCCCTCGAGCGCTTTCATGGCCGGCGGAATCTCCAGAAGCTGCAATGTTATTCGTGTGTCCGGGCCAAACACCTGGCCGGAGGCCAATCTTGGCAAAAGCGCGTAACCAATTTGTCCGGCAGTGCCGGTAACGGCGACTCTTACGGTTTTAGACATGCTTGTCCTCCTTTGAAAAGCTTAACCAAAATTCTCGTTTCGTTCATCCGGGAATAAGCGGCTTGGTCAAAATTCGGTCACAGACCGTGTTTGACTATTTCTGCCAGAAGAAACTGTCTAAGATAAATGGTTCGGGATTCAATTGCAAGGACTTCTCTTTTTGTGGGAAGAATTAGAATCGGGGACTGCCTAAAAGCGTTCACTCATCTTGTTTTTCACTTGACTCCAGGCGACCAAATTCGTAATTTTGGAATCGCCATTTCCGATATGAGGCCCAAAATGGAGTCTACATTCCAAGATTGTTTAGCATGCCGATGCAGAGTTTTTTTCTGTTCGGTCCAAGGGGCACCGGGAAATCCACGCTCTTAAATGCTGCTTCCTAATCAACTTCTATCGCA
>JBHHXT010000096.1:0-17897 GCA_046757165.1 bacterium | reverse complement strand
GCCACGGTGGCGCCGAGCACCTTGCGGATGCCTATCTCCTTGGTGCGGCGTTCCGGAAACGTTCAAGCACCCGTGCGTTTTCTTCGGCCGCGCCTCCCGGACGGACGACCACCACCTGCTCCTTATCGAAGCCCAGGTTTTTCGACCGCAGGTAGTGCAGCTGGCTGAGCATCAGGAATGTCGCAACGATGAGCGCGATGGAAATGGTGAACTGCGTTACCGCCAGGCCCTGCTGCAGGAGATTCTCACGCCCGATCTTGACCTGGCCGCGCAGCGCGGCAATCGGGTTGAAGCGCGAGAGCACCAGCGAGGGGTAGCTGCCCGCCAGCAGACCGACCAGCACGGTCGCGCTGCCCATGACGAGCAGGCTCACGACATCATAGTTCAAGACCAGGTGCAGACCGGATAGCCGGTTGAAACCGGGCAAAAACAGCTCCGCCAGCCCGACGGCCAGGACCGTCGCTATCACGCTGAAGCAGGTGGCCTCACCCCAGAACTGGCGCCGCACCTGCCTGCGGTTCGCGCCCAGCACCTTGCGCACGCCGATTTCGCGCGCACGATAGGTGCAGCGACCGGTGGCCAGAATGGTGAAGTTGATGCATGCGACCAGCAAGATCATCAGGGCGATGCTACTCAGAACAATCGAATAGGCCGGATGGCTCACTGGCTCGGACCCGCCTTCGTAACTCGGGTTGAGATGAATATCCGTTAGCGGCTGCAGAAAAAGCTGCACCAGTCCCGGTTCGAAGACTTGATCATAATAGGTCTGCACTGTCGTGGTGATGCGCCTTTCCAGCTTCACCGGCTGCGCGCTCGGCGCCAGTTCAAGATACGTTTCTGGAATGATAATGCCCCAGTGGTTGAGCGCCTGCGAGGAGATCAGCTCTTTGATATTCTCGAAGGGCAGGAGAAAATCGAAGCGAATGCTGGAATTGCGCGGGACATCCCGGGCAACCCCGGAGACCACGAAGTCGCGGGCTTCCGAGCCGAGCTGGATGTTCAGTTGCTCGCCAAGCGCTGCTTGTTCGCCGAAATATTTCTTCGCCACGCTTTCGGTGATGACGATCGAGCCCGGGTCCTGCAACGCGGTCCGTGGGTCGCCGCTCAGGAGCGGGAAGGTGAACATGGTCAGCAAGGTGGGGTCGACCAGGTACAGCCGCTCCTGAAAACTGCTGCTGCCCTGGCGCACGACCGCCCGGTTGGTGACCACGCGCGCGAAGTCTACGACCTCAGGGTGGCTTTGTTCGAGCGTCGCAGCAAGAGGCACAGGAGTTTCGGCAAAGGAGTGGACCGCGCGGGTGGATTCCCGCTCATGCTGAATCACCCGGTAGATGCGGTCGGCATGCGCATGAAAGCGGTCAAAGGTCCATTCATGCCGAACGAACAAGTAGACCAGCAAACAGGCCGTGATGCCGGCCGACAACCCGACCAGATTGATAAGGGTATGGCCTCTGTACTTGAGCAGATTTCTAAGAGCAATTTTGAGATAACTCTTCAGCATGCGATTCACCCTATGTATTTGTTCTACGCATCCAGCCTCCTGTCCTTTTTGTCTGACAATCCCAATGTGCCACATGGGTATGTTGTTTATCCTGGGCGAGACATACTTCAAGTCCATTCGAAGGTCACTGCGCTGCCCGATTGGTGGCTCCTGGGCAGCTTCTAATGACATCGGCTCGATTTGAGTCTATTCCTTCAAAAACTGTTCCGTCGCTGATTTTTAATGAGTTATGAAGTGAATGTCGTGATCAACGGCAGGAAAGTGTCCGCTGGCAGGATACTCAGTGTTCGGCAACGGACATCAGGTGTGGATAGACGGCAGGGGTTCAAGCGTCTCAAAGCGGCTATTCTCAAAGCACCAGGTGTGTTGGGTTAGCCCGTGGAGCATGCCACAATTCAACACGTATGCCTGTCTTAGGGAAACACGATAAAAACGCGCAAAATCACCAACAAGGCCCGGCCGTTGTCCGTCAGGAGTGAAATGCACGAAATTCTCATTTGCTACGATGTTCACACCTGCGGCAAGCGGCCGTGGCTACGTCCCGGGCATTTTACCTCTTGCCTGCAACATAATTATTGTTTAAATTTCCCCGGTCAACTTTCATAACGAGGGCGTGAAGATGAGTCTTAGAACAGGTGGGGAGGGCAGCGCAGCAACACAAGTACGACTTTGTCCCAGGGCTTACCGCGAAATCGAACAGATTGTCGCTCATTCCCGCGCGTTCGATACGGTCGAGGCATACGTGAACTTTGTTCTGGAAACGCTGCTCTTCGGCGAGCCTGACTCTGCCGGGGCAGACAACGAAGACAACGAAGAGCAGATTCTCGAGAGCCGTCTCAAGGACCTGGGTTATTTGTAGTGTCTCCCGAACGTCCCAACACAATTCTCATCACAGCGGACTCCCTGCGGGCGGACAGGCTGGGGGTTTACGGTTATCACAAGCCGACCACGCCAAGTCTCGACCGGTTCGCGGCGGGAAGTTTTCTCTTTCGTCGCGCGTTTACAAATGGTCCGAACACACCGCATGCCTTTCCAGCGATTCTGGCGGCACGAAGCGCACTCCTTTCCAGAAAGCTCGGGATGTTTGAGGTGCCGGTTGCACTTGCTGAGATTCTGAAAGAGAGCGGCTACCTTACCCTGGCCTTCAATGCAGCCAATCCTTACGTTTCGAGGTTTTTTCACTATGACCGCGGGTTCGACGAGTTCCGTGATTATTTGGACTTTGATCTGGGGGCCTCAGTGTCAGAATCGCAGACAGACCCGTCATCTTATTATTCAGCTTCTGAGTCGGCTATCATTACTATTCCTGGCCTGGATGTCGAGCGCTATCTGGTGACAGAAGCCAGCATCAAAAGTAAGGCGCAGTTGGAAGGCCAGATCAACTTTGACATTTTCGAGGCACTGCAACGTGTGGGGGAGCGGCCTTTTTTTCTGTGGATCCATTACATGGACACGCACTACCCCTATCTGCCGCAGGTTGGGCCGCAAGTGGAGCTTGGTATGCAGCCAATTCCCCGAGAGGAGAATCTTGGATTAAACATGCGTGTGCGGGAAAACATGCACTTGTCGGAAGAAATGTTGCACCGCGTCAGCAGCCTGTATGATGCGGCCATCAGACAACTGGACAGCAAGGTCGGGGCACTGCTCGACTTTCTGAAGCAGCTCGGGTTGTATGACTCTGCGCAAATCATTTTTACCGCCGACCATGGTGAGGAGTTTGCGGAGCACGGAGATTTGCAGCACAAGTCGAAGTTGTATGATGAGCTGCTGCATGTGCCGCTGCTCGTCAAACAGCCCGGTCAACGCCGCGGCGAAACTCGCCAGGAGCTCGTCAGCCTGCTGCAGATAGCACCCACGATTTTGTCAACTCTCGGGCTTGAATCGCCTTTTATGCGGCCCGCGGTTTTTGAGCCAGAGGTTGGCAGGGAAATCTGCGCGGCCGCGAGCTTCGGTCCGAATGGCGTAGTTCCAGTCGATGCGAACATGTTCAGAATAGACCGCATGCCCAAAGTGTACGGGTGCCGAAGCAGCAAATGGAAACTGGTCTTCGACACGCTGCAGCAAAGATATCTGCTGTTCAACTTGCTTGCTGATCCCAACGAGAAACAGGATGTGTATGAGGCCGAAAAGCGGCGGATTGCTGAGCTTCAGCGCAAGCTGGACGAGTACATCGTACAATTGGAAAAGCGTCGTGTGCGACTGGAAATCGAACGCGCGCGGCCCATGTTTCACTTCAGCCAGACATGACCCATGCCCTATGATTTTCATCTCGATCCCGTCAAGAAGTGGGACCAGCAATATCTTGTCACCCGGGACCATATTATTCCTTTCATCCAGGAGGTTTATCCCCTGCCGGAACACGCGAAGGTTCTGGAAGTCGGTTGTGGTGAGGGCGGGGTCTTGAAAGCGTTTAGCGAGAAAGGATACACCTGCTATGGCGTCGACATCGCGGCCCATCGCATTGAACATGCCCGGAGGATACTTCAGAAGGAAGTTGAACAAAGGCGGATCACATTTTATGCCGCCGATGTGCATGACACCAGGGTGTTCGAGCATTTGATGGGGGAGATCGACGTGCTCATCCTGAAGGATGCCATCGAGCACATCCACGATCAGGCACGAATCCTCTCGGTTCTGCACAAGTTTGTCAAACAGGGCGGCGTCGTTTTTGTGGCCTTTCCGCCGTGGTGGAATCCATTTGGTGGCCATCAGCAGCTTGCCGAGTCGTTTCTGAAGGTCGTTCCCTGGGTTCATTTGCTGCCGCAAAAGCTCTATCGCGGCCTTTTGAAAGTGTGTGGTGAGAGCGAAGACAAGATCGCCGGCTTGATGGAAATCTACGATACTAGGCTTTCCATCCATAGATTCGAGAGATTGCTGCAAGAGACAGCGTGGCAAGTCCTGAAGCGGCAATTTTTTCTCTTCAATCCCATCTACCAGTACAAGTTCGGCATCAAAGGACGTAAGCAGTTCGACTGGGTGAGCGGCCTTCCCTTTGTCAGGGATTTTGTTTCTACTGCTGTCTACTATCTCATCCATGCCTGAGGGCCCTTCTTACCTCAACTACGGTGGCGCGAGTCAAGAAATCCCCCTGAATCCCCCTTTACGAAAGGTGGATTTTCCGCGCCCTCTGGGCACGACATCCGACTTCAAACCCGATTCCGCGACAAGAGTCCGCCCTTTGTCAAAGAGGGGACAGGAGGGATTTGAACCCACCCGAGACACGAGGGGAACTCGTGCGCCCTGTGGCGCTGCCCGACATCTGACCGCAGGGGGGAGGATCGGCGAGAACGCTGGGAATGATTATTCACGCCTGAGACCGGCCTGAGGAACAAAACCCTGCGCAGATGGGTTAAGTGGGTTAACTTAGGAAGGTCATTCGAATAGCTGCCCATGTTGAAATAACTCGGATTTTTTCATAAAGGTTATTTCACGTCATTTGCTCCGCGTCATTGGTCATCAAGCTCAGAAAAATGACCAATGACGCGGATTCAGAGACCACCGCTGGCCAGCCGATATTTTGATTGTGGGGCGTCATCCTTAAAATGAGGCAGTACATGTTGCGCTGCGGAAGATCGAGATTCAGAGAAACGCACCTTCTTTTCATCGCAAGCCTGGGGGCTGGCTTGCTGCTGAGGGTCCACGGCAGCCCACCGAACTTTGGCAAGCGAATCGACTGTGGTTTGCTGGAACATGCTGCCCTCAACGAGGCGTCGGGCCTGGCCGCCAGCAGGAGGAATCCCGGCATCTTGTGGACCCACAACGATTCCGACAACCAGAGCCTCATTTTCGCCCTCGACAGCGAGGGCAACCATGTGGCAGCATTCGCCCTGCCAGGCGCCAACTGCCGGGACTGGGAGGACATCGCGGTCGGGCCCGGGCCCGTACCCGGAGAGCACTACCTGTTCATCGGAAACATCGGTGACAACCTGGCGAGGTATGAGCATAAGTACATCTACCGGGTTCCCGAGCCGAGTTTGAGCGACAGTTTGGTCGCTCCCTCCTCCATCAGCGCCGCTGAGACGATCACCTTTCGTTTTCCCGATGGCAGACGTGACGCAGAGGCGCTTATGGTGGACCCCCTGACCCGGGATGTGTATATCGTTTCGAAACGTGAAAGTCGGGCACGAGTTTATCGTGCGCCTTTTCCACAGTCGACTTCGGAGGTGATCACGGTCGAGTACGTTGGGACGCTCGATATGACGAACGTTGTGGCTGGCGACATTTCTCCTTCAGGGCTCGAGGTCGTGCTCAAAACTTATGACACCATCTACTACTGGCGGCGCAGGCAGGAGCAGACCCTGGCCGAGATTCTGCAAACCGAGCCGATGGTGTTACCCTACGTCGTTGAGCCACAGGGTGAAGCCGTGTGCTGGGACGCGGATGGCCTGGGCTACTACACGACAAGCGAGGAGCTGGCCAGCATGCCGGCCCACCTCTACTACTATCCCAGACGAGAGTCAACCGTGGAGCAGGAGTAGAGACTTCTGGTTGTGCGTTCCCAATATGGAAAGCGGATGGTGAAGCTCTTGCAAGGACTGAAGCGGTCTGGCGAGAAAGAATTTGCCGGATCTGAAAAGTGAAAATCAGAGGCAACGTAAAAAGACATTTGGCGCTTCGCGCTGTCCTTTGCCCTGCGGGCGTCAGATAGCCCTGCTCGTCGACAACAAGTCTGTCCGCTGCCGTACAGGACGTGTTATGCCAGCGGATACTTTCCAATTTCTCGCTTCCCCCTGTCCAAACTAAGTTCATGAAAATCAGTCGTGGCACACTTCTTGAATGAATTGTAAGAATATCGCCGGGCTGACCATTGGTCTCGCAAGCTGTATTCTCATGGTTCGGCTTGTGTACCACGAATTGATGCTTTCGATAGTAATGGCGGAGGATAGACCTCATGTTCAAGAATTATTTTAAAGTCACGTTTCGCAATTTGTCAAAACACAAGACCTATTCTGTCATTAATTTGCTGGGATTGGCCATCGGAATCTCGAGCTTTTTGCTGATCCTTCTTTACGTCAACGATGAATTGAACTACGATAATTTCCATGACAACGCTGACAGAATCTACAGGCTGAATTGGGACTACAAATGGCAGGGCCGGGAGGGCATCGGCCCCGGGACGCCGCCACCGCTTGCGAAAATGTTAACAGATGAAATCCCCGAAATCGAGGTCGCAACCCGAATTTATCCGGTCTCGAAAATGGTGGTGCGCAAGGAGAACAACTTTTTCGCCGAGAGTCGAATCCTGGCTGTCGATGCCAGTTTCTTCGAGGTGTTTAGCTTCAAAATGCCCTCGGGGGATCCGGCGACAGCTTTGCAGGAACCCAACAGCGTGATCTTGACTGAAGAGACGGCGCAGAAATATTTTGGCGATGCTTCCCCGGTTGGAAAAACGCTAAGCATTGGCGAAAGTAAATCTTTTCTTGGCAAGCCTTATTCTAATCTCTTCAAGATTACCGGCGTTGTGACGGCTGCGCCGCAGAATTCTCACTTTCAATTTGACATGCTCACCTCCATGGCCTCGCATCCGCAAGTTGCCTTTTTTGATTGGAGCTGGGTTTGGATGCAGGTCGTGACCTATGCTGTGGTCAATGAGAGGGCGGCCCTCGGTGAAATGGAAGCGAAGATTGCAGATCTCGTGTCGCAACGCGCGCCGGACGCGTTCCGAAGAATCGGGTTTTCGTTCGAGGACATGATCGAGCAGGGCGGGCACTGGAAGTTCGTGTTTCAGCCTTTGACCGACATCCATTTAGGCTCAGCCAGGGTCGGTAACCGACTGGGGCCTGTCGGCAACAAGAGCTATGTATACATTTTTTCTGCGGTAGCGCTGTTTGTTTTGCTCATTGCCTGCATCAATTTCATGAACTTGTCGACCGCACGTTCATCTGGTCGGGCAAAAGAGGTTGGGGTGAGAAAGGTTCTGGGATCGGTCAAGAGAAACTTAATCAACCAGTTCATGGTCGAATCTCTGGTTTTTAGTGGTGTGGCCCTACTCCTTAGCCTGGGGCTGGTAGAGCTGCTGCTCGGTTCGTTCAATCAAATTGCCGATAAAAGTCTCCATTTCAATTTGTTTCAGCCTGTCTGGCTGCCCGTTTTTCTCATCGCGCTCACTCTGGCCGTTGGTCTGGTTGCCGGCAGTTACCCCGGTTTTTACTTGTCCTCATTCAGACCGGTGGAGGTTCTCAAAGGAAGAATCAATGCCGGGATGAAAAGCAGCGGGTTGCGCAACGCGTTGGTTGTTGTGCAATTTGCGATTTCCATCGCGTTGATCATTTGTTCGTTGCTCGTCAAAGACCAATTGGATTTTGTCACAGAAAAAGATATGGGGTTTGCCAAAGAAAGCGTCCTCATCATTTCCAACGAAAATCACCGTTTGGGAGATAACGCGAAAACGTACCGGGACCTTGTCAAGGGCAAGAGCGAGATTGTAAATGCGAGTTTAACCACTGGTGTGCCGCCAGTCTTTGGGTTTCAAGATTATTATAAAGTGGAAGGCGTCGAGGCAGAGCAAACGGACTTGGTCTCCTACATGACAGATGAAAATTTCGTACAAACGCTCGGCCTGAAAATCGTGCAGGGCAGGGGATTTGCAAAAGAATTTTCAACGGATGACCGCAGTGTGATTTTGAATGAAACCGCGGTGCGGCAATTCGGCTGGAAAGACGCCATCGGCAAGAAGATAACCTATCCGAGCAGAGGAGACTACACCGTGATCGGCGTCATGCGCGACTTCAACTTCACCAGCTTACATCGACAAATTGTGCCGTTTGCCTTGTTTCATGTCTCGTCGAATTCTTATACCATCCCGGACTCGTACATTGCCATTCGTGTGCGAACCCGAGAACTCGGGAAACTCCTGCGGAGGCTTGAGACGGAATGGCACGCCCTTGCCCCGGCAACACCATTCGAGTATTCGTTTCTGGATGACAACCTGGAGTCGCAGTACCGCGCAGAACAGCGGCTGGGAAACATATTTTTGATTTTCACCAGTCTGGCCATTCTGGTGGCCTGTCTTGGGCTGTTCGGCTTGACCTCTTATAGCGCTGAACAACGCACCCAAGAAATCGGCATCCGCAAAGTCCTGGGCGCTTCGGTCGCCGCGATTACGATGGCACTCCTGAAAGAATTCACGAAATGGGTGCTCGTGGCCAACCTCATCGCCTGGCCGGTGGCCTGGTTTGCGATGAATCGCTGGCTGCAAAACTTCGCCTACCGCATCGACATTTCGTGGTCGGTGTTCGCGCTGGCCGGTGGGCTGGCGCTGGTGATTGCGCTGCTGACGGTGAGCACGCAGGCAATCGGCGCGGCGTTGGCGAATCCGGTTGAATCCCTTCGATATGAGTAACGAGAATCCCTATCTAACCCCAGGGAGTACACGAAAATGATGAGAAAGTTATTGCTCAAGACAATCTATGGTTCCACTTGTTTTTGTCTGCTGCTGCCAACATCCACGACGGTCGCACAAACAATTAGTTGTGATAAAGACGCACCAATGTCTCGGGGCGCAACCTGGTCTCCGGACGGAAAGCAAATCATTTTTGATTCAAATCGGGATAGAACACAGGAAATTTACATCATGAATTCCGACGGATCTCCTGATTATGGCCGAAATTGCGGGCAGTTTTCGAAGAAAAGGGGGGCATCGCCTTGCCCCCCAATCTTAAGCTAATCAGCCCATACCGTCAAAGGATGGCAGTTCGGTGCAGCCGTGAACAATTGGATGGGCAAGGCGTCCCCAAAAAGAGCGTGCGCCCGGAGTTTCATTTTTTTGTGGACAACGACGAGGAGAATGTTTTCTTTATCTATTGAGTAGCAATTTTTGGTTTTCGTCCCCTTCGCTTTTGAGGCACAATGGTCCTCCTGAGTGAGACAAGTTGTTTTCGTTTATCTTTCAATTCCTTGATCTGTGCGTCAATGCCTGCTATTTCATGTTCAACGTCGGTTTGCAGTTCTTTGAGTTTATCTAAGACGCTCATAACTAAATCCTCTCAGTTTTGGTTTTTGGAATTTGTTTTGATGGAATGTAATTAAAAATAGACCAGGTAAATGTCAAGCGATATCCACATTGTTTTTTGCATTTTTGCGAACTTATGCTCACGTTGTCAAATTGCAAAAAATCAAAATTATGAACTGGTTTTTGTATACCAAAATGAGATTTACACCATTACATCAAATGGCGAAAACTACCGCCAGATAACACAAAATGACTTTTATGACCACGATAACATCAGCCAGTTGGAGCATCCAGAATTTGTCTTTATGGTCTCCTGATGGCACAATGTTGTTATTTGTTTCAGAGCGGGATGGCGATAAAGTTGTTTATGTTGTGAATGGTCCTGATTTTTTCTAAGAAAAGATTGAAACAAAAAATCTGGGTTAGATGTATTTAGTTAGTATGAGTTGACCGGTCAGTCAACCCTTCCCTGAGATAACGGAGAAAACTTCAATGCGTATCATTTTGCTTCTGCTTTCCGTCGTTCTTGTCACTGGCTGTTCGGGTGGGCCGGAGGACCCGGATACCTCGTTGCCTTCAGCCAACGAATATGATGCTGCGCTTGCCACAAGACTCGGTGCTGATGAATACGGTATGCGCCGCTACGTCATGGCGCTACTGAAAGCCGGTCCCAACCGCAACCTGGATGCTGAGGCAGCGGAACGTTTGCAGCGAGCACATCTCGACAATATCGGCCGGTTAGCAGACGCCGGCAAGCTGTCCGTCGCCGGGCCGTTTCTGGATGACGGTAAGCTGCGCGGCATTTATATTTTCAACGTCGAGACTATCGAGGAGGCCCGGCAACTCACGGCAACCGATCCGGCGGTCAAGGCGGGAAGTCTGGTCATGGAGCTGCACCCCTGGTACGGCTCCGCTGCGCTAATGCAAGTGTACGAAGTACACAAGAAGTTGGCACAAAAGAAAATCTGACACAAATGGCACGCAAGAGTCAGGCACGACAAAAGCTCATCACAGCGGCGCAACATCTGTTTGCGACAAAGAGCTACGTTTCTGTCAGCGTGGACAAAATCTGCAAAGCTGCCGGTGTAAACAAAGGGAGTTTCTATTACTTTTTTGCAACCAAACGAGAGTTGCTGCTCGCAGTCCTGGACGAGAATTGGGAAATGCTCAAACGCATCATGTATACCCCTGCCTTCGAATCTGGCTTGTCGCCAATGCAGAGTATCGAGCGCTTTTTCCATCTGCTGTTCGAGAGCAGCATGGATGCAAAGCAGACCCTCGGGCAGACCATCGCTTGCCCGGTGGGGACCATCGGCGCCGAGCTCGGAAACCATGACGAGGTCGTGCGCAGGCGAGTAGAGGAGATTTTTGGCCAGGTTCGTGAGTATTTCGAGAAAGCGCTGGTGGCGGGACAGGCCAGCGGCGAGGTCGACGCCAGGGTGTCACCGAAAGACATGGCAGATATGCTGGTGACTTACAGCCAGGGGATGCTCTTGATGTCGCAGACCAGGGACGATCCGCACGTCATCAGTGAGTTGAGCGGCGGGGTGTTGCGGACGCTGCGCTCAGCTTCGAATCCCAACAAATGATTGTTCTCATCCGAAACCGGCCAACTTGTACAATAAGGAGCCTTTCATTCAGAAGACCAGCCCAGGAGTCGAGACCATGGAATCGAAACCAATTATTCTGGGGATTATTTTGACTTTCACCCTTTGCTCTGCCGCATCCGGACAGCTCCGCGCACAGACCGCTCGCCTGCAAGCCTTCGCGCCGCTGGTGGGCGGCCGCTGGCAAGCTGCGGGCGAATGGTCGAACGGCACAAAATTCGAGCAGGAGATCGCGTTCAAATGGGCGCTCAATGAGACTATCGTAATTGCAGAGAGCTTCGGCGTCATCAATCCCAAGACCGGCGAGCGCGGCCATCGCAGTCATGGCGTGCGCGCCTGGAATGCTGTAACGAACAAACTCTGGTTCTGGGAATTCGACGTCTTTGGCGGCGTGACAGAAGGCGAGGTGGAAATCGATGGCGCCAACATCACGCTGATTTATGAATACGGCGACGGCGACAAACGTGTGAGACTACGCGACCGCTGGCAACGTGTGGACGACCAAACTTACGATTTTGCCGTCGAGCAGTTCGAGAACCGCAAGTGGGGGCGGATGCTGCTTGCGACGCAGTTTCGACGAACCAAATAACATATCAAGCACCACATACCAAAGCAAAACCACATTAGTGCTTGGAGATGACAACGATTCGTGGAGGACACATGGACACAAAAATACTACAAAAACTCTATGGCATCAACGCGGACGTGATGCACCGCAACATCGAGGGACTGAGCCATGATGACAGTCTGTGCCAGCCGCAACCCGGAGGCAATTGCTTGAATTGGGTCGTAGGACATATCGTGGTGACCCGCAATCTCACGCTGGACTTGCTCGGGCGCGAGAGGGTTTGGGACGAGAGCAGAGCGAAGCCATACAAACGTTATTCCGAGCCGATCAAGGGAGGCAGCCAGGCGCCGAATTTCTCCGACATCATCACTGCGTTTGATAAATCCCAGGAAGAAGTCATGGCCGGCTTGCAGCAGTTGCGGCCGGAGCAGTTGGACCAATTGGTGGACGACAAAGAAACTCTGCGCGAAAAGTTGAGCCTACTTTATTTCCACGAAACCTACCACCTGGGTCAGACGGCTATTCTGCGCCGCCTCGCCGGAAAAGCTGGCGCCATAAAATAATCGGAGTTGAGGATATGAGGTTGTGACCCGGATAAACAGGAAATCCGAAGCACAAAACTCGAAACAATATCGAAATCCAAATCTTCAAACACTCAAAACTCCGCTGTCCGAAGAATAAAAACAGACCGTGCCGCTTTGAATTTCCGTCATTTGATGTGCGGATTTGCTTCGGATTTCGAGATTCGATATTCGAACTTTATCTTCAAGGAACATGAAGAATTGGGAACCCTACATTACCGTTCGTGCCGTCCAGCCGGTCATTGCCGCCCTTGAGACGCTCGGCCACAAGGTCGAGGCGTTTCTGGCGGAAGCAGGAGTTGCGCGCGCCGTGCTCCACGACGCTGACGGACGCGTACCGCATCGCGCCATGATGTTGTTGTGGCAACATGCCTGCGCTGTCACAGGCGACGACTGTCTTGGAATTCACCTGGCAGAAGCAGCACCGATCCGCGCGTTCGAGGTGCATTCTTATGCCCTGCTCTCCAGTCCAACGCTACGTGATGCCTACCAACGCGCCTGCCGCTACCAGCGCTTGATTCACGACGCGACAGATCTGACGCTCGAGGAGGGTGCCAGCGAAGGCGTGCTGCAACACTCCTTGCCCGGTGGACGACCCGTGCCGCGCCATCCGGCCGAGTTTCTGGCGACCTTGTGGGTGCGTTTCGGACGCCTGGTCACCGGCGACGCCTGGGCGCCTGCTCTGGTCTGTTTTGCGCACGCCGCGCCAAAAGACACAAGCGAACATGCCCGGGTGTTCCGGGCGCCGGTGCAATTCTCCACCGGACGCACGGCCATGCACATTCCCAACCGGATTCTCGACCTGCCCAACCCGCGCCCTGACGCGAATTTGCTCGGCTTACTCGACAAGTATGCAGATGGACTTCTCGAGAAATTCCCACGGCAACCGACTCTTGCCGAGCGTGTGCGCGCCTGGCTCAGCGAGGAACTCAGCGGCGGTACGCCATCGGTTTCCGCGGCGGCGCGAGCGCTGCATTCAAGCGTACGGACCCTGCATCGCGGCCTGCAAAGCGAAGGCACGAGTTTTCGCGAGCTACTCGATCAACTGCGGCAGGAACGTGCGACAGTTCTCCTGGCCAACCCACGGTGCAGCGTCGCCGAAGTCGGCTTCCTGCTCGGATTTGCGGAGATCAGTTCGTTTTCGAGGGCGTTCAAACGCTGGACCGGGAAAGCGCCGGCGGAGTTTCGGACAGATGCGTTTGGCGTTGCTGCAAACAAAACAGATCAGGATGACCACGAATAGAATTTAAGACTGATGACACTGGCAGAAATAGACAACATCTTTGGCGCAAGCGGTCAAATCCCAAGATACTCTTTGGCGTATCCTTCTTGTAGATGGTCGACGAGCTTCCACATCTTTAAATCAAAGTCTGCTGCTCGTCTTCACCTGAAAAGGAGGGTTATCATGTTTGACAAATGGATTAGCCAAAACGCCAACGATCTGCAAGTGGTGTTGTTTTTCACGTTGCTCTTTCTGTTCAGTCTGGCCGAAGTCTTCGGGCCAAAGCGCCCCGGCCCCATGCATCGCAAAGAGCGCTGGCTGACCAACTATCTCATGACTGCGCTCAACATCGTCGTTATGGGGATGCTGCCCGTGACTTTTTTCGGCGTGGCGGTTTGGGCGCAAGCGCAGGGCTACGGGT
This sequence comes from bacterium, assembly GCA_046757165.1. GTDB lineage: Bacteria > Zhuqueibacterota > Zhuqueibacteria > Oceanimicrobiales > Oceanimicrobiaceae > JBHHXT01. The sequence goes on along the minus strand of JBHHXT010000096.1, from coordinate 4,046 downwards.
TGTTCAACGCCTTCTCGACGCCGATTCCTGCGCTGGTGATTGGCACTTTGCTCGTTCGTGGGTTCATCTCGTTCTTTACGCATTATTTGATGCACAAAGTGCCGATGCTCTGGCGCTTGCACCGGGTGCATCATCTCGACACGGAGCTGGACGTCTCGACCACGGTGCGCTTTCACCCGCTCGAATTTTTGGCAGCGCTGCCCCTTGGCGTTCCGGTAGTGGTCATTTTCGGCCTGTCGCCCTGGGTGCTGCTGCTGTATGAAGTGTTCGACGCCGGGGTTACCTTGTTTTCACACGCGAATATCCGCCTGCCGGCCGGTCTTGACCGGGCGCTGCGCTATGTCATCGTCACGCCGGACCTGCACCGGGTGCATCACTCGTCCTGGCAGCCGGAGACCGACAGCAACTACAGCGCGGTCTTCCCGATCTGGGATATCCTCTTCGGTACGTTCCGCACCGACACCCGGGCGCCGCACGAAACCATGGAATTGGGCCTCGAAGAGGTGCGCGACAGACGGGCGAATCGCTTCTTGTGGCTGCTCGGCTCGCCATTTAGGGGACAACTGCGGGCGCAACCTGCGAAAGCAGTGGCAGGGCATCGGGATAGCGAGGTTCGGCAAGGAGGTGGCGCATGGAAATGACCCGGTTGGAAAAGCGTTTGGTGAACCGGAGGAGCAAAGCCCGGTTCAATATTGATTTGCTCCGGAGACGTCTTGACGATTTGGATCTCAGGCGAATCCACAACGTTCTCGAACTTGGCTGTGGCGTCGGATATGTTTCTGCTTATCTCGCCAGCGAAGTCAGGCTGAAGGTGATTGGAACGGATTTCGATCCTGCCCAAATTGACAGCGCTCGCCGCCTTCATGGCGAGCGCGAACTGCTGCGATTTCAGGCGCAGGATGCCTCGCAGCTTGATTTTGAAGATGGCAGCTTCGACCTGGTGATTTCTCAACACGTGTTTCACCATATAACAGCCTGGCAACAGGTTGTTCGGGAAATCACCAGGGTGCTGCGAGAGGGCGGATACGTGATCTGGTTGGATCTGGCTCTGCCGGCATTCATCAAAAAAGTCTTGCAGCCGTGGGGCAAGCGTTATGGACTCTACACCTTAGGAGAAGTCAAAACGGAGATGCAGCGTTGCGGGTTGAGCCAGGTGTTCTATGAAAAGCTTGTTCGGTGTCTATCTGTGCATCACCATTTGGTGCTGCAAAAGGAATGACAAGAAAGTGGCTATAGCGAGTCTTGTGTGGGTAAACATGCCAGGGAAATAAGCCACTGAGCAAAACAGACAATCATAAAAGGAGTTTTGCAATGAACGACCTCGAAAAATACGCGCGTCAAAGTGATCGCAAACGAATGGCGATGGCTTCTATGCGCGAATCGCTTTGAATAAGTAGGTCTGAACCAAGAGCAGCCGGCAAGGGTTCATTTTTCGGCAAGCCATAGACTCGAGGTTTGTTCTCGCGACCGGAGTTCTTTGTTAGTTTCTTATCTGACTGGTCAACTATTAAGTCGCAACCTATATCTGTGACTTCATAAAATGGCAAGTAATTACTTCATTTTACAAAACTTACTAAAATCCCCTCCCGGGAGGGGACAGATTCAAACTCGTTTAGAGTTTGAATCAGGGGTGGGTATACGTGGCCAGCCCCAGTTCAACGCGCTGAACGCGATTTGAACCTGCCTCCGCGCGCTTTGTGTTTGGAGGAGATTGCACACGCAAACCGGCTTCCTCAGACGGAGGGAACCAGGCGAGAAATGTTAATCAATTAACCTACTAATTACACAAGGAGTTACTATGAACTACATACGCTACCTACTGGTGTGCGTGGCCTTGCTTACGGTCACGTCAGTCAGTTTTCCGATGACCGGCGACAAAGATTCCTCCGCCTATCTTCCCGACTTATTGCCACGTGATCTGGAAATGGAGCTGGCGTTGAGCGCCGCGCCGGCGCACTTGCGCGCAGAGGCGACGGTTTACGTGCTGCAACGCGGGGGGTATGTGAAAGCGCAGGAAGGCAGCAACGGCTTCACCTGCATCGTTCTTCGCAACGTGCTGAGAGATGAACTTATTCTCGACCAGCGCATCTTTGTACCGGTCTGCTATGACCGGAGTTACGCCAACGCGCTGTTGCAGAAGTTTCTCGACACGGCCAGCTACATCGAAGAAGGGCTGGACAAAGACGAGATTCGGGGCCGCATAGCCGAAGGGTTTCGCCTCGGCAAGTACAAGCCGATGCAGGGTGTGGCCATTTCTTACATGCTGTCGCCGATTCTGGCAGTACCGGATGGTCGTGGCGGTATCTTCCGGTTTATCCCGCATATCATGATCGGGGGTTCCTATCTGACAGATAAAGATCTGGGCTCCCGGCATGAGCTTTCCGGATACCTGCCCTGGGTTCAGGGCGCTGGTGAGTTCGGTAAACCCCACGGCAACATCATTTTTCCGGTTGGAGAGAAAGAACGTGGGGAGATAGCGAAAGCGTATGCGACGCTTATCGCACAAATGGAAGAATATATCAACCGATAGGCGGAGTAGTCGTCTGTCACAACCAATAACCTGGGCTGTGTATAACAATTAAATGGAGGGACCAAAATGAAGTCCTTGAAATTGAGCATAATCGCAACGCTGGTCCTGTTTCTTTTAACAGGCCCGGCTTTGCCGGCAGAGAAATACGCCAACCGTGAATCATCTGAAATTATCGCAAAAATGATTGACGCCCACGGCGGCATGGACGCGTGGGAAAAAGTCAAGACGCTGTATGTTGACCGGTGGCAACGACGCGCTGGTCAGCCCGCTGGGCATGACTGGGAATTCAACATTACAGCGGATTTGAAAGGATGGCGGGTCTACGAAGTTTGGTGGGGCAAGCAGCATGTCGTTTGGGATGGTGAAAAGGGGTGGACCAAAGATTTTAAACTACCTTTTCCCGCAAAGTTTGTTGCGACAATTGGTCTTTACATGACCATCAAAATGTCTTTCGACAAAGGCGTCGGCATCACCTGGGACGATTACTATTTGCTGTACATCGATCCAGACACGTATTTGCTGAAAGGTTGCCTGATCAATCAAACCTATGCCGCCATCCTTCGCCCCGGCATGGACGCGATGCAGCAGCACTTCGTGATCAAGAATTATGAAGAAATGGCCGGGCTGAAAATGCCGGGGGAATTCACCACCTATTTTGCCAACTCCGCTAAGCTCGCCGATGGCAAATTCTACAACTGGCAGGCCAATGTCGAGTTCGACGAAAGCCGCCTGAAAATGCCCGAAGGCGCTGTGCTCGATACCAGCAAGCCGAGGCGAGAGGGTGCGAATTAATGTTCAAGAAGTTAACCACATGGATGCTCGTTCGTGTCTGACCGAGCATCCCAATCTCCTAACAGTTCACCAAGTAGAATCTTGGACGCTGATAAACGCAGATAATCGTTGGTTTTTTGAAAAGCCCTTTGACGACTGGAAAGAAGGGGCGATGAAAGGAGTGAATCATGCGTATCTTAGAAATTCTTACCATACTGTCTCTTCTTGCATCGACCGCATTCCTTTTTCGGCGTCCTGACCGTGGGCCCGGTTGGCTTCGTGCTGCGCTGCTGGCGCCATCCGGGCTTGTGCTGTTGCATCTCATTTTCGAGGGCAGCCGGTGGCAGATGGCGCCGTTTTACTTTTTGGCGATGATTTTCGCCGTGCTTGCTCTCAAGCAATTTCGCCAGCGGGATGGTGCAATCCGGGATCGAAAGGCCTGGCGACTCACCGGGGCCTTATCTGCTCTCCTGCTTCTACTTGTTGCATCGCCCCTGCCCTATCTGTTTCCCGTGTTCGAAATGCCCGACCCGGGCGGCCCCTACCAAATTGGAATGAAGATGTTCCGCTTTGTCGATGAAAGCAGGCCGGAAACATTTTCTCCGCATCCTGATGATTTTCGCGAAGTGACGGTGCAGGTTTGGTATCCGGCTACGCCGGCGCCTGGCAGCCGGCCCGAGCCCTACCGTGAGTTGGATATGGAAAAAGTCGGCGTGCTCGGCTGGTCCTTTGGCGGCGCCACCGC
>JBHHXT010000095.1:0-17984 GCA_046757165.1 bacterium | reverse complement strand
ACGATGGACGATTGACGATTGACGATCTACGATCCCGGGCTCAGGTTGAACTCATCGCCCTGCTTGACCAATCGTTTTATCTTGTTTTCGGCTTCATCCAGTTTTGCCGAGCAAAACTCTGAAAGCTTGATGCCTTCTTCATAAACCTTGAGGGACTCCTCGAGCGAAAGCGAGCCTTCTTCGAGCTGCCTGACGATCTCCTCCAGGCGCTGCATTGCATCTTCAAAGGTTTTTTTTGCCATGTTTGCGCTAGGTTTCGAGTTCTTCTACTGTGCCGACTGCCTTACCTGCGTAGAACTCAACGACAATCCTTTCTTCAACGGCGAGCTGGTCGGCTCGGCTGACGAGTTTGCCATCGCGTTGGCGGGTACAGAGGCTATATCCCCTCTTGAGCACGTTCTTGTGGCCCAGGAGCGCAAGCCGCTTCTGTAAACTGTTCATGATTTGACGTCTGAGCTCGATCTTGTGGTCGATGGACTTTTGCAGGTTGCGTCTGAGGTCGTCGGTGCGCTGGCTGTGTTGCCTGACGATATCGAGAGGCTGTCGAAAGGCGTAACTTTTTTCGATGGCTCTGAGTTTTTCGCGCTGGTATTTGACTTTCTCCAGGACAGCGGTTGCGATGCTGCTCGAAAACTGCTGCACCCGCCCTTTCAGCTCTTCCCGGCTCGGCACCGCAATCTCTGCGGCTGCCGAGGGCGTTGCGGCACGAACGTCGGCCACAAAGTCGCAGATGCTAAAATCGACCTCATGCCCGACAGCCGAAATCACAGGAATTCGCGAGCGAAAGACGGCGCGCGCAACGGGCTCCTCATTGAACGGCCACAGGTCTTCCAACGAGCCGCCGCCCCGCGCCACGATAAGCACGTCCACCTGGCCATATTCATTGAACTCGTCCACGGCCCGGGCGATCTCCCGCGCAGCGCCCTCGCCCTGGACGCGCACCGGGTTCAGGACAATCTCGATGGCCGGAAACCGTCTTTGCAGCACCGTCACCAGGTCCCGGATGGCCGCACCCGTCGGCGAGGTCACGATGCCGATCCGCTGCGGGAAACGCGGCAACGGCTTCTTGAATTCTGGCGAAAACAGCCCCTCCGCACGCAAGCGCTTCTTGAGCTGTTCGAAAGCCAACTGCAGCTCGCCAATCCCGGCCGGCTGCAGATGCCAGACGTCTAGTTGATAGGCTCCCCTTTTTTCATACAGCGACACCCGGGCTTTCACCAGAACCTTCATGCCATCTTGCGGCGCAAAAAAAAGATTCTGATTGTTGCTGCGCCACATGACACAGGGAATCTGGGCAAACTCGTCCTTCAAGGAAAAGTACATGTGGCCGCTGGAGTGGTGCGTAAAGTTGGAGATTTCCCCCTGCACCAGGACGTTCGGAAACGAGGACTCCAGGAGAAGCTTGATCTCCCTGGTCAATCTCGAAACGCTGAGGTACGCTTCGGTCTGCAACAGGTCGTCGAAATCTAACTGGTCTGACACGTCTGGCAACCTCTCTCCCAAAAACAACGACAGCCAGGGTCATAAAACAAAAAGGATAGAACGTCTTGACGAAAAACCGCTGTTCTATCCCTCGGGCGAGAACCAAAGGTAAGTCTTGTTTCCACCTAACGAAGTTTTTTCTTGTGCCGATTTTTCCGGAGCCGTTTTTTGCGCTTGTGTGTGGCTATCTTGTGTCTTTTTCTTTTCTTACCGCTCGGCAAAGTGCGTTCACCTCCTTCTCTATTGGGTTCTATTGGTTGTTATCGGGGCTCAAACCCTGGTTGACTAGTCGTTTCAAATCTGAGGACGCCTTGAAGACCGGCGCTGTTCTCTCAGGCACATGCATGACTTTCCCGGTCTTGGGATTCCGGGATATGCGCTCATTTCGTCTCACGGTTCGAAAGCTGCCGAAACCACGGATGGTGACCGTGTCGCCGGTTTGCAACGCATAGCCAATCGTGGCCAAAAAACCGTCTACGACAGCCGAAGTTTCCATCTTCGTCAAGCCCGTCCCTTCAGCAACGATGTTGATGATGTCACCTTTCGTCAAGACTCATCCCTCCCGGATTTTGTTCGCACCTATGCATCCGGTTAGTATAACAAAAATAACTTTCAAAGTCAATAAGTTTATGATTACTTGCGAATTACTGCAAATTTCTTGAACTGGATGAAGTGGTCTTGCTTTAGCTGAACCAGATAAACGCCGGAAGCGACCGGTTGATTTTGCTCATCGAGTCCATCCCAGTCGAATGCCACCGGAGTCAACGTCGAGGTATTATCGGAAAGCCGCGCCCTCTTGACGACGCGGCCGTTGGCATTCAGAATGCGCACCTCCAGATTGATGGTACTCACGGGCTTGAACTCAAATCGAATATGATTGTGCTGATTCAGGATGAAAGGATTCGGGTAAATGTCTGCGATCCCCTGCTCAGCGGCCAGCACACCCACGCGCATCAATCTGAAGCGGAAGGTCGAAAACGTGTCGTCGAACCGGGTTAAATCTCTGCCGTCAAGAGTCTTCAGGCTGACCGGCACGACCACGATCCGGGTGGATTCAGGCAAAGATCCCAGATTGAGCCCCTGTTCCACTCTGATTAGCTGCAGTTCATCCTCACCGCCAGGCCGCTGCACGATGACCGCAAAACGCCACATCTCCGGCTCCTCCACCTGCCCGGTGAGCAGATAAGTGGCAGAATCCAGGGTCGTAAAACGATAGTATTTGTAGGAAAGCGTCCGCGTCGAATCCACCACCGTCGTGTCTACGAAAACAGGCTGATCGACCACAAGCCGCACCCTGGTGTAGTTGTGCCCTTCGCTGTAATAACGCACCGAATCTGCCCGCTCGCCGGTGAAATAATTCCAGAGGGCAAATTCACCGAACTCCGCTTCAAAACTGCTGCCCACGTCTCTCAACGATCCGTCGATGGCGCTCAGGACCGCGGCCTCGTTTTGCATGAGCTGCCAGCTTCGCAACACCAGGCCGGCATCCCCATACTTCTCGACCAGGAAATGGTTCCAGAGCGCGGCACCGTAATTGAAGGAAGTCGGGGGTTCGTACTTGTTGAACGGAGTATCCGTGCGGGACAGGTAGCCCGGCACCGAGGCATAGTAGTCATTGATATCGTCGTAGACGACATCCTCCATCCAACTGGAGCAAACCTCGTAATAGAAATATTCACTCGAGACAATCGCATCCCGGTAGCCAAACTGAATGGCATGAAACAGCTCGTGTGCGGCGGTGACGCGGGCGCCCGGCACGCCGGTGGTGAAATGGTCATTGTTGAAGTCGTTGTCAATTTGGATGAAACTGGTGACATCGTTCTGAGGGGTCGAGGGGATGGCGTTTTCCAGGGTCGTAAACCCGTACACCCCCCGGGCGAGCGCGGAGATGTACACATCATACTCGCCACCATCGACGCCAAGGTCGTCGGGAGGCTGCCGGTAATTTAACCTCTCCACTTCCAGGGTGTGCGACGAGTCAAAGGCAGCAGCAACCTGTTCGACGTAGTCGGGTACCCCATCCCCATTCCCGTCCAGCTCGGAAACACCGTCCAGGCCCTGCAGGGTGTAGTGAATACGATACCATCCACTCTGGCTAACGTGGGTCAGAGGCAAGTTCTGCGGCCGTGAGAAGAGAGACGCGAGAACCGCTTGTTGTTCATCGGTGAACTCGTGCACCTGTCGCCGGATTTCGGCGAGAAGCATGGTGGCGCACTTCGGCGGCGCGACCCGGCCGGCGCCTGCGCTCCGGTAGGGTGCCGGGATCCTGTGCGGCGACAGAATGGCCAACGCCTGCAGGAAGAGCGTGTCGCGTTCAAATGAGCTCAGTTTTTGCGTTCCGCCCCCTCCGGTCTGCTGCGGCTGAGCGGCTGCCGCAAACGCGGTAGCCCCCGGGCCTGGACTTCTCAATTCGAGCAAAAAAAGGCAACAGAATACGAGGGGACACAACCAGAACCGACTCCTCCACGCTGGTGAACAGATTTGGTCTCTGTCCTGGTTCATCGTGCGCCTCGGCCCGAAACTGCTGTCCGTGCTGTCGTCATTTCTTCTTAAAAATCAGCGTTAACGGTACCCCCAGGAAGCCGTATTCTTTTCGTAATTGATTCTCCAGGTAGGCACGGTAATTGGGTCGAATGGATTTGGGGGCATTGCAGAAGAAGGCGAGCACCGGGGGACTGGTTTTCACTTGTGTGCAGTAATTTATTTTGACTTCCCGCCGGTCCATCGAAGGCGGCGGATATTTACGAATGACCCGGGCCAGAAAATTGTTGAGCTCCGGGGTTTTGACGGTTTTCTTGCGCTCGGCGTCGACCGTCTTCGACATTTCTATCACTTTGAAAATCCGCTGCTTGTTCAAGGCAGAAACAAACAAAATCGGCACGTAGGTCAGCTTCTTCAACGAATCGCGAATCTTTTCTTCGTACTGCTTCGCCGTGCTGGAATCCTTTTCGATCAAGTCCCATTTGTTCGCTGCAATGATGACCCCCTTTTTAAAACCAATGGCCTCGTGCAAAATCCTCATGTCTTGTGATTCAAGTCCGCTTGCGGCCTCGATGATCAGGATTGCAATATCACAGCGCTGGATACTCTGCAAGCTTCTGACGGTGCTGTAAAACTCGATGGATTCCTTCACCTTCGATTTTCTGCGCAGACCCGCGGTATCGATAATCAGGAACTCCTGGCCGTAGTATTTGAACACCGTGTCGTTTGCATCCCGCGTCGTCCCGGGAGTCTCCGTCACAATTTGCCGCTCTTCCCCCAGAATCGCATTGACGAACGAGGACTTGCCGACGTTGGGCCTGCCGATGACCGCCAGGGAAATATAAGGCGATGTACTTTCTGGCGCCACGTTTTGCTCCGGAAAGCGTGAGATGACGGTATCCAGGAAATCGCCGACTTTGCGGCCGCTGATAGCTGAAATAGAGACCGGCTCGCCAAGTCCGAGCCGAAAGAATTCAGCGCTCTCCATCTCCCGCTTCTCATTGTCCGCCTTGTTGATGGCCAACAATACGTTGCGCCCGCTTTTTTTCAACGTCCGTGCAATTTCCTCATCCAACGCGGTCAGACCGGTCTTGGCATCGACCAACAAGATGATGAGGTCCGATTCTTCCATCGCGCCGATAAGCTGTTCAAAGATAGCTTGCTCGATCTGGTCGTCGCTGTCCGGCAGGTAGCCGCCGGTGTCCACGACGATGAAATGCCGGCCGGCCCACTCGGTCTGCCGGTACTTTCGGTCCCGCGTGACGCCCGGCCGGTCGTGCACGATAGAGGCTCGCTGACCGATGATGCGGTTGAACAAGGTCGATTTCCCAACATTTGGCCGCCCGACCAGTGTAACGATTGGCAGTGACATCCCTCAAAACCCGTTTTCGAAAATCTTCACAAAATCGTTGTCGAGTGGTTCAACCGGACGATTCAGCTTGGTGCTCAACTCCTCGAGGGTCCAGTCATCCAGGAAAAGAGTGTCGTCTTTCAGACAATTGGCGGGCAGATAGACCCGGTCGCCGAGGTCTTGCCCGGCAAGGTGTTGATAGATATCGTGTCCGGTCAGCAGCCCGCTAACATGAATGGACGGCCCGTAGAACCGGTTCTCCACCACCGCGAGCTGGCCGGTAAAATTTTCCACTTTGTTCAGCCCTGGCAGGATATGCTCCCGCACCACCCGGTTCACCAGCGTGGCCGTGACGAACGTGGCCTTGAGCGGTCCAGGTAGTCTGGCCGGGAAGGAAGCCTGCTGGCTTTCAAACGCATCGAGCATGTAGCGTACCATGCCAACGCCATTCTCCTTCTGATAGAAGCCAGCATACCACTCGGAGCACGGCACAGACTCGCCGACCATGAGATAGAATTCATCGGAAGCATAGACGAAATGCTCTCCCATTTGCCGGCAGAAGTCGTCGGCATACGCCTCTATGGTCTCGAGATACGCAGCCGCGCTTTCCCGTGTGACCGGCTGTAGTTTCTTCAGACCCTGACGATGCCTGGTCAACCCGACCGGGACCACTGAAACGGACTTCAGATGAGGCAAGAACTTCGCAAGATCCCAGATGGTTTTCTCGAGCACAGAGCCATCATTCACGCCCGGACAGAGCACCACCTGCGTGTGAATCTCGATGCCGTTTTGGGTCAGGAAGTCTAACTTCGGTAACAGGCGATCGTCATGATCGATTCCGAACAGGAACTGCCTCACCTGCGGCTCGGTGGCGTGGACGGACACAAATAGCGGTGACAACCGCTGCCAGACGATCCGGTCCAGATCCCGCTTGGAGAGATTGGTCAGGGTCACATAGTGACCCGAAAGAAATGACAGACGAAAATCCTCGTCGCGAAAGTACATGGCCGACCGCATTCCGGCGGGATTCTGGTCCACAAAGCAGAACGGGCAATCATTGCCGCAGTACCGAATCTCGATGTCCTCGAATTGCAGACCGAGGTCATCATCGTATTCTTTGGCGATTTCGTACACCACGTTTTCGCCGGCTTGCACCACTTCCATCTCAACGGTTTCCTCGGAGACCAAAAAGCGGTAATCGAGAACATCCCGAACAGGATGGCCATTTATCCTGACGATATCATCTCCAGCTTTGAGTCCCAGCTCGTCGCCGGTGCTCCTGGTTTCGATGGCAAGAATCTTCATCATTTGATTCTCAAACAAAAAGGAGACGTGCATTGCGCCTCCCTTTCAGCCCCGTGATGGATGGTCCAGTCAATACAAGTCTCATTTATTTCGAGCCAATGACAAGAATCACTCTGGCGAGCTTGAGAAAGTTCTGTGTTTTGGCAGCAGCGTGAATCAGAACCGCATCGTTGGCGCTCACAATGAGGTCGCTTTGCAACCGACCCGATTTTCCGGCGGCACAGATAAGCAGCGGCTTTTTTCCGGCACGGCGGTCGCGCAGCGCTTCCTTCATGGTCCACTTGTACGAGACCATCCCCTGCTCGACGGCCTTTTTGCGCCTGACGTAATTCAACCCGTACACTTCCTCACCGTTTTCGTCCAGGATTCGCGGCAGAATGGCGGGTTTGACCTCCAGGCCGCGCGCGTCAAGGATCAGTCCGGTGTACGCCTCGCCCTCATAAGAAACCAGACCCTCCGAGGCGATGACGAGCTTGATCCCCTCTGGCACAGGTCTGCACTCAGGCCACGGCAGCAAACTCAGCGGACTGCGCGGGATGTCGTCCAATCTGAATTTCCCTCTGCCGGTGACATCTGGGATAAACAGCTCCGCCAGCCCGTTGTTGATGGGCAGCTCCACATCCACCTCGACAGACATGTCCGACATGGAGCGCGTATCCGTGACCTGGTAGCGCTGCACAAAGCTCCGCACCTTGATCGCCAACAACGACTGCTTTTGCATGGCCGAACGGACTGTCCAGCTCGCATTGAGTGACAATTGCTGCACGGCTTTCAAGAGATTGCGCGCGGCAGCATCTTTGGCTGACTCCAACGCTTCGATTCTTTTCGTCCGGTCCTGGTCAGCCAGCTCATGGCCGCCGCTCCCGAACGCGTGCACAACGCTTCGACGCCAATCCACCGAGCTAAAACCATCGAGCTGATGAACGAGGGGTTGCGCTTCGACCCGGACCCCTCCCGAGGCCAGGACAGCAGCGAGCAAAACAAAATATGCGATGCAATTCCTACTCATTCTTTGCCCTGATTGAAGTTCTTATTGCCTCAAGCAGAGTGCGCAAAACGCGCAGAGAAGTGAAGGACAAAAAAACAAAACTCTGCGAGCTCGGCGCGCTTTGCGTGAGGTTGAGTATGTAAAAAGCGATCTCCTGCCGAAAGTGGCTTAAATATAACGATTTGCCCCCTGTTGCGCAAGCTAAATTATGGCAGTTCCAGTTTTTGGAATTTGAGTCGGAAGGGTTGGTGGTGGCGAATGGGAGCGACTCGATGGCTCAACCCGGGCTTGCCGACACTTGTCAATCCTTCTGGTAAACAAACTTGAATTCAACGTCTTCCAGAATCAGACCATCCACGGTAACCGTAATTGGGATGGCATCTCTGCGACCCGAACTATCCTCGACGACCTTGAAAAGTGAATCATCGATCCAATAGTTGCCGACCACCACCTCTGTCACTTCGGAAAGCAGGGTGTCGGAGCCGAACGTCTTCCAGGTTGTCGCCAGGGTGAACCTGCGGGTGGTCAGATTGAGATTGCCGGTCAAACTCAGTCTCCGGCCCCCACCAGCGTCGACAGGAATTCCGGCTGGATAGTGCATTTTGTCGCGTTTATTTGTGAACGACAGCAGGGAATAATCCCCGGCAAGCGCTTCAGGCGAGAAGGGATCGAGTAGCCCATCCCGACAGCCTGCCAACACCACGAGGATGCCGGAGAGGAGCAGACAAGAACGGCGTGTCATATTCATTATAACATTCAATCTCCTGGAAAGCATTCCACACAGGTCTATCGGCAGCACAGCTCGTCGAGCTTAGTGGGGTAACCCCTCCCAAACACAAAAAAGGGAATCCTTCTCTAAGGATCCCCTCCACTTGAACCTGTTTCCGCGAAGTTAGAGCGAATGACGGGGGTCGAACCCGCGACCTTCGGCTTGGGAAGCCGACGCTCTACCAACTGAGCTACATTCGCTAAAGTGCATAGATCATTCTATTAAAACCACAGCCAAAAGTCAAGCAAAATCTGTATTGGGACGCTGATGAACGCAGAGACTCGCAGATTTTTGAGAAACTCCTTGAATAGTGGATTGGTGAGGATTTGGGTGTTCACGCTTCAGCGTGCAATTGACCTGAACCCCAAAAAGCAAATGACAGGTATAGAGCGTTCTCTTCGCGTTCTTCGCGCCTTTGCGGTGCATGAATTATTCAGGTTAGAAACATTCCTGACAAGCCCCACAGCGTCAGGCATTGCATTCATGCGAACGCTGTCGCGCATCGTTCAGGCTGGCGAAGCCGCGCTCAACCGCTGTTTTGAGCAGCGCTTCAACGACATCCTGGACTCGTTCAACATGCACCCACGCGATCCGGCTTTCCTTGCGAAACCACGTGAGCTGCCGTTTGGCATAATTCCTCGATTTCTGCTTGATGAGCGCCACCATTTCATCATAGCTCAACTGCTCGCGCAAATACATGAGCGCCTCCCGGTATCCGACCGTGCGCAACGCCGTCACGCCCGGGCCATATCCCATATCCTGTAGTCGTCTCACCTCCTCGAGCAGCCCGTCGGCGAGCATTTGCTCAACGCGGCGGTCGATGCGCTGGTACAGCTTGCTGCGCGCCATGGTCAGCCCGACAAAAACCGGCTCGAAATTCGCCGGCACCGGTTCAGTTTGGCGAAACGCCGAGAACGGCGTGCCGGTGAGCTCGACCACCTCCAGGGCGCGCATGATGCGCTGGGAATCGGTCGGATGAAGTCGAGCCGCCGTTTCGGGATCGAGCTGTTGCAGCTTCGAGTACAGATGAGGCAGCCCATGTTCTCTGGCTTCCTCCTGCAAGCGCATTTTGAGCTCCGCGTCGGCAATCCTGGGAGGATGAAAACCATCGACCAGGCCGCGGAGGTAAAGCCCCGACCCGCCGACCACGACCGGCAAATTGCCGCGCCCGAGGATGTCATCGACACAGCCACGCGCCTGCTCACCGAACTGACCCGCGCTATAGGGTTCGTCCGGGTATTTGATATCGATGAAATGGTGGCGCACCGCCGCCCGTTCCTCAGCACCCGGTTTGGCGGTGCCAATGTCCATGTATTTGTACACCTGCCGTGAGTCCGCGGAGATGATTTCACACGGCAGGTGTTTGGCAAATTCAAGCGCGACGGTTGTTTTGCCGACCGCCGTCGGGCCGACGATCAGCAGAACTTTCTTCTTCACTACCGAATCTTTTTGAGAAACTTGAGATATTCACTATCGGTGTTCAGGATGAGCGTGGTGTTGGCCTTCATCGTTTTTCGATAGGAATCCAGCGTTTGGATAAAGGAGTAGAACTCCGGATCGCGGTTGAAGGCGTTGGCATAAATGCGCGTCGCTTCGGCGTCCGCTTTGCCCTTGACTTCCTGAGCTGTGCGGTACGCCTCCGACGTAATGCGTTGAAATTCCTTTTGGCGCTCGCCGTCGATTTCAGCCTTCCGCCCCTGCCCCTCTGAGCGGAATTTCTCGGCGATACGCTTGCGCTCCGATTTCATGCGGTCATAGACTTTTTGCCGCACATCTTCGATGTAGTTGATTCGTTTGATTCGAATATCCAGAAGCTCGATTCCGAACTCCGGCATGGCCTGCGCTGCGGCCTCCTGGATCAACTCGGTAATTCGCTCCCGGCCCTTTTCAATGTCGACACTGAACTTTCTCGTGCTCAGGCCGGTTTCTTCTTCCACCGTGGATTTCAGTTCCCGGTTCGAGTTGCGCACCGCTTCAATCAACAGGTTTTCGGAGACAAAATTCCGCGTCGCACTATCGATGATATCATCCAGGCGGCTTTGGGCGGCACGTTCATCGCCGCGTACGGACTGGAGGAACTTCAGCGGATCGACGATGCGCCAGCGGCCAAAGGTGTCGACCCAGATGTATTTCTTGTCCGAGGTCGGAATCTGGTTGGCATCGCCGTCCCACTCCAGAACGCGCCGGTCGAAGGACTTCACATCCTGGATGAACGGCAATTTGAAATGCAGGCCCGCTTCCCGAATCGGTTCGCCAATCGGCCGGCCAAATTGCAGGATGATCACCTGCTCGGTTTCATCAACAATGAAAAACACGCCCCGCAAAACGACCAGGGCAACGACCGCAACGACAATCAACCCGATGTTTCTTCCCTTCATTGTGCCACCTCCTTTCGCCCGAATTGCAGCAGCGGTATCAACCCTTTCTGCTGCTCATCGACGATATAAATGTTTTCAAGATTGGGCAGGATCTCCAGCATCGTCTCCAGGTAGAGCCGGCGCTGCGTGACATCTTTGGCTTTGTTGTATTCCAGCCAAACCGCCAGAAACTTATTCGCATCCCCCTTGGCCCGGTTGACCCGGTTGGTGGCATAGCCCTCCGCCTGCCGGATGGTCTGCTCCGCCTGGCCTTTCGCCTGCGGAATGACTTTGTTATACGCCTCCAGCGCCTCGTTGATGATGCGCTCTTTTTCCTGGCGCGCTTCGTTGACTTCGTTGAATGCTGACTGCACCGGTTCTGGTGGGTTGACATCTTGCAGCTTGATGGTGACAACGTCGAGACCGGTGTCAAAGTCGTCCAGCAGGTTCTGCGTCAGTTGTTGCGCCCGATCTTCGATTTCCTGCCGGCTCAGGACGATCACCTCGTCCACGCTGCGGTCCCCGACCACCAGGCGCATGACCGACTCCGAGACGTCGCGCAGCGTTTCCTCCACGTTGCGGACATTGAACAGATACTTCACCGGATCCTTGATACGGAACTGCACGATCCACTCGACGAGCGCGGAATTGAGATCGCCGGTGAGCATGAGGGACTCTCCCTCAAAGGACCTTTGCGAGTACTGCGTGCGCACGCCAGCCCGCACCGTCCGGTAACCGAATTCTTCCTTGTAAACATTCTGTACTCTCACCTTTTTGATCGTCTCCACTCCGAACGGAAGCTTGAAATGCAGCCCGGGGTCGGTGGTTCGCACGTATTTGCCGAATCGCTGGATGACCCCCACTTCATCTGCGTCGATGGTGTAAAAAGAAGTCAACAGGAGGATCAATCCTGCAATGCCGATTACCCCCAGCATGATCCACCCCTTCGGCACATCCGGCACGTCGATCAACTCCCCGCCAATGTTAATGGTTTTTCTGGCCATCTGGTATCTCCCTAAGTGCTTTGTTAAGTATTGATTATTTTTGAAGAAACAGCAATTAACAACTTAAGCACTTATGTTAACAAAATCAATTGTTTTGCAACAAAAGGTTCGGTTTATTTCGGAGGGAGGTCGAAACCACCGAAGCTCACTGAAACCACCGAGTGTCACCGAAGAAGCTGCAAAAAAGAAAAATATCGGTGACGCTCGGTGCTTTCGGAGTCCTTCGGTGGGAGTGGGGCTAAACCATTTGCAAATCACCAAGCGAATTCTTATCTTATCTGAAACGGTCGAACAGGAGGAGAAAACACGCCCGCTTAAGGCTCGAATGTTGAAGAAAGCCAACAACTCAGAAACAAAGAAGCTAGACCTGAGCAGCGACTTCAAACCTTCAGATGATGCCGACTGGCGCCGGGCCGCTGGCGCGCTTCTCAAAGGCGCTTCTTTTAAAAAAACGCTTCTGACGGACACCTACGAGGCTATCCAGCTCAAACCCATCTATCAGCCGGAAGACCTGAAGCAGTTCAACCATCCCGACACCTGGCCCGGCCTCCCACCCTGCGTGCGCGGATGTAGAGCCGCAGGCTATGTCGGGAAGGCGTGGGACATTGCTCAAGAAGCTTCCCAGCCTTCAGCCAAGGCCTTGAATGCGGCTCTGAAGCACGACCTGGCGAATGGCCAGACCGTCATCAACATCGTCCTGGATGCGCCCGGCCGGCGCGGGATGGATTCCGACGCCTGGACCGCAGACCAGGCCTCCGCAGGAGGTCTGGCTTTAGCCGTGCTGGCCGATGTGCGGGCTGCGCTGGCGGGCATCGATCTGGCCGCAGGGGGGCTCTTCGTGCAGGCCGGCGTCAGCGGACTGCCGGTGGCGGCATTCCTGACCGCGCTGTGCCAGGAAAGAAGAACTCCACTCAAGCGGCTCACGGGCTGCATCGGGTTTGACCCCCTGGGCGAGCTCGCTGCGACAGGCGTCCTGCCGCGCTCACTCGAGGCGACCTTCTCCGACATGGCTCTTTTGACACGCTGGGCCAAAGAAACCGCTCCGGCTCTGCAAACCATTCTCGCAGACGGCAGGCCCTATCACAACGCCGGCGCCAGCGCCGTCCAGGAGCTGGCCTGTGTTCTCGCCACCGGCGTGGCCTATATCCGTGGGCTGCAGGATCAGAATCAGGAGCTCACTATCGACGATATTGCCCCCAGAATGCGTTTTTCCTTCGCCCTCGGCTGCAATTTCTTCATGGAGATTGCCAGGTTGCGCGCCGCCCGCATGCTGTGGTCACAGGTCGTCAAGGAGTTCGGCGGAAGCACCGCGTCACAAAAAATGACGATTCATGCCAGCACCTCCCGCTACCATCAGACGGTGCTCGATCCACATGTCAACGTTCTGCGTGGGTCAACCGCAGCACTTGCGGGCATTCTGGGCGGGTGCGACAGTTTACAAGTCGAACCGTTTGACAGCCCCTTGCGCGCACCCGATGATTTTTCACGTAGAATTGCTCGCAACGCGCAAATCATCTTGAGAGAAGAATCGCACCTCGACCGCGTCATCGACCCGGGGGGCGGTTCCTGGTTTATCGAATCCCTGACGCTCCAGGTTGCGGAAAAATCGTGGGAGTTGTTTCAAGAAATCGAACGCAAGGGCGGCATGCCTCAGGCGCTTACCGCTGGCTTGCCCCAGTCCTTCATCGCTGAAACCGCCCGGCAGCGGCGCCAAAACATCGAGAGGCGCAGGGACAGAGTCGTCGGCACAAATGTTTATCCGGATTCAAACAATGAAATCGCCCCAGAAAACGACTGTGAGCAAATGCAATCCTTTTATGCTGATCGTAAACGTTCTCTCGAAGAATTCAAAGCCTCGCGTCCGCGCGCAAAGCTCACCGCTCTGCTGGCCACGATTTCTACCGGGGGCGGCAACCCGGTGGCACAGATGGGCGCCCTCGCTGCCGCCGCCGGAGCAGGCGCCACGCTGGCAGAGCTGCAGCACGCGCTGCATCCGGGGACAGACGATGACGTTGCCGTGCTCCCACTCGAAATACACCGGGCGGCTATGCCATTTGAAGAGCTCCGGACTGCAATGGGAGCACACCGGCGCAAGACCGGGAGCACGCTCAGGGTTTTTCTGGCGTCCATAGGGCCGGTTTCTCAGCACAAAGAGCGCGCCGATTTTGCAGAGGAGTTCTTCCAGGTCGCTGGATTCGAGATGATGAGTCATGCAGGGTTCACGGACACGAAGCAGGCTGCGCGCGCAGCCCTGGCTTCCGGCGCACAGGTCGTCGTCATCTGCTCCACCGCTGAATCCTATCTCGAGATCGTGCCACCCCTTGCAAAGGCTATCAAAGCCGAGAATCCGGGGATATGCGTCTTCGTCGCCGGTCTCCCTGAAGCGAACGTGGAGATGCTCCAGCAAGCCGGAGTCGATCAGTTCATCTATCCGGGGTGCAACGCGTATGCTATTCTCAAACGTCTGGTGGAGAAGTTCGCCTGATTAATTCGCAAATCAGAGGATCACAAGAATAGAAACAGATACCTGGTCTCGAGAACTTTTTTTACCCGAAGTTCACGAGCTAAGGAGTGAAATGCTTCAGCATTTCATGCAACGCAACACGTAAGGAGTGGAAGGAGTATGCAACGCTAAAGCGTTGCACTCCTCTAAATAGAATATTTCTTAATCTCTTGCGAATAACCCAGGTTAATATTTGTAACTTCAACAAATTATGTATTACCGCCGAACTTTTGCATTTTTTTGCACGAAAATTAAACCGCAAAGACGCAATGAACGCAAAGGTCAAAATATGATAGATTATTGACTGCTCGTTAGAGCCCGTCTCTTATAATTGGAACCTTTGCGAGTTTTGCGTCTTTGCGGTTCATCATTTTACTGCGGCTTTGCCGCGCTAGGATATTTTACGGATGAACTCTGTAAGCTGTTCTTCCTTCGTGTCTTTCGTGCACTTCGAAATTCATGAATCTTCCAGGTTAGGAGTCCTTGCATGAGGCGCGAGCCAGATTTCACCAAAATCAAAATGAATCCTCCGGCCCCTGCAAACGGCGCGGACGCGTGGCCCCGGCTGTTCAAGGCAGAAACGGGCAAAGAATGGCGCGAGCTGGTCTGGCAGACGAACGAGACCCTGCAGGTCAAACCGCTCTATGCCCAAAGCGACCTCGAGGGTGTCCAGCATTTGGGATTTACCGCCGGGATTCCACCCTATTTGCGCGGTCCCTACGTGACCATGTACCTGATGCGTCCCTGGACCATTCGGCAATACGCCGGCTTCTCGACCGCTGAGGAGAGCAACGCTTTTTACCAGCGCAACCTCGCAGCCGGCCAGAAGGGCCTCTCGGTTGCCTTCGACCTGGCCACTCACCGCGGCTATGATTCCGACCATCCGCGTGTGGAAGGGGATGTCGGCAAAGCGGGGGTCGCCATCGATTCCATTCTCGATATGAAGATCTTGTTCGATTCGATTCCGCTGGACAAGATTTCTGTCTCCATGACCATGAACGGGGCTGTGCTGCCGATTCTGGCGTTTTATATCGTGACGGCCGAGGAGCAGGGCATCAAACCGGAGCAACTCGCCGGCACCATTCAGAACGACATCTTGAAAGAATACATGGTGCGCAACACCTACATCTATCCGCCGCAGCAGTCGATGTGCATCATCGCGGACATCTTCAAGTATACCTCGCGCAACATGCCGAAATTCAACAGCATCAGCATCTCCGGCTACCACATGCAGGAAGCCGGGGCCACGGCCGATCTGGAGATGGCGTATACCCTGGCGGACGGTCTGGAGTACGTCCGAACAGGCGTCGCCGCCGGCATCGACATCGACGATTTTGCGCCGCGGCTCTCGTTCTTCTGGGGCATCGGCATGAATTACTTTATGGAAATTGCCAAGATGCGCGCGGCACGCGTCCTATGGGCCCGGCTCATCAAACCGTTCAATCCGAAGAATCCGAAATCCCTGGCACTGCGCACACATTCGCAGACCTCCGGCTGGAGCCTGACCGAGCAGGACCCGTTCAACAACATCACGCGGACCTGCATCGAAGCGATGGCAGCGGTTCTGGGACACACGCAGTCGCTGCACACGAACGCTCTGGATGAGGCCATTGCCCTGCCGACCGACTTTTCCGCTCGCATCGCGCGCAACACGCAGCTTTATTTGCAGGAGGAAACCTCGATCACGCGGGTTATCGACCCGTGGGGCGGCTCCTACTATGTCGAGTCGCTCACCCACGAGCTGATGCAGCTCGCCCGGCAGCACCTGCAGGAAATCGAGTCGCTGGGCGGCATGGCGAAGGCGATCGAGACCGGCATTCCGAAGATGCGCATCGAAGAGGCGGCCGCGCGCCGGCAGGCGCTGATCGACTCAGGACAGGAGACCATCGTCGGCGTGAACCAATACCGACTCGAGCAGGAAGACCCGATCGAGATTCTGGAGATCGACAACACGGCGGTGCGGAACGCCCAGATCGAGCGGCTCGGGAAGCTACGCGCCGGGCGCGACGAAAACGCCGTGCAAGCTGCGCTACACGCCCTGACCCAAAGCGCAGAGAACGGACAGGGCAACCTGCTCGAGCTTTCCATCCACGCTGCCCGGGTGCGCGCCTCCCTGGGCGAGATTTCCACCGCCCTGGAAAAAGCTTTCGGCAGACACAAAGCAGTGGTTCGGTCCATCTCGGGGGTCTACAGCGGCGAATACGGTGACGAAAAGCACATTCACCAGGTTCGCCGCGAAGTCGAGGCATTTGAAAAAACGGAAGGCCGACGCCCGCGCCTTTTGGTGGCGAAACTCGGTCAGGATGGACACGACCGCGGCGCCCGGGTGATCGCCACTGCTTTTTCGGATCTCGGATTTGACGTCGACATCGGTCCGCTCTTCCAGACCCCGGCAGAAACAGCCAAGCAAGCGGTGGAGAACGATGTGCACATCGTCGGCATGAGCTCGCTGGCGGCAGGCCACAAAACGCTGCTGCCGCAGTTGGTAGAAGCCTTGCGCCAGCTCGACCGCGAGGACATCATGGTCGTTGTCGGCGGGGTCATTCCGGCACAGGACTACGAATTTCTGCGGCAGCACGGCGCCTCGGCGATTTTCGGGCCCGGAACCGTCATCCCGGCCGCGGCCCAACAGCTTCTTGAAGAACTCAAGGCACGACTTCATCACGATGGCGAGCAAGCGTAAAAAACTGAGCACCGCAGATTATGTCGCCGGCATCGAGCACGGGGACCGCACGATCCTTGGACGGGCCATCACGCTGATCGAGAGCAACGCGCCGGCGCATCTGCAGCAAGCGCAAGAGGTTTTGACCCAGCTGCTGCCACGGAGCGGCAACTCCATCCGCGTTGGCATCACGGGCGTGCCCGGCGCCGGTAAGAGTACGCTGATCGAGACCCTCGGTCTCACGCTGATTGAGCAAGGGCACAAAGTCGCCGTGTTGGCCGTGGACCCCAGTAGCTCCATCACGGGCGGCAGCATTCTCGGCGACAAGACCAGGATGGCGCACCTGGCCCGCCATGAGCAGAGCTTCATCCGGCCCTCCCCCTCCGGCGGCGCCCTCGGCGGCGTCGCGCGCAAGACACGCGAGAGTCTGCTTCTGTGCGAGGCCGCCGGCTATGACATCATCCTGATCGAGACCATCGGCGTGGGACAAAGCGAGATCGCCGTGCGCGCCATGGTTGATTTCTTCCTGCTGCTGCAAATCGCCGGCGCCGGCGACGAGCTGCAAACCATCAAGAAGGGCGTGGTCGAAATCGCGGATGCGATCTTTATCAACAAAGCAGACGGGGAGAACAAGACGCGCGCCGAGGCCGCAAAGAAGGATTTGGCCCTGGCCCTGCACTATCTCACCCCCGCGACCCGGGGCTGGAAGCCAATCGTGGCGACGTGCTCAGCCCTGACAGGCGATGGAATAAAGGAACTTTGGCAAACGGTACTGAAGTTCAGGGACCTGACCACGCAAAACTGTGCGTTCACGGAACGCCGGCGGGAGCAGGCAAAAGCGTGGCTGCACACCCTCATAGATGAAAGTCTACGGGAATTATTCCTGAACCACGCCGAAGTTAAAGCAAAGCTGCGTGAGATCGAACAGGCGGTCGTCAACGGCGCCATGCCAGCAACCACGGCGGCACAGAAACTCATTGCGGCTTTTGATGAATGACGAATTTGGAGTTTAGAACTTATTTAGAATTTAGAACTTATGAAAAAGACACCCCCCTACAAACCGAAAAACAAAATCCGTATCG
>JBHHXT010000094.1:0-18171 GCA_046757165.1 bacterium | reverse complement strand
ATTTATGTTAATCAATTTAAGTGCGTTGAATGGCAGCGCAGGTTATGCTTTCGATCGAATCTGGGGCTTGCAAGAAACTGTCAAAAGAACGCAATGTTGCAGGTTTGTAGTACAGGTGCAAACTGTGTAGGATCACGACTACTTGCGAATCAATGGTGTAAATTTTCGATGCCTGTAGCGGTCGTAGATGAATTTCAACGCATATTTCCCCGGTGATCCCGCCATCAGCAAATGCTCAAAAATGAAACAGGGCACATCGTAGTACAAGTAGATTTCGTCACCCAGGAATTTCAGATATAAGATTTTTTTCATCTTGTCATACCCGGCAGAGACGATGTGGGATGAATTCAGGAAGAATTCGGTGACCCTGGGATTTGGAAAGCCGTCGGAGTAGGTCTGCCAGGCATACTGGTGGCGCGTGTTCCTGGTTTTGGGCCGGCGCGATTTTCCGTTTGGGGCCACATGCGTCGCGCCCTCTTCGAGCTTGCTCAACAAAAGGCGGTAGGCGACATTGATGCGCTGCGTCTTTTCAACGGCCAGTTGCTCCATTTCCTGGTTGTTGTGAAACCGGTCGGGGTGCCACTGCTTGACCATGAGCTTGTATGCCTTCTTGAGCGCCTCGAGGGTCGGGAGTTCGTCTAACCCCAACACAGCGCAAGCGTGCTTGACCTCCCGGCTCACCCAGAGTCCTCTCGTTCTGTGCTGTGAATGTTTGTCATAACGTTTGTTGAGCATACATAACTATACGTGCAAATTGCCAAAAAGAAGAGAGATAAAATCCTGGGCTGAACTGGTGGCGCAGACTGCCACGGTCGCGCCCTCCGGGGAAGCGGTTCTGCGTGCATGACTGCGGATGTTTTGGTCTGGTGTGGAGCTCAATGCCGGAAGCGGCGTGGGAGGATGGTTTGTCCCGGTGTCGAAGAATGGATAACGCTAGCGTTTGAGCAACGCGACGCACCTCGCACTTCGGAGGTGCGTCGCATCACGTTTCTCACCAGATATTCACCCGCGACTCCGGCGGTTTGTAGAGCCCGTCTCCTTCCTTGACCTCAAACGCTTCATAAAATTCCGGCATGTTTGCCACCACACCATTTGTACGACACTCACCCGGTGCATGGGGGTCGGTGAGAAGCCGGCGCCGCAGCTCGTCATCGCGATACTTGCACCGCCACACCTGCGCCCAGCCAATAAAGAAGCGCTGGTCCCCGGTGAAGCCGTCGATGATGGGCGCTTTTCTGCCCTTGAGTGACCTTTTGTAGGCTTTGTATGCGACAGTCAGCCCGGCCAGGTCACCGATGTTTTCGCCCAGAGTCAGCTTGCCGTTTACCGGCATAGAATCGATGGGCCGGTACTTGGCATACTGTTTGACAATTGCCCGGGCACGTTTCTTGAATTCCGCTTCGTCTTCTCTGGTCCACCAATCGCGCAGGTTGCCCTCGCCGTCGGTTTTGCGTCCCTGGTCATCGAAGGCGTGGCTGATTTCATGGCCGATGACCGCGCCGATGGCGCCGTAGTTGACAGCATCGTCAGCCGCGAGGTTGAAAAAGGGTGGTTGTAAAATCGCGGCCGGAAAAACGACCTCGTTCATCGGCGGGTTGTAGCACGCACTGACCGTCTGCGGCGTCATGAACCATTCGTCGCGGTCGACGGGTTGTTCGAGTTTGGCGATCATGCGTTGGTACTCGACGAGGTTCGAGCGCTTGACGTTGCCAACCAGATCATCCTTGCTGATCTCCAGGGCGGAATAGTCTTTCCACTTGTCCGGGTAACCAATCTTGGTGTTGAATCTTTCCAGTTTGGCCAATGCTTCCTGTTTGGTTTCCTCACGCATCCATTCCAACCCCTCGATCCTTTCCTTAAAGGCGAACTTGAGATTGTCCACCATCTTTTGCATGCGTCGTTTGGCCGTGCGCTTGAAGTGTTTCGAGACATAGATCTTGCCCACCACTTCGCCCAAGGAGGCGTCAACTGCCGCCACGGCACGTTTCCAGCGCGGCCGCATGGTCTCAACGCCACTCAATGTCTTGCGACGGAAATCGAAGTGTGCGGCGGCGAACTCTGCATTGAGCAACGGTGCTGCGCCATCGAGTAGTTTCCACGTCAGGTAGGTTTTCCAGTCTGCCGTCGAGACCAGATTGAAGATGGTGTTGAACTCCTGAAAATAGCTCGGCTGCTGCACGATGAGCGCATCGACATTCTCGACGCCAGTTTCTTCCAGAAACCGCCCCCAATCAAAAGCGGGCGTCAGCTTCTTCAGTCGCGCCAGCTCGAATTTGTTGTAAGTCCTGTGAGGGTCACGGTTTTGCACACGCGTCCAGTGATTCTTCGCGATCTCAGTTTCAATTTCCACAATGCGCTCGACCTTTTCGTCAACATCTTTAGCCCCGGTCAGCGTGAAAATTTTCTTGATGTATGCGCGGTATTTTTCGCGGATGGTCTTGAACCTATTTTCCTTCTTGAAATAGTACTCTCGGTCGGGTAGCCCAAGCCCGGACTGCGCCAAATAGCCGATGTATTCATTTGATTTCTTCAAGTCCTGGTCCACAAAAAACTTGAATGGAACCTGCGTTCCGACCTTTTGCAGATAAGCGAAATGTTTGAGCACCTCTGTCTTGCTCTTCAAGTTTTTGATACGCTCCAGTTCGTCCTCCACGGGCTGCAGAGCGAGCTCTTCGACCCGGGCCGAATCGATGTAGCTCAGATAGAAATCCCCCACTTTCTGCACTTCAGAGCCGGCCTTCTTGTTCGGTTGTTCGGCCGCCTGCTCGATAATGGCCTTCAGATTCATTTCGCTCTTATCAAATAGGACGGTAAAGGAGCCATAGTCCGACTTGTCTGGTGGAATCTCCGTCTTTGTCAACCAATTGCCATTGACATAGCGATAGAAATCATCTTGAGGTCGCACCGTTTGGTCAAGACTCGCTACATCGATGCCGGACTCCTGCCTGGCGCAGGCGGCCAGCAAGATGAAGGAGAAAATCAGAAATATGCGGATCGTTTTCATGGAATCACCCTTCTTTAAGTTGTACAAATCGACTCAACAGACTGATCTTCGGACTAAAACGCGGTGTCTTTAGCAAATGCCCGGAATTGTTTCGGCGCCCGGAAGCGCCGACGCCGTCGACCAATTAAATATTTGACTTTTGATTTATTTCTTCTACTTTTTCCTTAAACAACTGATATCCCCTTTTCTCAATCCAGACAAAGATGCCGGATACTCCTAAGCCGGACAGGCCACGCAGAAGGCGCGGGGATTTAAACAACAGGAAATTCGAAGCTCTTGCTAAAAAATGACAGAAAAGAACTCGTCAGCGCCTGATCACGGCGACATGCCGCTCACAGAGTTTCGCAACGCCAGCGAGATGCTGGTGACCTGGATCGGCAGACATTTCCAGAACCTGGACGCAACGCCAGTCTTACCGGATATCAAACCGGGGGAGATCCGCAGACGGCTGCCGCCAGGCCCGCCTCGCTCTGGCGAAGCCATGAGCACCATCCTGGCCGACGTGGACAAGATTATCATGCCTGGCATGACACACTGGAACCACCCCAGCTTCTTCGCTTATTTTTCCATCACCGGCAGCGGTCCCGGAGTTCTGGGGGAGTTCCTGAGCGCGGTCTTCAATATCAATGGCATGTTATGGAAGAGCTGTCCGGCGGCGACAGAGCTCGAACAAGTGACGCTCGACTGGCTGCGGCAAATGCTCGGCTTGCCACACGATTTTTGGGGGATCATCTACGATACGGCCTCCATCAGCACGATGCATGCCATCGCTGCGGCGCGTGAGCAGCTCGCCGAGCTGCGCATTCGCGAACAGGGCATGGCCGGCCGGCCTGAGCTGCCCCGCCTGCGGCTTTATGCCTCAGAGCACGCCCATTCCTCCATCGACAAAGCTGCGATTGCGCTCGGCCTGGGGATGAGAGGCGTGCGCAAGATTGCCGTGGATGAGCACTTCCGCATGAACCCGCAGGCCCTGCAAGACGCCATAACAGAAGATCGGCGCGCGGGCTGGCGGCCGTTCTGCACCGTGGCAACCGTGGGCACGACCTCGACCACCAGTATCGACCCGGTGCCGGCAATTGGGTACATCTGCCAACAAGAAGAGATGTGGCTGCATGTGGATGCGGCGTACGGGGGCGCTGCGGCCGTCGTCCCCGAGATGCGTCACGTGCTCGCCGGCTGCGAGCGGGCGGACTCGCTGGTCGTCAATCCACACAAGTGGCTGTTTGTTCCGGTAGACTCGAGCGCCTTTTTCACGCGCAAACCCGAACTCTTGAAGCGGGCTTTTAGCCTGGTACCCGAATACCTGCGCACCCGGGAGGACGACGAAGTGGAGAATTACATGGACTACGGCCTGCAGCTCGGCCGCCGCTTTCGGGCGCTCAAACTCTGGTTCGTGCTGCGCTATTTCGGCGTTGACGGCATCGCAGAACGGATTCGCACCCACTGCAAACTCGCGCAGACATTCGCGACCTGGATTGACCAGCATGAGGCGTTTGAGCGCATGGCGCCGGTGGTCTTCAGCACAGTCTGTTTTCGTGCCCGGCCGCGGGGCGTCGCGGTTTCAGAGTTGAATGCACTCAACGAGAAACTGCTCGAGAGCGTGAACGCAACTCGCACACTCTTCCTGTCGCACACAAAGCTCAATGGCCAGTTTGTTCTGCGGTTGGCGATCGGGAATCTCAGAACCGAGCTTCGCCATGTGCGAGAAGCCTGGCAGGTGGTGCAAGAGGTTTTGAGACGAATTCGGGAGCCTGACGCTCCTGACGTCAAACGTCAAATGTGAAACGTGAGACGTGACATTGCCCCACGACCCCATCGCTGACATCGCGAGAGGAGGGGACGTTTGACGTTTCACGTTTCACCTCATTCACCAGATCTCTAAATAAATCAGGAGGGAACGATGTCAACAAACGATAAGGAAGAACGCAACTGGGGTATGTTTTGCCATCTTGCAGCACTCGCATGCTGGATTGGGATACCGTTCGGCAATATCATCGGGCCGCTCATCATTTGGTTGGTGAAAAAAGATGAACTGCCGTTGGTCGACACAGAAGGCAAAGAGTCCCTGAATTTTCAGATTTCCATCACGATATATGCGCTCGGCGCGCTCGTGCTCTGTTTCATTTTGGTCGGGATTCCGCTTCTGATCGCCATTGCCATCGCCCAGGTTGCGCTCGTCATTGTCGCTGCCATCAAAATCAGCAACGGGGAGTCGTACAAATATCCCTTTACCATTCGCTTTCTGAATTAGCATGATTCTAACCGACAAAACCGTTCTGCTGACCGGTGCCGCGCGCGGCATTGGACAGGCGACCGCCAAAGAGCTCGCGCGTACCGGCGCTGACATCATCGGCGTGGACTTGCGCCTGCAAGAGATGCAGGAAACCGCGGCCGCAGTTGAAGGTCTCGGACGCAAATTCACCCCATTCGCTTGCGACATCACCCAGAAGCGGGCGGCTCAAAAGATGATCAAGCAGGCGGAAGGGCTGAACGGCGGCTTCGATGTCCTCATCAACAACGCCGGCGTCCTGCCCAGCGGACCTTTCTGGGAACGCGATTTCGAGGTCTGGCGCCGCACCATCGAGATCAACTTGCTTGGAACGATGCATTTGACCTACATGGCCTTGCCGAAATTCCTGCAACGCAATAGCGGCCACATCGTCAACATCGCCAGCATTGCCGGCAAGTTCGGCACCGAAGGCGTGGTGGCTTATGCGGCCTCCAAGCACGGCGTCGTCGGCTTCAGCTCGGCCCTGCGCTCCGAGCTGGAGGGAACCAATATCGGCGTTAGCTGGATTTGCCCCAGCCCGGCGCGAACCCGGCTCTCCGAAGGCGTGCGCCACACCTTCCTGACCCCGGTCGTTGAGCCTGAGCAGGTGGCGCTGGCGGTCAGAAAAGCCATTGAGACCAACGCCATCGAAGTCTTCGTTCCCGGGCGGGTCCGTCTGGTCAGCTCGATTGTTCCGGCCCTGTCGCCGCGGTTGGCGCGCTGGATTCTGAGAGTGGCAAAGGCCTCACGCGGGTGGCTGCTCGCCAAAAAGGAGCTGCCGGAATTCGAAGATCAAAAATTGTAATACTTCCTTGCAAGATTGGCGTGATGCTGGAGCACCGGTCCTCTCCGACCGTGTATTTGAGATTCGAGGTGCCAACGCCAAACATCGACAATTTCGTGTGATATTGGGTCCACGCGGATCAAAAAACCACACGGAAAATTTCTTAACCTGGATTATTCACGAGAGATTGGCAAATATTCCTTAATCGCTTGATTATGCAATAACTTAACGGGATAAAGAGGGGTGCAACGCTTTAGCGTTGCATGAAATGCTAAAGCATTTCATGCCTTACGTGTTGGCCCTTGCTGTGAGAAATTCATGAATCTGTGAAAACTAGCAACTATTCAGGCCAAAAGCCGGAGTGCAAAAATCACTTCCACCAGGAACGTATTTTTGCAACATATCCGGCCAGTGATGCTGCAAAAATACGTTCTTGCGTTCACTGATTTTTGCGCTCCAAGTATACCTGAACAGTTACGCTTTCTCTTCGCGTTCTTCGCGCCTTTGCGGTGAATATTTAGATTTTGCTTTTTGATTCCTTTGCAAAAGTGCACAGAACGAAAGGTCATCCTATAGACGAAACAAACCCGGAAGGAGAGGAGGAATTGCACCCCAGCTACGAGCGTACCTACTGCGTTATCGGCGCCGGCGCCTCGGGTCTGGCCGCCGCCAAGAATCTCAAACAGCATGGGATTCCGTGCTGCGTCCTGGAGCGGGAGTCTGATCTCGGCGGCCTGTGGAACTATGCCAATCCCAACAGCAGCATCTATCGCTCGACACACCTGATCTCCTCCAAACCGCTCACAGAATTCACCGACTTCCCAATGCCGGACGACTACCCGGACTATCCGAGCCATCTTCGGGTGATGGAATATTTTCGGGCGTACGCCCGCTCCTTTGGCCTGGAGGAGCTGATCGAATTCGATACAGCCGTCGAACGAATCGACTTTGCCGGCGAGCTCTGGGAGGTGACATTGGCAGACGGCCAGACGCGCCGTTATGGCGGGGTCATCATCGCCAATGGGCATCTCTGGGATCCGAACTTCCCTGACACCCCCGGCGAATTCAGTGGCTTAGCGATTCACTCCAAAGCGTACAAGACACCGGACATCCTGCGCGACAAACGCGTGCTCGTGGTTGGCGCGGGCAACTCGGGCTGCGATATCGCGGTCGAATCGGCGCAAAACGCCGCGGCGACCTTCCACAGCGTCAGGCGCGGCTATTACTACATCCCGAAGTACATGTTCGGGAAACCGGCCGACCAGGTCGGGGAAATCACCTTGAAGCTGCGCGTTCCCCTCGCCATCCGGCGCGCCGTGAACACATTTATTGTGAAAACCATTTACGGCCAGCCCGAACACTTCGGTCTTCCAAAGCCGGACCATAAATTGTTCGAAAGCCACCCGATCGTCAACTCGCAGATCTACTACTACCTCGGACACGGTGACATCACGCCCAAGCCGGACCTCCAGGAGCTGCGCGGCGACCGGGTGCGGTTTACCGACGGCTCCGAGGAGCAAATCGACGTCATCATCTATGCCACCGGCTACAAGATCTCTTTTCCGTTTATTGATAAAAAATACCTGAACTGGCGCGGGCATCATCCCGAATTGTTACTGAACATTTTCCATCCGGTTTATGACAATCTTTTCGTCGCCGGGCTGATTCAGCCGGATAGCGGCCAATGGGGCCTGGTGGACTATCAGACTAAATTGATCGCCAGGTTTGTTCTTGCGCAAGAGCATCAACCGGCAAAGGCCCAGATCTTTCGCAAACTCAAGGCAGACCCATCGGCGTTCAGAAACGGTGGCATTCGCTATATTCAGTCGATGCGGCACGAAATTGAGGTGGAGCACTTCAGCTACCGCGAACGTTTGAAGAGGTTGATCGGCACGCTGAGCTAAAACTGTTACAAACCCTGTCAGGGTTCCGGGGGTTGGCTGGTTCCAACGCTCTGCTACTTGCTAAATAGGCTGGTTCCCATGCGGGGAACAGGGGAACCAAAAACACAGTCAGAGACTGTGTTGGATCGTTTGCAATTGGCGCAGATGAGTATAACAAATTACCTCCGCGCTTTTCTGTCTCGGCTGTGACCTGTACAACCTTTACCGGGCTGTTTTTATTGACATTTTCCCTATCACTACAGAGGAGGGTTTCTATGAAAGTCTTCATCGGACTGTTCGCAGGGATTGTCCTGATTGCGGGCTGGTTTGTTCTTGACATTTACCGCGACACGGGCGAGTTCAAGACCATCGTGCCACACTTTGATGGCCACATCGACAAAGTTGCCGGGGTCGTCGGCGCCGAGGACATCACCGTCTTACCAGAATCCGGCATCGCTTTCATCTCCAGTGATGACCGCCGCCGTACGCTCGCCGGCCAGCCCGGGAAGGGAGCCATCTACGCTTACGATTTGACCTCTGAGACGCCGGTGCCAGTCAACCTGACCGACTCTCTCGACCTGGATTTTCACCCGCACGGCATCAGCTTGCTCGAGCAGGAGGGCGGCGGCAAACGGCTTCTTGTGGTTAACCATGCAAAAGAGGGGCCTGCCATTGAAATCTTTGCGCTTGAAAACAACAAGCTCCGCCACCTCGAGTCGGTTCGCGGTGAGTTGATGCACAGTCCCAACGATGTGGTCGCAGTGGGACCGAACCAGTTCTACGTCACCAATGACCATGGCAACCGCTCAGAGATGGGGCGAACCCTGGAGGAATATTTGCGCTTGCCGCGGGCAAACGTACTGTACTACGACGGCGGTGCGTTCAGGGTAGCGGCGACCGGACTGCTCTATGCCAACGGCATCAACAAAAGTCATGACGGCCGGAGCATTTATGTCGCGGCCACAACGGAACAAAAGGTCCATGTCTACAACCGGGACCTGCACACAGGTCACCTGGAGCACCTGAAGGAAATCGAGGTCGGGACAGGCGTCGACAACATCGAGGTGGATCCGGCCGGCAATCTCTGGCTAGGGGCGCATCCGAAGCTGCTCACCTTTGTCGACCATGCGAAAGATGCTTCAAACCTGGCGCCCTCGCAGGTCATCAAGATAACCTTGCACGAACATGGCGATTACGAGGCAGAAGAAGTGTTTTTGGACACGGGCGAGGCGTTGTCTGCCTCGAGTGTGGCCGCAGTATTCAAAGACAAGCTTCTGATCGGCGCGGTCTTCGATGCCGGATTTCTGGTTTGTACGCTACCACAGAAGATGTAGTCATCTTTTGAACGTTAAGAACCCACAAAACAAATGGAGGGAGTTGCAATGCGAGTTTTAGAACAAGCAAAGGTACAGTTGGGGCTCACGCTTTTGTGTCTGATGCTGGCTTTTCCGGGATGCCAGGGCATGCAGCAGCAGAGCGCTGGCAGCAACGATATTCCCGAGCCGCAGTTTACGATCACCAAGGAGCACACTCACAACAAATTCAGCCAGGCCATCGCACCAGCGCTGAAGGTGCCGTCTGGCGCTGTCGTCGAGGTCTACACAGAAGAAGCAACGGACAAACAGCTCAACATCAACTCCATCGCGGCAGATATGCTAAAGGTGCAGTTCGATCCCATTCATCCGCTGACCGGCCCGCTCTACGTGGAAGGGGCGCAGCCGGGCGACGTTCTGGCCGTGAAGCTGCTCGAGATAGAAATCGGCGACTGGGGATGGAGCGCCGTGTTTCCCGGCTTTGGCTTTCTGACGGACGAGTTTACAGAGCCGTATCTCAAGACCTTCGACCTGAGCAAGAATAAGAAGTCGGTGCAATTCAACCAGAAGATCACCATTCCCCTCGAGCCCTTCGCTGGCGTCATGGGCGTCGCGCCAGATACCGAGGAGATGCTCTCGACCATTCCGCCGCGCGCCAATGGCGGCAACATGGATGACCCGAGTATCGTCGAGGGCACCACGGTTTACTTTCCGGTGTTCGTGGAAGGGGCGCTTTTCTCCATCGGGGACACGCACGCAGCTCAAGGCCTGGGCGAAGTCTGCGGCACGGCCGTCGAAGCGCCCATGCGCATCGTCTACCAGGTGGACGTCATCAAAGGCGGCCGCAAGATTCATGAGCCGCAATACGAGACAGAGACCACCTACGCCGTCACCGCGTTTGCGACCACCATCGACGAGGCCGCCCGGAAAGCAACGCGCTACATGGTCGACTATCTCGAAGCCGAACACGGATTGGAGCGCACCGAGGCGTATGTGCTTTGCTCACTGGCCGCGGACCTGAAGATTGCCGAAGTCGTCGATATGCCGCATGTGCTGGTCACCATGCATATTTCCAAACAGGTGCTTGGAATCTAATAGGATTTTTGGGGTCACACGGATCAAAAAACCACACGGAAGAATATCTTAATTTGATTTAAGAAATCCGTGTGGGTTTTCTTTATCCGTGTGGAATATTTTACCTTTCCTGTCCACAGGGCCATCTCTACTGGGCGAAGTTTCCAGTCGAGACGTTGTCTCTTGACCGTTGCAGAGCGCGTGCAGCTTCTTCGATCCACGGTTGCTCGCAGTAATCGAACTGACTTCGTGTTTGCACTTGCTGATAGGCCTCAGCCGCCTGTCCGGGTTTTTCTAACGCCTCGAATGCCTGCCCCAGGTAATAGTGAATTTCGCCGCAGTCTCTCACCTCGGGATACCTGAGCAGAATCTTGTTCAGTTTCACCACCGCGTTGGTGGGATAGTCCTGCGCATACAGAGCGATGGCCCCGTTTTTTTCGCGCAGCCAGTCGTGCTCATGGTTCGCGCGCGCCACAGCCGCGAGAGAATCCGCCTCGAGCTCCGCTTCTTCCCCCTTCACTTCCTGGATGCTCAGTTTGGTCTTCCGCTCGCGCAGGCCGATCCGCTCGAGCTTGCAGGACATCAGAAAAAGAAAAAGCTCCCGTTCGCTAATTCGGCGCAAGTCGGCGATATCCAGGATGGTGTTGCGACCGAGCTTAAAGGTCTTTCCCGCCTGCGCCTCGAGAATCACTTGCCCCCTCTTGCCGGTCAAGATGGAGTCCATCTCCTCGAGCCAGGTCCCGGCAGAAGCCCGCTGCCACGTCTCCTCCGCACCACGACGAACTTTAACTTCGCCCCGGATCTTTGCGATCTTCACTCTGATCGCGCCAAAAACGACCTGGCAAGAACAAAGCAGACACAGGGCAGTAATGGCTTTCTTGGTTCTCACATCACACCTCCTGTTCATGAAAACGCCGGGAAAGAAAATCTTCAGATGGGATGGTCTTGTTTCGGGTGTTCACGCTTTAGAGCTTGTGTGAAAATGTAACGCAAGCATCTTGCTTGCGAGAATGGATTGCAAAGAAAACAAGATCTTAGCTTAAATTATCGACCTTTTTTGACAAGCCAGAGGTTTGTTTTACCATGTTTTCACACAGGCTCTTTAGCGTGTTTTCCGCCGCCCCCAGCAAGCTAAAGCTTGTACACCGACCCCAGCTCAATTTATTCTCTGCGCGCTTTGCAGACTCTGCTTGAGGCAATAGGTACTTGACCTTGAAAAACAGGACTAGCGAGCCGCGTCTCTTCTATCCTCCCTCCACCCTCTTTCTTTTCAGCAGGTGTTCAATCACTTGCCACAAATAGGGATGGAATTTGTTGGGAAGCCCCTTGAATTGTGACGGCAGACCTTTGTTTTTCGTGAGGTCTGCTTGCCGGATGTTTGGCAAGGGATGGAGATTTCTAATATATTCCTCCAGCTTGTTTCGCACGCGCTGCAGGATTTCACCATCGCGGCTGCCTGCCACCGCAGTGACGGTCTGCTCGAGGTTGAATTTCTTTTGCACCATCTGTTGAAAGCATAGGCCGCGAAAATACTCGGCAAGGGTCTCGCGGTCGCAGTTGCCGAGCGCTTCTGCAGTCTTGCTTATGGCGGTACGCGAAAACTTGTGGGCGCGCAGCGAAGCCAGAATTTGCTCCTCCAGGGATTTGGAGTCGCTGGCCAGCTGGCCGGAAGCGTTCTGAATTTCCTGCGGCAGGTCATGCGGTTGAATCAGCCGGCGCTTTTTGCTTTGAGCAATCATGGCCGCGCCTCGCACGGCATTCTCCAGCTCTCGAACATTTCCGGGCCAGGCGTACGATTTCAGCACCTCCATGGCGCGTTCAGAGACCGCCGTGACCGACTCATAGCCGTGCCCGGGCAGAAAGTGCCTGGTCAGCGGCGGAATATCTTCGAGACGTTCCCGCAAAGGGGGCAGGGTGATTGGAAAGCCGTTCAGGCGGAAGAAGAGATCGGCGCGAAAGGGACCTTGCTCACCTTCTTGCATGACGTCACGAGTGGTCGCAGCCACGACGCGCACGTCCACGGCGATCGTCTGATCGCCGCCGAGGCGCTCGAATCTGCCTTCTTGCAACACGCGCAAGAGCTGTGATTGCAACCTGGTGCTGGTTTCTGTAATCTCGTCGAGAAAAATCGTGCCCCGGTCAGCCAGCTCAAACCGGCCTTTTCGTCGTGATTGGGCTCCGGTCAGGCTGCCCTTCTCATACCCGAACAACTCACTTTCCAGCAGGGTCTCCGGCAGCGCACCGCAGTTGACGGCGACGAAGGGCGCGTGTTTGCGCTCGCTGCTTTGATGAATAGCCCGGGCGACCATCTCCTTGCCAGTCCCCCTCTCCCCCAGGATCAAAACCGGGATATCATCCGCGGCCACTTTTGAAATCAGCTCCAATACCTCCCCCATCGGGCTGGTTTCATGGCAAATGATGTCGGAAAAAGTGAGTTTTGGCCTCGAGGGTGCGGTTGTGACGTAGTCATGCATATCATCGAGTTGCTTTTCCATCTCGAGAATTTGATGCCGCCTCGCTTCCGCCAGCCTGTTTGTGTCATCTGAAGAAACAGATTCATCTTGAAGTTGCTGCTCGAGGTGTGCCAGGCTGCTCCTGGCGCGTGCCAGCTCCGTCTCCTTTTTGCTGATCTCCTGCTGCAAAAGTCTCTTGATGATCACATCATCAGAACGCATTCGGCGAACGAAAAGATGCCCTGAGAGTCCTGCGGTGGCCAGGATAGCCAGCGTCGGATAAAAAAGAGGGAGGACAAAATTGGCCAAACTGAACAGCATCTGCGCCAGACACCAGAGGAAAAGGAGGACACTCAACGCACCGGTGATATTGAGCCGTCGGGGTTTGGTTTGCCCCCAGAACCAGAGCATACAAACGGTGGTGGCGATTAGAATCACGAGCACGGGCGCCGGCGCCTCCCGTAAGAAATTCTGATGAATGATGTTTTCGGCGACCGTCGCATGGATGAGACTGGTCGGCAGGGCAGCAGCCAGCGGCGTCGACGCCAGGGTTGGAATGCCCGGCGCTGTGACATCGATGAGCACAATTTTCCCCTCCAGCATGAGCGAATCGCTGCCGGCTTCAAAAGCTTGCATCAGGTCAAGAAACCCGATGGTGTGCAATCGGTCAATCCCGCCAAAATGATTGAGGCGGAGCTGGCCGTTTTCATCGGTCACGACCCTGAGTCGTTCATTTGCTCCGGTGAGCGTCAGCATACGGGAGGAGAACCGGAAGCCGTCATCAGCGCGAAGGTAGCTCTGGGCCAGTGCCACCCCGAAGGAGGTGAGCGTGTCGCCCTGCGCGGCGGCCAAAAGTGGCGTCCTGTGGTGCATGGCCGCCGAGGGCAAATTGCTGAACCCGATGGCCTGAGCGTGATCTCTCAGCTCGGCAAGCGGAAAGACCGGTGTTTCGCCGGCAAGAAGAGTCTGACCATGGGAAGGCGCTGTCAAACGATAAAACGCAAAAGGCAAACAAACATTCCCCGCGGTTTGCACAAAGTCGACCAGAATGTCGTCATACTCAGGAAACCGTGGATCCGCAGAATCAAACAACAGATTGAAGCCGATCACCCTGGCACCGAGCGAGGTGAGAGCGTGCGTGATGTAGCCGTAGTAGTCGTGCGTTAGCGGCCACCCGCCGAGCGTTTGAATATCCTCGGCGTCAATGTACACCAAAACAAACTCATCGCTCAGGTGCCGCTCCCCCCGAATCTTGAATTGCCAGGTGATAAATAGATCATTAGCGCCTTCATTCCAGGGAAACGGCAAAAGGGCCAAAGCACAGAACAAAACGACAAGACCGGCTGGCAGGACGATAGTTTTCAAAGTGCTGTTCACCGCGATTGGTATACCGGTAAGAAGGACGTCAACCTATTTGTTAAATATCACTAATATTTGTGTCAGGATCAATAAAAAAATCGGCTGGCTTGCTGGGAAAGATCCAACACGGTCTCCGACTGTGTCTGGAACCGAACCAGGGTTTGAGGCTCTGCGTTGGAACCAGGGTTTGAGGCTCTGCGTTCCTTTACTTGACGCGGAGCGTCAAAAACTGGTTCTCCACGCGGAGCGTGGGAACCAGAACGTGCCATGCACTCCCGGGAGAGAATCTTGGTACCTTGTAGCACACTCTAAAGGGTGACAGCACTTTCCGATTGGATGGATAAAAACCGGTTCGAGAGAACGATGAGACCGAGAAATAATGAAGGAGACCGTTACGATGACTATTCCCGGAACCAGATTCTGCACCGTATGGATTTTTGCCCTGCTGCTTACAGCGCTTGACGCCAACCCTGCGATTCTTGCCACTGGCGGAGAAGACCACAACCCGTCGAACCTCCAACTGACACAGTTAAAGGAAAGCCCGGTGCTGGCAAAACGGGCATTCGAGCGGCTGGTTCAAGAAGCAGGCACACGGCCCCTGAAAGCATGGGTCTTTTTCACAGACAAGTCCATTTTTTCGCAACGCGAATATCGAGAGGCCATTTCTGCCGCGAAAGCAACCATCCTGCCCCGGGCCCGCCACCGGCGGCAAAAAGCCCTGGGAGAAGACCTGCTGGACTTTTACGATCTGCCTGTCAGCCGGGACTACCTCAACAAACTCAAAGCCTTGGGCGCGAAACTTCTGCGCCAGTCGCGCTGGTTGAACGGCGTGAGCGTTCGGGCAGACCTCCCCACGCTGGAGAAAATTGCACGATTTCGCTTCGTGCGCCAAATCCGCCCGGTCGCGCGCTTCAAGAGCCCTGACACCCAACCTTTTGGGCAGGCTGCCCCGGAGAGAAATCTGCGTTCAACACGAGACGAGGTGGCGCGGCAGGCGCTGCCCTACGGCCCCTCCTTCGATCAGGTCGAACAAATACAAGTTCCGGCGCTGCATGAGATGGGCTTTTCTGGCAACGGCGTGATCGTCGGCATTCTGGACACCGGCTTCAACAAGGAGCATGACGCCCTGCGCACGCGCGACATCATTGCTGAGCACGATTTTATCTTTGATGACAACGACACGCAGAACGAGCCCCAGGATGTGTTCAGTCAGCACAATCATGGCACCGGCGTCTTCTCAGTGCTCGGCGGATTTGCACCACAGCACCTCATCGGGCCGGCTTACGGGGCCTCCTTCGTTTTGGCCAAAACAGAAAATGTCGCCTCCGAGACGCGCGTCGAGGAGGACAACTGGGTGGCCGCGCTCGAGTGGGCTGACAGTCTCGGCGCAGAGGTGGTCAGCAGCTCGCTGGCGTACCTGACCTTCGACGATGGCAGCGGATACACGTTCTCGGAGCTGGACGGGGAAACGGCCGTCACCACGAGAGCCGCCTCCCTGGCGGCCTCGCGCGGCATTGTCCTGTGCAACGCCATCGGCAACTCGGGTCCAGGTGTGAGCAGTTTGTGGACCCCCGCCGATGCCAAGGATATGTTCGCGGTCGGTGCGGTAGATTTCAGCAATCGTGTCGCGGGCTTCAGCTCCCGCGGCCCGACCGCCGACGGCCGCACCAAGCCGGAAGTGGTGGCGCGCGGTGTTTCGACGCTCTGGGCCAATGCGCAGAACAACAGTCGCTACAATCCGGCCAGCGGTACCTCCCTGGCCACCCCTCTGGTCAGTGGCAGCGTCGCGCTGCTGCTCGAGGCGCACCCGGACTGGACGCCGCAGCAGGTGATGGCGGCGCTGAAGCAGACCGCCGGAAATGCCGCCGCCCCGGACAACAACCGCGGCTGGGGTCTGATCGATGTCCTGCAGGCCGCCACCGGGATCGAGGCCATTCGCCACCCCTTGCCCTTCAGCTTGCTTGTCCCTGCCGGCGACGATTTCAGCGCAGAGGGGATTCGTTTGACCTGGCGCCAGTCACCGGATCCCGATTCGCAGACCGCTGTGCAGTACGAGGTGCTGCTGGCGGCCGATGTACGCTTCACAGATGTGGTGGCCAGGTTTACCACTGCCGACACCACCTTTATGGCCTCCTCGGCCCTCCTGGAGCCAGGTCAGGAATTCTACTGGAAGGTGACGGCTTTCGATGGCGAAGGTCTCAGGCGCGACAGTCGCGAGACGCTCGTGATCACTGACCGGGTTGCCTACGAACATCATTTTACCCAAATCACCAGCGGCCCAATTGTGGAGGATGCAGAATTCAGCTCAGGATGCAGTTGGGGAGATTTTAATAACGACGGCTACCTCGATATGCTGGTCAGCAATCTATCCACGGCGAATAGCCTGTCGCTCTACCAGAACAATGGCGATGGCACGTTCAGCAAAGTGACCACGGGCGATATTGCCCGGGACGTCAGCCGGTCGTCGTCAAGCATCTGGGGAGATTTCAACAACGATGGCTTCCTCGATCTCTATGTCAGCAACGGCGGCGATTCACAGCAGCAGCCGCCCTTTTTTCTGAATTTTCTTTATCAGAACGACGGCCCGCCAAACTACACGTTGACGCGCGTGACAACCGGCGACATCGTCGCCGACAGCGCATTCACCCTGACGAGCAGTTGGGTGGACTACGACAATGACGGGGATCTCGACCTGCACACGCTGGCGTCGCAGCGTCAATTCCCGGATTCCTTCTACGAAAACGACGGCAGCGGTCATTTCACAAAAATCACCACCGTGACCTTTGTGAACGGAACCGCGCCCCAGAGCAGCAGCGTCGGCAGTTGGATCGATTTTGACCAGGACGGCGACCAGGACGTGTTGATTGCAAAAAACGGCAGCGATATCGGCGGCGAGCCCAACCAACTCTATCTCAATCTCCTGAGTGAAACCGGCACGCTCTCGTTTCAGCAAATCACCAGCGGCGACATCGTGACCAGACGCGATTTTGACTTCTCGGCAAGCTGGGGCGACTACGACAACGACGGCGACCCGGATGTCACCCTGAGCGTCTTCGGCGGCAACAATGTCCTGTACCGCAATGATTGGCGCACCAGCGGTCGTTTCACTCGCATCACCACCGGAGCGATCGTCAATGATGGCGGCCGGTCCCTGGGCAGCGGCTGGGGCGATTATGACAACGACGGCGACCTGGACCTGTACGTCACCTCCGCCGCCTCCGGCAATGGGCGCCTCTATCGCAACGATGGCGGCGACCAGTTTACGCGCGTGACAACCTCGGAGGTTGGGCGCCTGGTCGCAAACGTAGCCAGCTCGCAAAGCTGCGCCTGGGGTGACTATGACAACGACGGCGACCTCGACCTCTATGTTGTCAATGCAACCCCCAGCAACGGGGACCCGGCACCCAATTTCTTGTACCGCAACGACGGCGGCACCAGGAACAACTGGCTGAACGTCACCTGCGTCGGCACGACCTCGAACAAAGCCGGCATCGGGGCGAACGTACGCATCAAAGCCACGGTCTTCGGAAAAACCTATTGGCAGGTACGCCACGTGTCGGGAAGTCCAACGGGCGACCGCTCGCAAAACAGCTTGCGTGCCCATTTTGGTCTGGGAGACGCCGCCAGCATCGATTCCCTGCGCATCGAATGGCCTTCCGGCCGCCTCGACGTTCTGAAGAATGTCGCCGTCAACCAGTTCCTGACCATTGAAGAAGGCAGCACGCTCACCTCGGTGGCCCGGTCGCCACAAGCACCGCAACGGTTTGTCCTGCGGCAAAACTATCCCAACCCGTTCAACCCAACCACTTCTATCACCTATGACCTGCCCGCGGACACCCGCGTGGTCTTGCGCATCTACAACCTGCTGGGCGAGACTGTGCGCACCCTCGTGGACGGCCCCCAGCCCGCAGGGACGAAGACGGTTGTCTGGGATGGGAAGGACAGCTCAGGCACCCCACTGAGCTCCGGTGTCTACATCTACAGGCTGCAAGCGGGCGGACGGACGACGAGCAAGAAATTGGTGCTGTTGAA
>JBHHXT010000093.1:0-18443 GCA_046757165.1 bacterium | reverse complement strand
CAGTTTACCCACTTATTCTTTATTATGAGTGCTTTACTTTATTACTGCTAACAAAACAACGGGTAGAATCATCCATAGTCTATTCATCATTCCGTTCCTCGTGCATTTGATTTCGAAGTTTTCTCAGTTTTTCCTGCTGCTCAGCCGTCAGCAGGTTTTTTAAGCGAATGGCCAGGACCAGATGCGTTTGCTTGATCTCGCTTTCAAGCGCCAGGACTTTTTTCAGGACATCGAGTGCGCGCCGCTCGTCAACCCGTTCTTTTCGCAGCAGTGAAATGAAGCTCTCCATTTCACTCTGCAGGTCCCACTCCAATTCAGTGAATTTTGCCTGGGCCACCTGGATTTCCTTTTTGATGGATGTCCTTTGCTGCTCCGTGAGCGCGATCGCACGTTGATTTTGCATCACCAGCTCCGGTTCAAATGTGTACTGATCAATCGGATCGAGTGGTTCTTCCTGCGCTTGCAGCGGGACGCTCATGAGCGCGAGAAGCAGATAGAGCGTGATTATTCGGTTCATCGTTTACCTCCAGTTGTTTATAATGAATGGAACACGGATTTAGCGGATAGGACGGATTACACGGATTTGGTCTTGGAGGAAAACCAAAAAATCATGACCCACACAAGTCACATTCCGCTGACTTCGCCACATTCCGTTACTCAAGTCAAATCCGTTCCGATCCGTAAATCCGTGTCATCCGCGTTCTATCTATTTGCACTTTTTTGTAATATTCTGAGGCCCCTTATTATCAATGCTTGCGATACCTCTGAAACCGTCTCCTCCCTGCATATCCCAGCGAGGCGGTCGGCGATTCCCACTCGGAGAGTGACCGGGTAAACTCACCTGGATTGCCGGTCGCCAGCAAACGTTGGCTGCGCGGCGGCGGTTTTTCCCGGCTGAACTCGAGCAGGCTGCGCGTCGGAGATCGCCATTGTGTGATCGACGCCGCGCTCCGGAAATCATCCACCCGGCTTTGGCGGTAGACGATGAACGCCGAGCCAACAACACCCAGCAGCAGGACAACAGCCACGGCGAAGCGAACCGCCGGCAAGGGCTGCCTGCGGGGTTCGGTTTGTGACCGGGCCGCGTTTGCCCACATGCGCGCAAACGAGGGGGTTCGCTCTTCATCCTGTTGCCGCAGGTGTCGGAAAAGCTGCGCTATTTTCTTGTCATCTTTACCGTGATTCATTGACGACCTCATTTTTTTCTAATAGAGCACGAACGCGCTTCTTGCCACGGTCATAGTGGGTGCGCGCGGAGCCGATGGAGATGCCCATCACCTCTGAGGCCTGCTGCAGCGTCAGCTCATGGTAGAACACCAGGTGCAGCACTTCGCGCTGCCGGGGCGGCAGCCTTTCGAGAATCTGCCGAAAGGCTGTCTCGATTTCAGACTGGCCGGTTTTCTCATCCGGATTTTGCGAGCCCCCGCTTTCGAGGAGGTGCTCCTTATATTTGCGCAGCTTGAAGAAATGGAGCACGTTGCGCCGTTTTGCATCCGCGGCCGTATTTCGAATCACCGCAAACAACCAGGTTTTGAATTCCGCCTTGCCGTCAAACCTGGCGCGACCCTGCAAGATTTTGAGGTAAACCGTTTGCAGGACATCTTCGGCTTCCACGGGGTCTTGTGCACAGCAGCCGAGTGTCCAGCCAAACGCAGCCTGGTGGTGCTTTTGCAATTGAATCTCGAGGTCTGCGTTGATCATGCTTGCCTGGCGTGTCCATTCATTTACAGTGTTCGTCCCTGCTCATCTTTACAATCACAGCAAATTTCTATTGATTTCCAGCGCGGATAGAAGAACCCAGCGGCCAAAATTCTGAATTCCGTTTGGACCTCTAATCCATTAGTCGTGCTGAATGCTGAAATATATGACAGTGCAAGGAAAAGATCATCTCATTCTGTAGTTGACTTTTTTTATTATTCTTCTATTCTTGACTTTGGTGATGTCAATGAAACGTTCGCTCCCCCGTCACAAATCCAGAATTTGACTGTACTGATATCACCGGAAAATTCATGCTATACTGTTAGAGTACGTAAGTAAAGCAAAGGGGTCGATGATCCTGAAAATTGTCAGGATCTGCTGATCTGTAGACTCATATGTTAGGCTATAAAGAAAGTTACTCTTATCTTAATTGATTTCTGAGGAGAAAAAATGAAATATTGGCTACACCGAATATCACATCATGCAGAAACATCATATCCCTTATTAGAACAAGAATATTTATCAATAGGGTTTTCCGATTTCAGCAATACAGAATTTATTAATAAAACCAGACAAGAAGGTTGGGAGTTCTTCGAGAAGTCCATTCAAGAATGCTGGAAATCAAAACCCAGAACACGACATAATTTATGGCGTTTTATTGCAGAAATGAAAAAAGGTGATCGAGTTTTAGTCCCAAGCTGGGGTGAATTTTCATTGTTCGAAATCATAGATGATTTACCTGTTCCTATTGGGAATGTAGATATATCTAATTTGAAGACATGGAATGTTCAAGCTAAATTTCATGACGGAGAAACATCTGACTGGGCTACAAGACAAATCATTGAATATAAAAATAATAAAGAAAGTATGGACGTGGGTTATTCAAAAATTGCTTGGGTCGTATCTACAGCAGATAATTTTTCTCAACAATGCAAATATCTTGCGAAAGAGCATCATGTTGCACTGTTTAATGGAGATGATTTTACAACTTTACTTTTAGAAGCTGGCATTGGAGATTTAAATAATTTATAAAAATAGCCTAACATCAGCTTGAGCCGACAAAGGGCAAGTACTTAAAGGCAGGTTTCGTGCCCCATCGGAGGTTCTTTTGAAACAGCAACTTACGCGCCCTGTCATCCTTTGCGGCTCAGCTTAGTGTTACCCCGAAACCTCATCCCGCAGCAGACAATGGCTGTGGCATCAAGAGCAGTGACTCGGCAAGCAATGAAGTGAAAAGTCCATTGAATCTTTTAGGGGAGAAGAGCCAAATGGCTAAAAAAGATTCTAAGCCGTCGACAACAATTCTTGTCACCATATTTATCTTTTTCTCAACATCAGGGTTTGGCAATTTTTGCCTGGCTCAGGAAAAAGAAGATGAGAATGTTCCGTCGCGTCAAATCCCCGTTGAGGAACGAGACACAGGGGATAGCCTTGTTGAAGATTTGGTTGAATTGCCTGGTGATATCGTTACATTTCCTCTAAAGTTGGGGTTTAGAGGCGTTGGTCGTCTCGCGAAATTCATGGATTACCATGCGATTGTGCTACGTGTCACCGACTGGCTTACGAGCGAGGATGAGAAAACCAAACTGAGACCGGTCTTTATGTCCACTTCGGGAGGCGGGTTGGCTTTTAGACAGAATGATTTTCTCAAGCCCGGCATGAAGTTGCGAGCGTCTGCCAGTTTTGGAATCAGAACCCGCCGCAACCTTTACTGGGGCGTACGCGATCCGCATTTTCTGTCTTCAAGGTTTAGAATTGAAGCTGCGGGTTTTTATGCTCGATTGCCTGATGACGATTTCTTTGGCATTGGCAACAACTCATCAAGGCAGAACGAAACAAATTATTTGTATGAGGAACGCAATCTTAAATTCGATGTGCTTTCCAGGATTGGTCGTCATTTGCTCGCTGTAGGGATTGCCTATAGCAACACTGACATCCGGGAGGGACGTGACCCGGACAAACCGACGCTCGGTAGCGTGTTCGCACCTGCAGAAGTTCCGGGATTTTTCGGCGCCAAAATGTGGTCGTTGCAAGTGAAGTTTTACCATCATACCAGGGACGAAAGCGGACATCCCACAAGAGGAGGCGAAACCTATATCGCTTACGAATTCAGCGACGAAATCGATGGGGACACATTTGGATATGGAAAATTGACAATAGACCTGAGACGGTACACAAACTTGTTTTATAAGCGGGTCCTGGCCCTGCGTGTACGAGCTGAAATTACCGACAATTTGAAAAACAAGCAAATCCCGTTTTATCGACTTTCAGCGTTGGGCGGTCAGTTTGGTTTGCGCGGGTACCGGCCTGTGCGTTTTCGCGATAATGATGCGCTTCTTGGGGGCGCCGAATACCGTTGGCAAGTCCATTCCCAGGCAATTGCCTACGGCTTTTTTGAAGAGGGTCGGGTGTTCTCGAACGTCTTCGATGATTTCAGCTTTAAAGGCTTTCGATACGCCTTTGGCGGGGGGCTCAGACTCAAAGGAAGCGATGGTGGGTTAATTGCTGTCCTGGAAATTGCCAGGTCTAAAGAACAAATTCGCTTCAACTTCGGCCTGAACACGGAAATAAGGAAGTTTTGACGTGAAAAAGACCACGGGTTTGTGTGCTTTGCGGCAGAGTCTCACTGCGCTGTGTGTATCGCTCCTTGTCATAAGTTGCGGCTCTCACAAACATTATGTTTTGCGCGCTGTCATCACCGAAGAGAAGGATAGAGAGCCTATTGCAAA
Source organism: bacterium (assembly GCA_046757165.1). Taxonomy (GTDB): domain Bacteria; phylum Zhuqueibacterota; class Zhuqueibacteria; order Oceanimicrobiales; family Oceanimicrobiaceae; genus JBHHXT01. The sequence continues at coordinate 14,016 of JBHHXT010000093.1, read as the reverse complement.
GCCGAAACCGAGGCGGGTCAGCCTTTTTGAGGATGGTGTGGAGAACGTCTTTGTTCGTGAAATAGATGAATATGGCAACCTGTCTCTGCACAGTCGGAGAATCGTCAACAATCTGAAGCAGGCTAAGAATACCAACGCGCTTGACGAAGTACCAAATTCTTCCTGGTTTACCAACCGGCACGGAATGCATCCGATGACCATTGAGGAACTAAAAAGAGGTCCCGACCAGGGCAAAGGACCGGATATGAGCGGCCCGATCACCATTATGGCCGGGAAAGCGGAAGGCATTTCCCCAGGCTTTCGAATAAAGGATAGTAAAGGGGTTGATTATTTTGTCAAATTTGACGTCAAGGGCTTTCCTCAGTTAAATACTGCTGCGGAAGTGATTACGACAAAATTCGTCTATGCGTGCGGCTACAACACGCCAGAGAATTACCTGAGTACCCTCGATCCCGAACAAATAAGAATCAGAGAGGGCGCCACGATCAAGAACAACCGCGGCAAAGAAGTGCCGATGACCAGAGAATTTGTTGACTACATGTTGAGCAAAGTTCAACAGAACCCCGACGGGACATATCGCTTTGTGGCGAGTAAGCGGCTTGCGGGCGAGTGGCTTGGACCATTCTTATATGCAAACCGTCGCAAAGATGACCCGAATGATCGCGTTCCTCACCATCATCGCCGTGAACTCAGGGGGTATAAAGTCATCTCTGCCTGGTTGAACAATTCTGACTCGAAAGCCAATAATACGTTAGACATGTACGTAACGGAAAACGGAAAAAGCTTTGTCAAGCATTATTTGATTGACTTTTCGACCTCCCTCGGCAGCAGCGGCCGCGGCGCTGCATCCGCAGCTCGAGGACATCGAGGGGCGTTTGATTTATTGGATGTATTCAAAAGGATTTCGACGCTGGGATTATACGTTGAGCCCTTTGAAAAAAAGCCAAGATTGATCGGCCCGTCTGTGGGGTATTTTGATTCCGACTTATTCGACCCCGGAGATTATGCCTCTATCGTTCCTAACCCGGCTTTTCAAAATATGACGGAACTCGATGGTTTTTGGGCAGCAAAGATCGTGATGTCCTTCACGGATGAACACATTCGAGCGATCGTTGAAACAGGTGAATTCCTGAATCAGGAAGATGAGGACTACATCGTGAAGACCTTGATAGAACGGCGTGATAAAACAGGCCGGTACTGGTATGGCAAAGTGAACCCCCTGGATCATTTTCGCTGTCGTCAGGGCAGGAACGGTCAACCGCAGATGGCGTTCGACGACTTGTGGGTCGAGGCCGGATTTGAAGGTTCAGCATCGACAACTTACCGCTATTTGTTGCAGTATCGCGGAAAGAATCTGGCAGGGTGCTTCTTTTCTGAGAACAAACCAATTTTGCAGTTCAATAAGGAAATAGTGCAAGCCATCGAAACCGAATTCAAAACCCTGCCAAGCCTTCGTGACGATGACAGAATCTTGAACTTCAAAATTGAAACCAAACGAAAAGCGAACGACTCCTGGGGGAAGAACGTAAAGGTGTTTTTTTATTATCCACCCGATATTTCACAGTTACCGCAAATCGTTGCCATTGAAAGAGAAAATTGAGTTGGCTAGCAAAATGTTCAGGAGATCGTGATGTAAGAAACAGTAAATTTGCTTATCACAGGCTTCGTTCTCTTGCCCTAGAAAACCCTGGAGGTCTTTGTCCAGGATTACAACGCCCTCAAAATTGCCCCACCGCGTCATATATTCCAGCAGAAGAAACGACTAACGGGTTGGACTGTCAAACCACTTCTTGCAAGAACAGCAAATTGTCAAAAAAGCGGAGATGCCCTAATGAACGTTCCAGTGTTGGTCAAATCACGCGTGCGCATTTACCTGGCCAGTGCGGCCCTCTTATTTGTTTGCGCGACAACCGCAACGGCGCAAACGCCAACCTATCCGACGTCAGAGCCACAGGTTATCGAAACCCCGGATAGTCTGACCATTCTTTTCCCGCAGCAAGTGGGCATTGTCCTTCCCCGCAGTCAAGCACAATCCGTCGCCGGCTTTGCCAGACTCTGGGTCGGCAGCCGCGAAATTCTCTCCATGCCGGCAGGATATGAGCTGCCGCCAGCCATCGAAGTCATGGGTGAAGGCCCCATTGACGGTGTCAGCGATTGGCCGGCATATCTGCTGCAACGGCAGGCAAACCATAACCAGTGGCCCTCCATCGGCAGCCGCGAGATGCAAGTTGAAGAGCTGGACGCTTTTGAGTATCTCGGGTATCTGATTGAAGCCGATACGGTCCGGGTGATAACGCGCGCTTCCTCCAACGGGCTTGCCGGAGAGTTGCAGTGGCTCTTTTCGCCCGTCGATATGACCCTCGGGCAAAGCCGTTACCGGGGTCTCGGCTGGAAGGTGCGGCTGCAAGGCTTGGAGCAGGCGGCCTGGCTGAATGTGGTCGAGCCGGTGCAAACGCGCACGGGTGACTGGGCCCTGGCCCAGAGCTGGGGTAAATGGATTGAAAACCAGCCCGGCGGGGGTCAACCGCTGCGCGTTCCCGAGAGCTGGTATTTTGCCGATACGCAGCCGTTTTACTTCGTGGGCGGCGCACAGGGCGCGGCGGTCAGTTTTTTTGAAGACGTGATCGCGGCGCAGGTTGGCATTGACGAGGAGGCCGGACGCCATTTCGTCATGTCGCGCATTCCGCTTGGCGCCGGCACGGTGCGGGAGACGCCGATGAAGCTCTGGCTGTGGAGCGACAAAATGCTGCCAACGAAATGGGCCGTCATCGATGCGTGGACTGCCATCTACGACGCCACGGCCGGGAAGCACAGACGCGCCCTCGGGCTGGGTGTGACCCGCCCGAAACCGACGATCTATTGGGGCTGGCCCGGGGATGAATATTATGAACGCTACCGGCGCGGAGAAATTGAAACGTTCTGGCTGGACGATTTCAGGACGAATGAGCTGCCGCGGTTGGCCGAGCTCGGCTTTCGAGTTATCTATTTGCAGTCGCCGTGGGAGAGCGACGCCGACCATCCTATCGAGGATTACCTGCCGGGAAGCAACAGCGGCGGCTCCGGCAATGCCCCCTGGCGACTCGAAGTCAGCGAAGGTATAGGCGGCCACGAGGCCATGCGGGCTCTGATAGAAAGCGCGCATGAACTGGGCGTGAAAATGGTTTTGTGGTCTTCACCCGGTCACCTGTCGAATTCATCCCCCCTGTTCGTACAAAATCCGGATTGGGTCAAATGGCAGCTTTCAGGAATACCGGAAGATTTTGACTACCCCGATATCACCGGCACCAGCCAGCGCGGCGGCTACTATGATTATGCCAGCCAGAGATATCACGGCACGTTTGCGGATTTGGGTTACGACGGCATCTGGCAGGATTCCTTCCTGACTTTCGGGGTGCTGCCGGATTACCGCGAGACCCAGCCGCGCCCGGCCCTCGACCGCTCGCTGGCGATGCAACGGGAGTTCTGGCAAATGGGCATGACCGAGGTGCATATCGAGGGGTGCGGTCCGCTGGGACTTTCTACCGGCGGTTACGGCCACGAGCCGCCTGTCCGGGCAGATCTGGATAAAATACGCGGCCGGGAGTACGGGCTTTACCGCTACGTCGCGGACCTGTATCCCGAGCCCGAAGCCTACTTCAGGACTCTGGCCGCCGGTGGCGTAGTCGGCGTGGCCAGTCTCGCCGAGCTCGAAAAAATGCCTCCAGCCGAGATCGATCGCATTGCCCGGGCCAACCACGACTACCTGCAAGTCATGGACAAAATGCAGCACCGAACGCTGGTCGCGGCCGGCGACAAATGGCAAGGCGTGGCATGGATTCATGACGAGACGGCCGAAGTGGTCTTGTTCGCCTTTGAACGTTTTCCCTTCCCGGCCGTCGAAGGAACGGCGGTGACAGACGTCACGACCGGCGAAGCTTTTGCCGTCAATAGTGGCCTGGAAACGCACCCGTTTCACACCTACATTCTGGGAAGCTCGATTGTCGGGGTGAAGACCGGCGCTTCCTTTTCGCTCGCTTTGCTCCCGAACTACCCCAATCCCTTCAACCCGGAGACCACCATCAACTACCGCTTGCCGGCAGCCGGAAAGGTGGTTTTGACGGTTTACAACCTGCTCGGTCAACGGGTTCGAACCCTGGTGCGCAAGAAGCAGGCAGCCGGTTCTTACAGAGTCAACTGGGACGGCAGAAACGAAGCCGCCATTGCGGTGTCAAGCGGTGTTTATGTCTACCGGCTGCAGGCGGGGGATACTGTTTTGCACCGGCGAATGGTTTTGTTGCGCTAACTGTGGGGAAAGGGCAGGGCTTAGAATCCATAATATAATTGAAAATCACCAGGGATCGTAATCATACTTGCTTGAATAGATTAGGGACAAATCAGATCTACAATATTTTTTGCTGCTGAAGTTTTTCTGGAATCCACAAATTGAGGAGCGTATCCGCCGATACCCCGCGGCGTTTTGCCACAGACTCTATTTTTTCGGATAGAGTCTTGTCTACTCTATAGTAAGTTTTTCTTGTACACAAGAAACACGATGAGATAGCGGCCCGCATCAGTTTTGCCCATTGCAGAATAGACGTTTTCACCTGCGCGATGCCCTTTTTCTACAAATCGAAAATGCGGGTTGTTTCTGATCATAATCCGCCGCATCGACATGCACGATATGGCGAGTTTACAGCTGAATTGGATTTTGGCAGCCGGACACTTGTGGTGAACTGCCGCCTCGAGTGCTGCGGCTGGTTGTTGAATGGATAACGATGCACCCCGGGGAGCTGGCGGAGGATCGGAAGTTGGCTCGAAAACAGGCGCCACTAAGGCCTGTTCCGGCGGCCTTTCATTTACCGCTTATCGAAGGCCATAAACTGGCGTGCTGCTCCCTGTAGAAGTTTGCTTTTTCAATTTCGTCTTTTTTCTCGAGTGGATGGCTGATCGAATAGAGCGCTTTCACCCAAATGGGAGAAGCCGCAGGGACGGTGATCGTCAAAACTTTGAGATCGAGGATGGCCTGATAAGCAGTAATGGCTGCATCCCATTTCTGTTGCTGCTCATAGGCATGAGCTAATGATTGATAGGCAACCAAAAGGATTCGCGGATTAAGGGCAGTGAGCGCAGGCATTTGTGAAGCAGGAACCAGCTCGATGACCTGCTTGAAATGCTTGATGGCCTGGTTGGCATTTCCCCTTCTAAGCGCAATCTTGCCCTGGATTAGAGCACTGAAAGCTCCTTTAGCGCGGTCAAGCTCCATGGGAAGAGGAGGTTGAATAATTCCCACAGCCATCTGACGTTCTTCTGCCATGAATTGGCGTATCAACTGTTGCGCCTGCAGGGTATCCCCGGAGCTAGCGAAATAGCTCCCCAACCACCCGAGTGCCTGAACACGAGCGATACCCACGGTTTGATCGGCAGTCGTTTTCATCGAGACCTCAAATAATTCAATATGACCCAATTCCCAATGGGTAAGGGCCAACTCCATCCGACTCCAGGGCGTCAGATTACTTTTCGGATGATCAAGCGCCCGGGTTAGACTGGCTTCGAGCAGTTCCAAAGCCTGATCAAATTTTCCACTAAAGAGATAAAAACGAGCAACAAGCCAGCGGCTGGTGACCCGGAAATCGGGCAGAAGCTTATCTGTTCGTGTTGAAAGAAATGCTTGCATCTTGCTCTCCACCAAATCCAGGTCGCCATCCATCCAATCCTGGAAGGCTTCTGATAAATGTGGGAGTTCGAAAGGCAGCTCAGGGTTCAGCTCGAGCGCGCGAGAAAACTCATGATGCGCTTTTTCTACGTCCTGCTCTATGAACAGAGTCAAAACACCCAGGTCGGAATGGTTGATAGCGTAATAGGGGCGAATGCGAGCACAGACTTGCTTATGTTCCATACAGCGCCGGAAATCCCCGGCCCAAAGATAGGCCTGACTGAGATTTTCGTGTCCCCAATAGTGGTCCGGGTACAACTCCACCAAGACCTGGTAGTTGGCGATCGCTTGCTGAAAATCACCGAGACCGTAGGAGGCGTGAGAACCAAGAATAAAGTACTTCTCACGTCCGGTAACACTCTCTGCCCACTGCGCCGCTCGCTCAAAATTGGCGCGTGATTCGGCCAATTGTCCCAGCCACAAGTGGGTAAAACCCAGCCCTAAATAACTCATCGCAAAGGAGGAGTCATCGTGAATGGCCTGCTCAAAAAAATAGCGTGCTTGCTCCCAATCGAACAAATTCTTTAAGCGCCACCCTTTGGAGTAAAGTTTCAGCGCCTCCAGCGACGGCGTAGATACGTGCTCTAACCCTTTTTCCGTTCTTGTGATGGAAGTCAGTGATTCCCCCAGCTTTTTGCGCACGGCAACTGCCAGGCGGCGAATGGCCGGTAACACCTCCTGCCGGTTGCCAGCTTGCTCTGAAAAACTGCTCACAGTCACTCCATTTGCCGGCTCGATAAGCTTAACCATAATGGCGTAGCGTCCACCAATCTCTTGAATGCTGCCGCTCAGCATCGCCCGGATACCCCCGTCCCGCAAACAAATCTCACGCCCTACCTGTTCGTCGATTTTCTCAACAGGGTCACGCTGCATTAATCGCAGGATGTCGAGCACGCGTGCAGGTGGGACCGCGTTGACATAAACCGACCGGCTCAGCTCACGCTCCAGAGCCGTTCTCAATGCCGACGCAAATATTTGTTCGCCCGTATGATTTTCGAAATCTGTGACCAACAGCCAATCACGCGCTGCAAATGAAATGACGGACTCGGGTTTGAAAATGAAATACGCGACTGTCATTACGACCACCAAACCGATCAGAAGTGCGCCGATCATATTTCTGCCCGCGGAAAACGGTTGCCTGTGTCGGTTCCAGCCAGGCATTGTAGGTGGAAATTGCTTTGAGGTCGACACCTGATCTTCGTCCAGGATCGGACCGCCTTCGACCTCGGGTAGGCTCTTTGTTTCCTGATGAACCTCTGTCACCGGGGCAATGAATTTGTAGCCGACGCGAGGAATCGTTTTGACATAGCGGGGCCGGGCGATATCATCCTGCAAAGTCTGGCGAATCTCTTTGATACATTGGCTAAGTGTATTTTCGGTCACAAATGTATCTGCCCATACCTGGTCTAACAATTCAGTTTTCTTGACCAGCCGCCCGGCTCGTTTAACCAGGTACAACAGGGTTTCAAAAGTTTTGGGACGGAGATATTTCTCTTGCTTGCCCTTCAGGAGATGATGTTCTCTCACGTCAAGGGTGAAATCAGCAAACACATACCCGTTTTCATTTTCCGACGCCACTGTCCGCGCACCTCACAAACATTTCACGATTTTGTCATGGTTTTATCAAGAATATCATAATGAAAATGGCTATCATTTGCAAGCAAATATGGCACTTAAGCGGTTTGATGAACCAAAACCCCATAATCTCAACCCCATAAGGAGGGACGAATGATGAAAACTTCAGCGCGATTTCTTGGTCTCGGATTGGGTCTTTGCCTGTTGTTTGAGGTCAATCAGGCATTTCCCCAACCGAATTTCACGCCGTATGAAAACAACCCGGTTATTGCTTACGGACCTGCGGGCTCGTGGGATGCGGGCGTGATTTACCTGCCAGAGGTGGTTTTCAAAGACAGCCTCTACTATATGTTCTACTCCGGCAGCGCCAATCTCATGACCACCCCGTTTGCTATGGGTTACGCCACTTCCACCGATGGTTTTACCTGGTCCAAGTATAACGGCAATCCTGTATTCCAGGCGGATGGCAGCGGCTTCGACGCCTTCTCGGCCGCAGAGCCCTGCATTTTGTTAGAAGACAATTTGTGGGTCATGTACTACAGTGCCCGCTCCGTACCGGGTCCTGGTCCCGGACCGGCGATCGGCAGAGCGACTGCTCCGGAACCTGCGGGTCCCTGGACGCGACTGGAGGACCCGGTTCTGACAGTAGGAAGTGCCGGGGAATGGGATGCCCATTTTGTGACCCCGAATACTATTATTGCTACTGATACAGGTTTTGTTATGTATTACTCCGGCGGCACCGGCTTTCCCTTTCCACCCACCAATGATCATGCCCGGGTGGGGATGGCAACCTCTGCCGATGGCATCAACTGGGTAAAGTATGATGACCCGGCGACAACCGATCCCCCTTTTGCCGAAAGCGATCCGGTGCTGCAACTTGGCGCCCCGGGCAGCTATGATTCCGGCCTGGCCTGGGAGTGCGATGTTTTGCCTACCGAAAATGGCTGGGAGATGTTCTATACCAGCGATCCGGATGATTTCAGTGGAGAACGTCTCTGTTATGCCACCAGCAGCGACGGCATTCACTGGACAAAAGACGCAAACAATCCCTTCCTGAGTCCCACCCAGCCCTGGGCAACGCTGGATCTGGTCGCGCCGTCAGTGATCAAGATTGACGGCACGTATTTCATGTACTATCTCGGAACCACGACGCTCCTTAACGGCCAAATCGGTCTGGCGACAGGACAAAGTGTGACAAACGTCGCTACGTGGCGCAACGAGACGCCACGGGCGTTTGAGCTCATGCAAAATTATCCCAATCCGTTTAATCCGACGACCACCATCAGCTTCCAGGTGCAAGCGCAAACATCGGTCACCCTATCGATCTTCAATGTCCTGGGACAACAGACGCGAACGTTGCTCGAGCAAACGTTCGCGCCAGGTGTGCATACAGTCAGTTGGGACGGTCTGGACGACAACGGTCAAGCTGTGCCCTCCGGCCTGTATGTTTACCAGCTCAGATCAGGCCGCGCAGTGATTTCGAAGAAGATGATCTTGATACGATAAGGACAAATGTTCTAACCTGGATTATTCACAAGAGATTGGCAAATATTGCTTAATCGCTTGATTATGCAATAACTTAACGGGATAAAGAGGAGTGCAACGCTTTAGCGTTGCATGAAATGCTAAAGCATTTCACTCCTTACGTGTTGGCCCTTGCTGTGAGAAATTCATGAATTATCCAGGCTAATAGTCGACAGACTGCCGGAGTGGAGCCTGCGGCCCATTGTCACTAACATAAAGGAGCGCAGACATCTTGCCTGCGATGCAGACTGGTGTCTGCGCTGCAACCCTCCTGTCTTGAAGGGCGAGTTATTGCAGATGCACTGAGTCTGTTTTGGAATGGAATTCCCGGTTTACTGCGTGTGCGGCACAAGTTCTACAGAAAACTACTCCTTGATCTCAAACTCTCCCCCGTCTCGTTTAAATGGCAGCTTCAAATAGTTGGGGCCGAACGCCAGTGTATTCAAAGCAATGGAGTTCACCAAATCTTCAGGAAGGTCATCTCGTTTTACCAAAATATATGGAATGAACAGATACTTCCCTGCCGGGAGATTGATTCGTGTGAAACTGACATCCATCTTCCTGATAACCTGTGTTTGTCCAATCAGGATTTCCTCTTCCGTTGTAACCGGCAGACCTTGAAATATGAAGAGCTCGCCGGTTTCCGTGTTCTTGAAAAAAACAGAGCTTAGAAAGCCCGGAGTTGTATTGGGTAACACAACCGTAGACACACCATTAAGGGTTCTCAGACCAAGTGAAAAGGTCATCGTCACGTTTATGTTGTTAACCCGGGTGACGGTTTCCGGAGAAACCTCCGCGCTGACCGCCAGAAACTGCTTCAATCTCACGGTCTCCCTCAGCTCACCGCTTGTGTCGAGCACCTCCTGGCCATAGAGAAATTCGCCCTCCCGGACTGCAACATCAACGAAATCCAATTGATAATTAGCGACATAGAAATACACACGAAATATGCCGCTGACGTTGCCGAACCCGGAGGGCCATGTCAAGATAAAGGAGCCGTCTTCTTTGGTGAAGGCATCTAAATCAGCACCTTCCATCCATACATAAACTCCTTCCGGGCTGTGGCCATTCTCCAGTTGAACTTTACCTCTCATTTGGCTGCGACCGGATGAAACATCGCCGCTTCCGATGGGATTGCTGGTACAGCCAGGGCAGAATAGACTCAACGTGAATACGAAAGAGATGACACGATGAAACGCCAGCTTCCTCATAATACTCCATCTCCCCTGTTGATTGTGCTATTCTCCAAAGTTTATGGCAATGAACGTGCAACACGGAATCCCGACCACGCCAGAATAACGACGTTATCATGCGGTTCTTCGATCACCCCTCTCCGGGCAGCACGTGCATTTTGCGGCGTATCAACCCATGCTCCCCCACGTGTTAACCAGGTCAAATTACTCCTTCTTCTCTGCAGCGTCACAGGACCCGGACCGGATGGATCAACACCGGGGCTGTTCTGGTAGTAAGCAGGGTCATATAAATCAAAAACAAACTCGGAGACGTTGCCGGTCATATCATAGAGTCCAAAAGGATTTGGCGGGAAAGATCCCACGGGCGCATGGGATTCGAAGATATCCTCCCCCGCCTGGTCAGCGAGGTTGGCCGGGTTTCCAGTCAGAGACCCATCCGCTGTACCAAACTCGAGCTGCTGCCCGCCGCGACAGGCTTTCTCCCATTCGGCTTCCGTAGGCAGTCGCAATCCGTAAAAATCACAGAAAACCAATGCGCCATACCAATGCAAACGCCCCACAGGATGATTTTCGAACCCGGGGAGCACCTCGAAGTGACCGTCGCCTTCACCACCAACAAAAAAGATGAATTGATCTTCAAACTCAGGTGCAAAAATCTTGGTCATTCCGACAAACAGAAATGGCGGTTTCCCCCTTGTGACCATCCCATCTGAGTATCTGAGTTCACCTCTCTCGAAAGCCTCTGTCAAAAAGCGTGCATATTCCGCATTGGTCACTTCATGTCTTCCGATCTCAAACCTGCTGACAAAAACCTCATGAGCCGGCTGCTCTTCAGTCAAGCCGTTGTCATCCCCCATGATGAACGTCCCGGCAGGAATTTCAACCATGCCAAAACGGCTTTGGTACTGCACCTGCACCTCGACTTCGCTTTCGGTCGCCAAGCCATGGTAGCTGGCCTGCACCGTTTCAACGCCAGCCATTCCGGAAGTCGCACTCAGCAGCCCGCTTTCATCGATGCTGACAGCCAGTCCCGGTCTGACCGACCATTCGACTTTATCCGTCACCAAGGCCTCAGAAAGATCCTGATACGTGACGGCAGCCCTGAATTGCAAATCCTGTCCTGCTTCAACATTTGTCAGAACGGGAGACACCGCCAGCCATCCTGCTCTTCTGGTCACGTCAATATCAACCGTCGCGACCTGCGATTGATAATGAGCCGCGATCGTTTCAACTCCGATGACATTATTGACCGCGGCGAATCGCCCAAGTTCGTCAACCGTGCCTACGAGAGCGGGTGCATTGCTCCATGACGCCTCACTGGTCACGTCCCTGGTTGAACCATCCGAGGTTGTCACGGTGGCTCTCAACTGTAGGATTCCCCCGGAATGTGTCGTAAAACTATCTGCTTCGATCTGCAGGCTCGTTGCCGTTGCAGGCGCTGCAGGATTTTTTCTGCACGACATTTGCAGAGTCGACAGGAATAACAAACCACAAAAATATTTGAACCCGGAGCGATTCAATGATTCCATAATAACACCACCTACCTCGAGAAAGCGGCACTGCTTTATTGCAAAAACTGTAGTCCTTGGAATGTAACTTAATACAAATCAATGTTTGGATTATTCCACCGAATACCTGCTTGTAAAAGATTCTTTGTCTTGAATAGTTCCATTTTTCACCCTATATTGCAAAGCCGAAAGTGTATTCTCCCTTGGATTTCAGACAAGAGCGTCGGGCCAGGTAATCCAGCACGGAAGCAATAGATTCTGGATTGCATCCCCTGGCAGCCCAGCCTTTTGCTAAACAGATCTAAAAGAGGGGATTTATGGATGAAGAATGTTTCTTTGAACATCGCGGTTTCATTTTGTTTTTTTCTCATCACGGAGTCCAATGGTCAAGTTGTGGCTCGCCGTTTTGAACCTCCGATTCCGGAAACGACAATCCGGGCTATTCTCAATGAGGCATCCGGGGAAAATGGTTACGAACATATACGATACCTCGCATCATTTGCGCGCTACCCGAACTCGGAGGGTTTTCATCGTGCGGCCGAATACGTCGCTGCAGAGGCGGAGAAAATCGGTCTGTCCAATGTCAAGATCGAAGCCTTCGAGACTGAGGAGCCGTCCTGGGATTACGTCAGGGCGACGCTCACTATCACATCCCCTGCGCCTGAAAAACTTGCTGATACGGACCAAATAGGCATTTCTCTCTGCAATAACAGCAACGACGCGGACCTGGAAGCCGATCTGGTTGACGTCGGAACTGGCGCGAGTGAACAGGATTATGAGGGGAAGGACGTCAAAGGGAAGATTGTTCTGGCTTCCGGTCATCCTCGTACCGTGCAAGAAAAGGCTATTCTCGAACACGGTGCAGCCGGGCTGGTTTCTTACTTTTCAAACAGCTTCTTTGGGGTTGAGCCGTCAAACGATGCTGTGAGCTGGACGAGGATTCGCGCCACAACCCGTGACAATAAGCCGGCCGGGTTTGGATTTATGCTGTCACCAAACGCCGGCGCGAGATTGCGCGCACGTCTCGAGGGTGGCGAAAAGATCAAAGTTCACGCCTCAGTAAAAGTCAAAACCGCCGTACCCGGAAAGATTGAGATGGTCACTGCCGAGATTCCAGGTTTCAACCGGAATCATGATGACATCGTTCTTAGCGCTCATTTGGATCACCAGCCGCCGGGAGCCAATGACAATGCCAGTGGCAGTGCTGCACTTCTTGAAATTGCCAGAACAATCCTCTCGCTTGTCCGGAACGGACTCATTCCGCAGCCCGAGCGCACGGTGCGCTTTTGGTGGGTCACTGAAATCCGGGGGACTTTTCTTTATTTTCACAAATATCCCGAAGAGGCCGGGAAGATGGCGTTCAACATCAATATCGATCAGGCTGGCGGGGACAAGCATTACCGCAACGACCTGGTGTCGATTAAGACGCCCCGCTGGCTGCCTTCTTTTACCAACGACGCTTTTGATCTCCTGTGCCAATACATGCAAGCGCATTATGCTGACGTCTATCACAAGCCATCCAGGCTATTTGTGGCGCCAAGCGGGAGACAGGACGAGCCCCTCACGTTCAGGACATGGGAATATGCTGCCCTGACAGATCATATTGTCTTCGACAACTCGGCAATAGATGTTCCGTCCATCAGTCTTGCCTACCCATCCTTCCACTATATTCATACCAGCGAGGATCGTTTGGAGCACATCGATGCGACGACCCTCAAACGCGCCATTTTTTTTGGCACGGCTTTGGGCCTCTACCTGGCCACCCCTGTCGAAGGACCGAGAACGGATTTTGAGTCCGAGCTAACTGCCCGCATCAGCATGGAAACGACCCGCGGGTGGAGTAAAGCCTTCGACTTGCTGGAGATGAGTCCTGAAGAATCCATCCATAAAGATTACTTTCGCGCTGTCGCCATTGCAAAAAGTGGCAGTGAAACGGTCCGCGGTGCACTCGAGTCTTTCAGTCGCCTTGGGCGCCCAAACCCTGCGATACAGGAGTTGTTTTCTTTCAACGCTCTTTCGGATAAACTTCGAGAAGCCTACGAACAACGTTGCAGGGAATTCGGAGTCAAGCCAGCAGGTTCAGAACTGCCCGAGAGCGGAGCAAAGTTTTCAGCGGTCATACCGCGGCGAACAATCCCGCTGGGACCGGATTACAGACGGTGGGTGGTCTTCGACATTCCAGGGATGAGTCGCGTTGCGGCGACTGAACTCAAAAACTTTGTAAACGGTAGGCGGAGTTTGACCGAAATATGGCAACTTCTTGTGTCTGAACATCCGGAAATCACCCTCGAGCAAGTGGTTTCAGCGTTCGATGCTCTTCAGGAAAAACAATGGGTTCTTTTGGAGCAAAGTTTTCGGTGAAGTGAAGCTTTGGAGTTTACGCTAAGAAGGAAATAAGATTGAGGTGTTTAGTCCGGCTTAAGCTATTAGGTTTTGCGCAATGCTCTGATCAACGCGCTTCCTACGGCCTAAGCGCCTAGATTTTTTCGCAGACTTCGCTGCGAAAAAAGTCATTTAGCGCTTC
>JBHHXT010000092.1:0-18516 GCA_046757165.1 bacterium | reverse complement strand
AGCAGCTTCTGGTTTTCCTGCAAGAGTACGCTTGCAAGAAATGGAGTAATGGAGTGATGGATGGTCGGCCAGCCAATGCTCCATCACTCCAATACTCCATCACTGCAGTTAGTGATTCACAGAACCCATGAAAAGCTTGACAAAGAAGCAAAAACACATCATCGAGAAGAATCGCCGGACCAGCACGTCGGCAGAATTGGCCAGCCGGCTACACGTTGATGAGAAGGTCGTCGCGGCATATCTGGAGACCCTGAAGCCGCCTTTGAGCCAACGAAAAGAGCGGGTTTTCAAACTCATACTCGTTCTGTTTCCCTTTCTGCTTCTGTCGGCGGTTGAGCTCGTGCTGCGACTGTTCAGCTACGGCCCGAATCTGGACATCTTCAAGACGTTCGAGAATGACGCCAAATACTGGGTGATCAATCCGTCGGTCGGCAAAAGATATTTCTATGTCAAGCAGGTGAAGCCAGCGACTTCCTATGACGCCATGCTGAAGGTGAAACCTGAAAACGGCTACCGCGTCGTTGTTCTCGGCGCATCCACTGCTGCCGGTTATCCTTATTTGCACAACGGCGCGTTCTCCAGAATGCTCAGAACCCGGCTGGAGGATGTCTTACCTGGAGCCCACGTCGAAGTCGTCAATCTGGCCATGCCGGCGATCAATTCTTTTTCACTTCGGGACATGGTGGATGAGGTCGTCGAGTACGAGCCGGATATCTTTCTCATCTACGCGGGCCATAATGAATTCTATGGCGCGTTAGGCATCGGCTCGACGGAGGTTTTGGGGCAATTCCGCTGGTTCGTGAATCTGTTTCTCGAGCTGCAACATCTCAAGATCGTCTACCTGACACGAACCGTCGTTGGGTGGGCAAAAGCAGAATTGCATCCCGGCAGCGATGCTGGCGTGCCGGCAAAGGCCACCCTCATGGAGCAAATGGTGCGCCGCAAGCAAATTGCCTATGGCAGCGCCGAATACGCGCGGGCGAGAGAAATCTTTCGCGAGAATTTGGCGGACATCTTCAGGATTGCCCTGGAACACAGGATTCCGGTTTTGGTCAGCGAGCTGGCCAGCAATGTTCGGGATCAGGCCCCATTCGAGTCTGTCTTCAAAGACGGGGTGGACCGGCAAGCATGGAACAGACACTACCAGCAGGCCAAGCGCTTCCTAGACCAGGAAATGTTTACGCAAGCATTGAGCTCGTTTCGACAGGCCGCCGAACTGGATGATGGCGTCGCCTTTCTCCATTATCAGATGGCTCGCTGTCTTGAATCTCTGGGAAAATTTGATCAGGCGAAAGAATCATACTACAGAGCGAAAGACCTGGATGCACTCCGTTTCCGCGCCAGCGAGGAGTTCAATCAAACAATCCGTGAAGTCGCAGATAAGTGGCAAGTGCCGGTTATCAAAATGAAAGCCATTTTTGAAGCCCGGTCACCACATTCTTTGATCGGCCACAACCTGATGGTTGAACATTTGCATCCTAATCTGGACGGCTACTTCCTGATGGCAAAATCCTTTTACGAGGCGATGGAGAAGAACGGATTCCTGCCGGCGCGCCTGGATTCAACAAAGAAAAGGACTGAGGCCGAATACAGGCAGATGCTGGCGCTCACGCCACTCGACCATGAGGTCGCCACCATCAAAACGCAAATACTCATGTCCGGCTGGCCGTTTAAGCCTGCGCACGCGCCGAATGAAGCCCGGACCTACGTTGCCACCAACAAAGTTCAGGAGGTGGCCCTTGCCATTGCGACCGGCAAAAAGAGCTGGGAGCTCGGGCATTTCGACCTGGCAGAACATTATGCCCGGAACCATGACCTGGAAAAAGCAGCGGCCGAATATCGCGCTCTCATCAAGGGCACGCCATACAATGTGTCATCTTATTTAAGGCTGGGCCTCGTCTATCTCGAGCTCAAGCGCTACCCGCAGGCGCGAAACATTTTTTTGCGATCCCTCAAAATCGAAGAATCCGCCGTCGCCAACAAGTGGATCGGCTCGATTTTCGTCAACGAGGGCAATCCGGACAAAGGCATTCCTTACTTGCAGAAGGCGCTGGACACAATGGCCACCGATCCGGAGACGCTCTACAATATCGCCGTTGCTTTTGCGATGAAGGGGAACTATTCGCAGGCCGTCCAACACTGCCGGACGTTGCTCACTTACCATCCGGACGAGCCTGGTGCCCGGGAGCTCTGGCAGAAACTGAAAGGAAGCGCAACCCTTGAGTAGAAAAGCGTGTATCTCCATCTTTCTTTCATGGATGGTTGTCTCTCTGGCCTGTGACCGTGGCGCTGAGCAGAACATCCTCGCCCGGGTGGGGAGCCATGACATCACTGTCGAGGAGTTCAGAGCCCGGTTTGCGCTCACGCCCTATTTTGCCCAGTTTCCCAGCGCAGACCCACAGACCCGGATTCTCGTCTTGGCCTCTCTGATCGGCGAAAAAATGCTTGCTGAAGAAGCGGTTGCCAGAGGGCTGGACCAAACCGATAGATTCAGCGCGATCTACACGCAATTGAAAAAAGAGGCGGTGATCGAAAAACTACTCAACGACCTCTTCTCAAATGTGGCGGTGAGTCCGGAGGAGATTCAGGAGGGGCTCAGGAAATCGCAGAGAGTGCTCGAAGTGCAAGAGCTGATTTTTGACACCAGGGAGGAGGCGGAACTGGTGAAGCGCAAACTCGACGCCTCCAAGTCCCTGCTCAACGGGAGCGGACAGCCCGAAGAAAACCTCCAGCAGGCTTCCACCTACAGCATCAAATGGGGAGACAGTGAGCCTGAGGTGGAGGAGGTGCTGTGGAATCTAAAAGTGGGGCAAACTTCCCAACCAGTCCTGTTCAAGAAACACTACTATCTCTTCAAAATCGCAAGCGAACAGCTCAGTTTCCCTTCCCGGGACGACCTGTTGACCTTGCAGCCCCAAATCAAAAGCAAGATTGAAAGGCTCAAAAAGAGGCAAATCTACGATGCCTTTTTCAGGAATTTGATGTCGGGCAAGAGAACCCGGGTCCCCGCTGCCAGGCTGAGGGCTATCGCCGAGCAACTCGAGCAAGTCCTGGATATCCCGCCTGCAACTGCGACAGACACAACGCATTTCAGGCCCATCCTGATGTCTGAAGATACGTATCTGCGGGCCAGTTACAGCCTGGAAAATCGGCTCGATGAGACGTTTATCACTTTTGACGATGGCTCGCTCTGGACGATCGCAGATTTTCTGCGCAATTTACGCCACGGCCCCTACCCGTTGAATTATGCCTCAAGAGGGCTCTTTCGTGCCAGTCTCAGGAACATGGCTATCACGATGATGGAGCAAGAGTATGTTGCCCGCGAGGGGATTCGCCGCGGTCTCGATAAATCTGCTTATGTCAGGGAAGAGGTTCAAACCTGGATGGACAGCTATCTTGCGGACCAGATGCGACTCGAGATCATCGCTTCCGTGGCCGAGCGGTCTCGCTCTTCCAGCTCGGCAAACGGTTCAGATGGCAGCGCAGCGAAAGATCATCCATCTAAGAGCGAGCGGGTCATGGCGCTGGACGACTATCTGTCGGGCGCCGTTGACAAATTCAACATCGAGGTGAACAAGCCCGTCCTGGACACGCTTTCAGTCGACCACCTGAACATGATGGTCTTCAAGCGTCATTTTCCGGGCCGGCAAGCAGCACCAGCCATTCTACCGCTGGACAGACTGCAAAAATATTTCAGCAAGGTTTATGGCAAGATCACAGAATAGCATGAGGGAGGGTGTATGTCAACTTTAGATTTCACGATCGTTCTTGTCTACATAGCTTCCATGGTTTCCGTTGGCTTCTTCCTGCAAAGACGTGCCTCCCGGAGCATTGATTCCTATTTCCTCGGCAACAGAAACCTCCCCTGGTGGGTTCTGGGCGCCTCGGGCATGGCCTCGAACATGGACGTGAGCGGCACCATGATCAACACGGCATTCATTTTCGCCATGGGCGCCTCCGGGTTCTTCGTGGAGATTCGTGGCGGTGTGACGTTGATTATGGCTTTCCTGATGATTTTTCAAGGGAAATGGAATCGCCGCGCCCAGGTGATGACGCTGGCGGAATGGATGCACTTTCGCTTTGGCAAAGAAAGGGACGGAGACGTGGCTCGCATCATAGCCGCAGGCTCGATCATCATTGTCACGATTGCGATGATCACCTATTTTGCCATCGGGTCCGGCAAATTCATCGGCGAGTTTCTCGGCATTCCCTCCTTCCTGGGGTTGTCTTCACAATTCTGGGCCGCGACACTCATGATCGTGCTGGCCATGATCTACACGGTTGCCAGCGGACTCTACGGGGTCGTGTGGACGGACGTTTTCCAGGGACTGCTGATCTTTGGTGTGATCATTTTCATCTGCGTGATGGCGTTCACCCAGTTTACGCTGCCGGAAACGTTCCTGATCTCGGTTCCGCTGCGTGACGGCGGCTTCCAGGCCATCGAAACGACCCGGGAAGCCTGGACGAGTATCGTCCCGCCGTGGAAGATGAACTTTTCGCCTGAGATGAGCTACTCGATCTACAACCTCTTTGGCATCGCCATTTTGTTCTACCTGATCAAGGTCATCATCGAGGGCAGCGGTGGAACCATGCAATATATGATTCAGCGCTATTTTGCCTCGCGCAGTGACCGGGAATCCGGTCTGCTCTCTCTGTTCTGGACCACCTTGCTGGCATTTCGCTGGCCCTTTATCATGGCGTTTGCCGTAATGGGCGTTGTGTTGGGCGCGCAACAGGGGGTGATTCAAGACCCGGAGAACGTGCTTCCGGTCGTGATCAACAACCTTGTTCCAGTGGGGGTGAAAGGGTTGCTGGTCGCGGGACTGATGGCCGCCGCCATGTCGACGTTCGACTCGACCGTGAACGCGGGCGCGGCCTATTGGGTGAAAGACATCTATCAAACGTATATCAACCCCAAAGCCACAACGAAGCAGTTGATGCTCCACAGCCGGGTGTCATCCATCGTCCTTGTGGCACTGGGGCTTCTTTTCACGCTCGCAATCAAGAACATCAATGAAATCTGGGGGTGGATTACCTCCAGTCTCGGCGCCGGTCTGTTGCTTCCGCTGCTGGCGCGCTGGTACTGGTGGCGCATGAACGGCTATGGCTTTGCCGCTGGCACCGTGGCGGGCATCGTGGCCGCGGTCGTCCAGAGAGTCGTTGCACCGGATGTGCCAGAGTACTTTGCCTTCATCTTCACCACCGTGGCGTCTCTCATCGGCACGGTCATTGGGACCTACGCCTCAAAGCCGACAGATGAAGCCGTTTTGCTCCAGTTTTACAAGACGACACGGCCGTTCGGATTTTGGGGTCCCATCAAGAAAAAGCTTTCGGCAACCTCCCTGGGCCAAATTGACGCCGAAAACCGGCGCGACAAGATCTCGACCTGTCTCGCAGTGCCCTGGCAGGTTGTCCTGTTTCTGACGGGAATGGCCATCATCATGAAGCGCTGGGATCAATTCGGCTGGTTGTTACTGATTCTGGGCGGACTTTCCGTTGGGCTTTACTTCAACTGGTTCCGACATCTGTCCACGGAGGTGAAAGCCGAGTGAGAATCCCGTTCAAACAGCGCCCCCGGGCTCGGTCGATGAAACGAATGCGCGAGGTTACAATCGTATTTGCGGTTGCTCTGCCCATATTCGGCTGCTCAAATGCAGACCGTGTCTCGATTCGAGAGGTGATCCATCCCATTTCTTTGCAAGCGGGCAAAAGGGATACCCTCCTCGTCAGCGACTTGTTCTACGCAGCCGAATACCCCTTGCGATTTGAACCGCATGAGCAGATCACCATCGGCTATGATTCTGCCACACGCACGCTTGTTCTGCACCCCAGCCCTTCCTTCGAAGGGTTTACGACGCTTGCCTTCGAGCTGGGGGGAGAGGTGTATGCCATTCCGGTCATATGCAGAATAAGAGAGAAGCACACGTTCCGGTACCGTCCAGGCCACCAGCCGGATTTTCGCATGAACATCATGGGAACATTTAACGATTGGAATCGGAACAGCTTGCCGATGCAAGACCCGGACGGCGATGGCACCTATGAAATCGAATTGGAATTGGATCCGGGACACTACCTTTACCAGTTTGTGATCGACAAAAAGGAGACGTTCGACCCGGAGAACCCACAAAAAGTCGACAATGGCTTTGGCGGCTTCAACTCGATGGTGCAAATCCCACCCCGACACTCGAACCGCGCTTACCTGCACATCCTGACACACGAGCAGTCCGGTGAGGCGACAACGTTGAAGTTCTTCTACCAAAACGAGAACCAACTTCAAGACCTGAGGCCAGAGAACGTCATCGTGTTGGTTGACAACAAAACAGTTGCCCGGGATGATGTGGTTGTCTACGGCAACGACATCGCCGTTCGCCTGGCGAGCAACGAGCTTGCCGGTGAAAAGGTCGTGCGCGTTGCGGTGACGCAAAACGGGCAAGCCAGTAATCTCCAAATTGTCCGGCTCATCGACGGTCGCCCAATGGACAGCGAGCCGCAATTCTCCAATTGGCATGACGCGATTATCTATTCGCTCATGATAGACCGTTTTCATGATGGCGATGAAACCAACAGCCAGCCTGTAGACCATGACTCCTTGTTGGACAAAGTCAATTACTTTGGTGGCGATTTGCAAGGCATCCTCGACAAGCTCGAAGCAGGCTATTTTGATTCGCTTGGGATCAATACGCTCTGGCTCTCCCCGGTGATCGACAACACAAATGAAGCCTTTCGGGAATGGCCAAAGCCGCATCGATACTACTCGGGTTATCATGGCTACTGGCCGACTCATCCCGAACGGGTGGAAGAACGGTTCGGCGATATGGCGCTGCTAAGAGTCCTGGTCGCCCGGGCACACGCACATGGCATTAAAGTATTACTTGACTTTGTCGCGCATCATGTTCATCAGGAGCATCCCTTCTTCATCAATCACCGTGACTGGTTCGGGACTTATGAGCTGCCAGATGGACGCAAAAACATCCGGTTGTGGGACGAGTTTCGTTTGACCACCTGGTTCGAGCCGTTTTTGCCCGCCTTTGATTACCTTGGCTCCAAAGAGGCACTGGAGGT
This sequence comes from bacterium, assembly GCA_046757165.1. Taxonomy (GTDB): domain Bacteria; phylum Zhuqueibacterota; class Zhuqueibacteria; order Oceanimicrobiales; family Oceanimicrobiaceae; genus JBHHXT01. The sequence goes on along the minus strand of JBHHXT010000092.1, from coordinate 11,454 downwards.
GATGAGCGACAATGCCGTCTGGTGGCTCGAGCAAACCAATGTCGATGGCTTCCGCCATGATGCCGTCAAGCATCTCCCCAACAACTTTTGGCGGACGTTGACCCGGAAAATCAAACGTGAAATCGAACGACCGCAGAATCGAAAAATCTTTCAAGTTGGGGAGACCTTCGGCAGTTATGGTCTGATCAGCTCCTACGTAAACCATGGCCAGTTGGATGCACAATTCAATTTCAACCTGCATGACGCGGCGCTCTATGTATTTCTGACTCCCGGGGCCGATTTTGACATGCTCGCACAGGAGATGCAGAAAACGTTTTCGGTCTATGGCGTCGACCATTTGATGGGAAACATCATGGATAGCCATGACAAGGTGCGCTACATGGCCTACGCCGATGGCGACATCCCTCTGAACAGCAGCGATGCAAAGGAAATAGGCTGGACGACGCCACCTGCGGTGGACCACGAATCCAGCTACGACAAGACCCGGCTCCATCTGACCTATCTGCTGACGATTCCTGGAGTGCCTATCCTCTACTATGGTGATGAAATCGGCATGACCGGCAGCGCAGACCCGGACAACCGTCGCATGATGCGCTATGGCCAGCAGCTCACCGGTCGTGAAAAACGGATGTTGGCCGACGTGCGCGCACTGATCAGTGTTCGGCGGCGCCATTCAGCACTGCGGTATGGCGATTTCCAAACGCTCTATGCTGACGCGAACTGCTTCGTGTTCCTGCGCTGCGACCCGAACGAACGCATCCTGGTCGCGCTCAACAAATCGGCCACCCCTGAAAGGCTCAGGATTGCGCTTCCCGCGGTTTACGGACTCAGCACGGCTGAAAGCCTTCTGAGCAACGACAGAATGCCGATAACCAAGGACCTGCTGCCCTTGACACTTCCACCGTATGGAGGCATGATATGGCGGCTCAAATGAAGCCTGAAAAACAGATGGGATGGACCATGTCGAACCACAAAAGACACCTGCGCAGCTTTGGCCTGCGTTTTTTGGGCGCAACTCTGCTCGTTGGGTTCCTGAGCTTGGCCTGTCAGGAACCTTCGAGGCCAGAAGCGAATGGCCACGCTGAGCGAAGCACGGTCAAGCATCCAGAGTGGAGCAGAAATCTGAGCATTTATGAGGTGAATCTCCGGCAATATTCGGACGCCGGCACCTTTCAGGAGTTCGAAAAACATCTGCCCAGGTTGAAGGAAATGGGCGTGGGCATTCTCTGGTTCATGCCCATCCACCCGATCGGTGAAATCAACCGCAAAGGCACGTTGGGCAGCTACTATTCGGTGAAGGACTATTTCGGTGTTAACCACGCACATGGCACGATGGCAGACTTTGAGCGCCTGGTGCGGCGTATTCACAAGCTGGGGATGTACGTCATCCTCGATTGGGTGGCGAATCACACGGCCTGGGACAATGCGCTTGCGACGGAACATCCGGAATGGTATATGACCAACGAAGACGGAAACTTTGTACCGCCGGTTTCTGATTGGTCGGATGTTATCGATTTGAACTACGACAACCGGGAGCTGCGCCAATACCAGATACGCGCCCTGAAATACTGGGTCGTGCAGGCTGATATCGACGGCTATCGCTTCGATGTAGCTGGCATGGTGCCGATGGATTTCTGGAATGAAGTACGGCAGGAGCTGGAAAAGATCAAGCCGATATTTATGCTGGCGGAGACAGAGGGACCTGAATTTCATGAAAAGAGTTTTGACATGACCTACGGCTGGGAGCTGCACCATGTGATGAACGAAATCGCGGCGGGAAGGGCAGATGTTACCGCCATCGACTCGCTCATGAGCAAAGAGGCCAAATCCTATCCCGGCGATGCCTACCGCATGTATTTCACCTCGAATCACGATGAAAACAGTTGGAACGGCACGGTCTTCGAGCGTTTGGGGCAGGGCGCAGCGGCCTTTGCGGTTTTGTCTGCCACCCTGAAAGGGATGCCGCTCATCTATAGCGGGCAGGAAGCCGGTTTGGCCAAACGGCTTGATTTTTTTGAAAAAGATGTTATTGATTGGCGAGAGCACGAATTCGCCCGGCTTTACACAACCCTGCTCAACCTGAAAAAGGTCAACAAGGCGCTCTGGAATGGGGAGCATGGCGGGGAGATGCAGCGGCTGGCCACATCCAACGACGAGTCGGTGTTTGCCTTTGCACGGAGAAAAGAGGGCGACGCGGTTCTGGCTGTCTTCAATCTCTCGGACCAACGCCAATCGATCACCCTGGAAATGGACGACGAGCAAGGGGAGTACAAAGAAATCTTCAGCCGGGAGAAGGTCAGCCTTGCTGGCAAAGCAGTGCTCGAGCTTGCGCCCTGGGGCTATAAGGTTTTCGTAAAGAGAAGATGACAGATGAGAATTAGAGCAGCCTGGTTTATTCTCCTGTATTGTCCCGGCCTTCTATTTGCCCAAAATGGCAGCTGGTGGGAACCGGTCTTTCCGGTGGCCGGGGACACGATTACGATCTTCTTTGATCCCGCCCAGAATGATGAAATCCCGGACCATGTTTCATCCCTGGTCCTGCACTGGGGCATAAACGAGACCGGAACGGGCAATTGGCAAACCCCACCAGTCCGGTTGTGGCCGCCTGGAACCTTCCTGCATGCAGACGGCGTGGCCGCCCGTTCCCCGATGTCGAGAGATGGCACGGTTTGGCGAATTGAGGTCCCAACCGACACGACAGTCTTCACGTTTCACTATGTCGTCAATAGCGGCACGCCGTCGTCGCCAGGGGCGCACTGGGGACACAACACAGACGGGGCGAACTGGAATCTGACGGTGTTTCAATCCAACGTGACTGCGATTGTCCTCGAGCCGCAGGTTGACACCCGCTTTGGCAACATGAGACGCTCGCCCGTTTTTGCTCAATTGCAGGATACGGTGAAAGTCGTTGCCACAACTGTCACGGTCAATTCTCAAATTGCTACACTCGCCCTGTTTCAGGATGGCAACGAGGCGGTCCGGGTCTCCTCGGACACCCTGACCTATGATTTTGTTGCAGCACAGACCGGGACCGGGTTCAGCACCCTTGCTGTCGTGGCGGAGGACACCGCAGGCCGGACCGACACCACCTCGTTTGCCATCCTGGTCAGGCCGGAGGTCAGGGAGGCGCCGCGACCCGGCGGGGCGCAGGATGGCGTCACCGTCATCGACAATTCCAGCGTAACGCTGTCACTTTTCGCGCCCTTTAAACAGTTTGTTTATGTGATCGGTGATTTCAACTATTGGATGGTCGATTCTTCGTTTTACATGAACCGTCACATCATCAGAGATGACAGTGTCCACTATTGGCTGACGATTCCCGGACTCGATGCAGACACGGAGTACGCATTCCAGTATCTGGTCGATGGCAAGATCAGGATCGCGGACCCCTACACGACGCTCATTCTCACGCCCTCAGATGACAGGGCTATCGACGACTCGCTTTTCCCGAGTCTGAAGGCGTATCCTGACGGCAAAACGACCCATGATGTATCGGTCTTCAAAATAAACCGCGCTCAATATCAGTGGCAGATTCCCCACTTCCAGCGACCCGCGAAAGAAGAGCTGGTTATCTATGAACTGTTGCTGAGAGATTTTCTTGCGGCTCATGACTACGCCACACTCATCGATACGCTGGACTATCTTGAAAGGCTGGGCATCAATGCGATTGAGCTCATGCCGGTCAATGAATTCGAGGGCAATGAGAGCTGGGGATATAATCCAGCTTTCTATTTTGCTCCGGACAAATTTTATGGCCCGGCGCAAGATTTGAAGCGTTTTGTCGATGAATGCCATCGGCGCGGCATCGCCGTGATCCTGGATGCAGTCCTGAATCACTCCTTTGGCCAGCATTCATTGGTGCGGCTGTACGCCTCCGGCAAATTTGGACCGCCGACTCCTGAGAATCCATGGTACAACGTGCGGGCGAAACATCCATTCAACGTGGGGTGGGATTTCAATCATGAAAGTCTGAACACGCAGGCGTTTGTTGACCGCGTCAATGCCTATTGGCTGACCGAATTCAACGTGGACGGATTTCGCTTTGACCTGTCCAAAGGGTTCACGCAAAGAAACAGCGGCAACAACGTCGGCTTGTGGAGCTCGTTCGATGGCTCGCGCATTGCCCTCCTTCAACGCATGGCGGATAGAATCTGGCAGGTAGACTCGACGGCTTATGTTATTCTCGAACACTTCGCGGACAATGAAGAAGAGAAGGTGTTGTCGAATCACGGCATGCTGCTGTGGGGAAATATGAACGTGGCCTACAGCCAATCGGCTATGGGCTGGCTGTCAGACCGATCGCGGTCATCAGACCTCTCGTGGGGATACTACAAGACACGTGGGTGGTCGAAGCCGCATCTGATTTCATATATGGAAAGCCACGATGAACCCTGGTTGATGTACAAGAATCTGCGGTTTGGCAGAGCGAGCGCCAACGGCTCCTACAACATCAAGGAGGTGTCCACCGCTCTGGAGCGGATCAAACTGGTTGCCACGTTCTTCCTGACCCTCCCGGGACCGAAAATGCTCTGGCAGTTTGGAGAGCTCGGCTACGATCAGAAGCTGCCGGAAAGGGGGCCGCAACGAACAGCTCCCAAGCCCATCCTGTGGGACTACTACCAAAATGAAGACAGAAGGCGGTTGTACAAATTCATCGCGGAATTGCTGAAGTTGCGACAGGAGCATGCGGTTTTCCGCAGCCCCGATTCGTTCCTCTTCATGCGGGTGGGACAGAATCAGTCTGATCGAATCATTCGGCTCGAACATACAAGCGTGAATGTGATGATCGTCGGCAATTTTGATGTCGAACCCCAGACCATCACCCCGAGTTTTCCGCACGGCGGGATGTGGTATGACTATTTCTCTATCGACAGCCTTGACGTCACCGGGTCCTTTGCTGGCATTTCTATGAAAGCAGGCGAATTCCATCTTTACACCGACAAGAACATAGGGTTCCCGGATGAAGTTCTGGTCACGAGTGTTGCGGAGAGGTCAGGTCTACTCCCGGAGCGGTTTGAACTATTTCGAAACTATCCCAATCCGTTTAATCCGGAAACAACCATCAGGTTTGACCTGCCCGCGTTTTTCCATGTCGTCATACAAATTCATAATGTTCTTGGCCAAAAAGTCCGAACCTTGTTAGACAAGGGCATGCCGGCAGGAAGGTATCATATTCAATGGAATGGAAACGACGATTCCGGTCACAATGTCGCTTCCGGGATCTATATTCTCCGTATGGTTTCTGGGGGGTTTGTGCAATCGATCAAGTTAGCTAAGCTAAAATAGGAGTCTCTTATTTTCTATCGGAAGGGTATGGGCAATTGAAGAAAATCAACATCGCGTTTGGCATCCACAATCATCAACCGGTCGGAAACTTTGATTTTGTTTTTGAAGAAGCTTACAAAAAAGCGTATTCGCCATTTCTGGAGCTGCTGGAAAGACACCCGAAGATTCGCATGGCGCAGCACTATACCGGCATCTTGCTGCAATGGCTCCTGGAGCACGAACCTGAGTTTGTCCCCAGGTTGAGAAAGCTGGTCGAAACCGGTCAGATTGAAATGATGACCGGTGGATTCTATGAACCGATTGTGTCGGTGATCCCTGACAGAGACAAGGTCGGTCAGATCAAGAAACTGACCGATTTTATCAAAGAGCACACCGGGTATGAGCCCGAAGGCATGTGGCTGGCCGAAAGAATCTGGGAGCCCCATCTTCCAAAACCGTGCGCGGAAGCAGGGGTCAAATACTTGGTCCTGGATGATTCTCATTTCAAGAATGCCGGATTGAGAGATGCCGAGCTCCTGGGATACCATATCACGGAAGAGGAGGGGGAGAAGGTCTATCTCTTCCCAATTAGTGAAAAACTCAGATATACGATTCCGTTTGAAGCGCCAGAAACCACCATTGACTATCTCCGTTCAATCGCCACCGAAGCGGGGGACCGGCTCATCGTGTTTGCTGATGACGGAGAGAAATTTGGCATCTGGCCGGAGACTCACAAACATTGCTATGAAGACGGCTGGCTGGAGCTGTTTTTTCGGGCCCTGGAAAACAATGCGGATTGGATAAACATCATCCATCTTTCCGAGGCTTTGGAGGTGCTCAGACCCGCAGGGAGAATCTATCTCCCCACAGCTTCATATCGCGAAATGATGGAATGGGCGATGCCCACGAGCGCCATTCATGAATACATGCAGTTCGAGGACACCCTGAAAGCGCAAGGCTGGCACGAAAAATACAAGGTCTTCGTCCGCGCCGGTTTTTGGCGTAATTTTCTGGTGAAGTATCCGGAATCCAACAACATGCACAAAAAGATGCTGCATGTCAGCCACCGATTGGCCGCGCTTGCCGCCAGGCATGGGGCTGACCCACGATTTCAACAAGCGCAAGACCACCTCTGGGCCAGCCAGTGTAACTGCCCCTACTGGCACGGGGTGTTTGGTGGACTGTATTTGAACCATTTGCGCTATGCCACCTACAACCAGCTCATCAAAACAGAAAGACTCCTGGATGTGCTGGAGCGTGGCGCGGAGCGGACAAGCTGGATCGATTGCATTGAAAAGGACTTCGATGGAGATGGCTCAGACGAAATACTGATTTCAACGCCGAAGCTCAATCTCAACCTCTCACCACAGAATGGCGGCTCAGTGTTTGAACTTGACTTTAAGCCGGCCGCGATCAATCTGCTCGACACCATGACCCGCCGAGAGGAGGGGTACCACAAGGCGCTACGGGCAGCGGCTGCTGCCAGCCAGGAAAGTGAGCCCACGGGTGAGCATGGCGACAACGTGGCAAGCATTCATGACATGGTGCGCATGAAGGAAAAAGGGCTGGAAACGCATCTGTTCTTTGACTGGTACAGGCGTGCCTCCTGTATCGACCACTTTCTGGGCGCCGGGACAACGTTGCGGGGATTGTCGCAGTGTGACTATGCCGAGGCTGGAGACTTTGTGCAATCGCCCTATTCGTACGCAGTCGAAAGGTCGGATTCGCAGCTTGCGGTTCATCTTTGGCGCGAAGGTCGTGTTGAAACCGATGGCGGGGACGTTCCGGTCTATCTGGAAAAGAAACTATCCGTACAGGGAGAAGGCGCTGAAATAGGGATTTCTTACACCATTAAGAACTTAGGGCACCGAGCTTGTTCGCTATGGTTTGGGGCGGAATGGGATTTTGCCTTGCTGGCCGGGGATGCCCCGGACCGGTACTATCAGATACCAGGCCACGAACTCGCGGACCCCAGGCTGCGCAGCTCGGGAGAGGTTGCCGAAGTACCCGAATTGCGCCTTGTTGACGAATGGCTCGAGCTGATGATTGTCATGAGAATCGACCCGGTCGCCACGCTCTGGCGATTTCCCATCGAAACGATTTCGCAATCCGAAGGCGGGTTTGAGCGCATTTACCAGAGCTCGGTGGTCCTGCCGAACTGGCGAATCAAGCTAAAACCAAACGAAAGGTGGCAGGCGCACTTAGGCTTGACACCCGAGGTGTTTCGCAATTCACCGGCGTGAAGTGAACACACCGTTGCAAAGAAATCAAAAAGCAAAAGTGAAATAGTAAAATGACAAACCAAAAAGAAAAATTTCATTCAGGTGCTTGCCTGCATCTCTTTTGAATTCTCATTTGTCATTTTCCACTCTTATTCGAGTTCTTTTCTGTCACTTCTTGGCAAGACTTTTTTGTGACACACTTTTTTTTCGAATTTACTGTTTTGTTTAAGATCTCGAATTTCCGGCTTGTCCGGCTTGGACTTCACTCGGTATGAATCATCCTGTCTACGTCTTAGGTCTATCTTTTTATTATCATGACTCCGCGGCTTGCCTGATCAGGGAGGGCGAAATCGTGGCCGCGGCGCAAGAGGAACGGTTTACTCGTAAGAAGCACGATCCTTGCTTTCCGTCACGCGCCATCCAGTACTGTTTGCAGGCAGGCAATATTGGGATGCAAAATCTGGATTGTGTGGTCTTTTACGAAAAGCCGTTGCTGAAATTTGAGCGTTTGTTAGAAACCTACCTTGCCTACGCGCCAAAGGGGATCAAATCTTTTCTAAAGTCCATGCCACTCTGGATAAAAGAAAAAATCTGGATTCCGCAATTGATTCAGAGTGAATTGGATGATTTTAGCAAACAGATCCTGTTTTCAGAGCATCATGAATCACACGCTGCCTCGGCATTCTTTCCCTCCCCATATGAGCGAGCCGCTTTCCTGACCGTTGATGGGGTGGGAGAATGGACGACCACAAGCTTTGGCGTTGGCAACAACAACCGAGTCCGGATCCTGGCCGATCTGCAGTTCCCTCATTCGCTTGGATTGCTTTATTCCGCCTTTACCTATTTCATCGGCTTCAAAGTGAACTCCGGCGAATACAAGATGATGGGATTGGCTCCCTACGGTGAACCCAAATATGTTGATCTTATCCTGACTGAATTAGTCGACCTCAAGGACGATGGCTCCTTCAAGCTCAACATGGACTACTTTGATTACTGCGCCGGCTTGACGATGACAAGTAGCAGGTTTGCTAAACTTTTTGGAGGTCGGCCGCGAAAACCTCAGGATGAGATCACCACACGGGAGATCGACCTCGCCTGCTCCGTCCAGGCGGTTACGGAGGAGATCATGTTGCGTATGGCTCGACACGTCCATCAAGAAACAAAAGAACGATTTCTTTGTTTGGCCGGGGGCGTCGCCTTGAATAGTGTCGCCAATGGCCGCATTCTTCGGGAAGGACCATTCGAAGATATCTGGATTCAACCTGCCGCAGGGGATGCCGGCGGGGCCCTTGGGGCGGCATTGTTGGCGTGGCACCACTATCTTGAAGGCGCACGCAAGATTCCAGACGGCCGGGACTCACAAAAGACAAGCTGCCTTGGTCCTGAGTTCAAGCAGGATGTCGTCTCGGCGTTTCTTGACGAAAACAACATTCCAAATGCTCGCCTTTCTTATGAAAAGATCCCGAAAGATATTTCAGAGCTGATCGCCGCAGGCAATGTGATAGGGTGGTTTCAGGGACGGATGGAATTTGGCCCCAGAGCGCTCGGTGCCCGAAGTATTGTCGGGGATGCCAGATCCCCCGAAATGCAATCCATCCTGAATCGCAAGATAAAGCTTCGAGAGTCCTTTCGGCCTTTTGCCCCCACAGTCTTAAGGGAATACGCGTCAGAGTATTTCGAACTCGATCGCGAAAGTCCATACATGCTCCTGGTCGCACCTGTATGCGAGAGTAAACGCTTGAACTCATTCGAAGAACCCGGCCCGACCGGATTGGACAAATTGAAAACGCAGCGTTCCATTATCCCGGCCGTCACCCATGTAGACTACTCATCCCGTGTCCAAACCATCGCGCGCCAGGATCATCCTCTTTATTACGACATGCTACACTCCTTTCACGAACAGACGGGCTGTCCCGTCATCATCAACACCTCCTTCAACGTTCGTGGAGAGCCCATCGTCTGCACGCCAGAGGATGCTTACAGATGCTTTATGAGAACAAACATGGATTATCTCATCATGGAGTGCTTCCTGTTGGACAAGAATGCGCAGCCCGCACGGCTAGAGAATCTGGATTGGAACACAGAGTTTGAGGCGGATTGAGGAAAAATGAGGTCGATGAGTGCACCCATGAACAAAACTCTCCGACAGTTTGGACTGACTGCCGGACTGCTCCTGGGCATCGTTTCTGCGATTCTGTTCTACAAGGGCCGGAGTATCTATGTTGGTTTCGCCGTCACCGCTGCTGTCCTGGCCACCTCCGGGCTCTTGGCTCCAGGAACTCTCGGCCCCATCTATCGAGCATGGATGGCCGTGACCTGGGCAATGACGTGGCTCAATACACGATTGATCCTGGGTGCAGTTTTTTATCTCGTTCTCACACCAATCGCTCTGATGAGTCGACTCTTTGGCCACGATCCTCTCAGTAAGAAGATACAAAGAAAGTCCGGCAGTTACTGGCAGCCAAGAGCACCAACAGAGATCGATGCACAAAGAATGGAAAAACTTTACTAACTCGAGATTCATAGATTCTGAGGAGGGTGCCGTTGACAATGTTCAAGAGTCGTCTGAGTCACCTGATCGAGCTCTGGGGATTCCTCAGAGAACGTAAGAAATGGTGGTTAGGTCCGATCGTGCTCATGCTGCTTCTCATCGGATTTCTAATCGCGATTACAGAAGGAAGCGCACTGGCGCCATTCATTTATACGCTGTTTTGAGGGTGTGCGTGCAAACGCCGTCCGGATAGGCGCGGTGGATAATCCCCAGCGGTCATCTGCCTTGCGCAAACTATGCACACTCACGTGCAGGGTTTGCACATTTCCCCGTGTTGCGTCTGCAGAATCCCACTTCAACCTCTGTACCCGGGTGTGCCGGCAAAAATGGTTGTCCAGGTCTTTGATCACAACAAGTTAAGTTTTGGTTCTCAGGGTCCACAAGACAGGTCGCGCCAGGACAATCAGGTTGTGGCACAGATATTGTGAAGGGTGGATGTGAAGTTTTTCTTTCCTGGCTTTGCTAGAAGTCTGGCCGGAAAAGCTCGAATTCCCGCTGTTGGAATGACGTGGGACGACGTCGTGTCTGCTTTAGCAGGCCTCGAGAGCCAGGATGGCAAGATTCTTTTCTGGCTATACTTCTAGCAAGTTTACCCGGGGGAAACCCTTTCTCAGTTGAGCACTCGGCAATACCGGGCTTGCTCTATTTAACTAAGCTAGTCACCAAATTATTCACACTCAATCTTAGGAGGGCCGATGAAAATAAGACCCGTAGTTTTTTTGTTGCTGACTGCATTCTTGGCTGCTTTTGCGATCTTGACAGGGTGCACGAGTTCCCCAACAGACCCGAACGGTCCAGATAGCAGTGAGCAAAAGCTGGGTGTCAGCTCGACACCGACACCATCACCATCGCCATCACCCACGGGGAGTCCAAGTCCATCCCCGTCGCCAAGTAGCAGCCCAACGGCCTCACCTTCTCCAACGTCCAGTCCCAGTCCCCCGGCGTCGGACCAACCGTTTGAAATTTTCTTCGTGGAAAAAGCACGCGTAGAAACGGACGACGACCCGGGTGATCATGAGTTCGAGATAAAAGGTACGTTCGTGCTTGGTGCGCTGAGTAACGGAATCGATGTCCTCAACGAAGAGGTATTGGTGAGATTCAGTACTTTCGAACAGACGATTCCAGCGGGCTCATTTGAAAGGCACGACGAGGGGTTCCGCTTTACAGGCAATTCCTCAGGAATTGAACGTTTGGACATCGATGATGATGGTGAATACCGCGTGGAAGGCCATGAGCTCGATCTGAGTCACATCAGCTTTCCGTCGGATGTCAATTTTGTGCTCGAGATTGGGGACGATCTGGGTGAGTGGGACATCCCCTTTGATCAGGATGGACGGTTCGACAACCCGGATCCGTCTCCAAGTCCGAGTCCGTCACCATCACCGACTGGGAGTCCGAGTCCGTCACCTTCACCGA
>JBHHXT010000091.1:0-18673 GCA_046757165.1 bacterium | reverse complement strand
GGCATGACCTGAAGCTTGTGAGCTTTCGGGGTCAAGAAGACCCTCAAGCGCCTGGAAGGCGTTCAGGATGTTACGGTCAGTCTGGAAACACAAAGCGCTCATGTGACGCTGAAAGCGGATGAACCCCTCAACCCAAAAGAGCTGAGACGGGCCGTGAAGAAAGCGGATTTTTCACCCGGTGCAATTCACATCAAAGCGACCGGCGAGGTGGGTCGCAATCAGGACGAAAAAACAAGCAAAAGAGCGGATCTGGTCTTCAAAGTACCCGGTACCGGTCAAACGTTCCTGTTGATGGACCGGTCACCGCAGAAACCAAAGGGCCACACCGTCGTGCGGACGATGACCAGACTGCGTGAAAGGCTTCAGACGGGAGAAAAAAAGTTTACGATTTCAGCCCGGGTGGTTGAAGATGACAAGGACCATCCTGGTCTGCTGCTGGAGCAACTCGAGGAGCGTGTGGATGAAAAATAGAACGGCCCGGGAGAGGCCCCGTAGCACCGTTAGCAGGGGGCCCTCGATTGGAGCAGTGATGAGGGCAGATTGGCAACTTCTCGCTGTTGGTCTAGCAATGGTTGCGAGCTTGAATCAAGGTTGCCGGCGGGATGAACAGCCTCGGGCTCTGGGGCTCATCAAGGAATGGGGCGGGCGCGGTTCCGCCGGGGGGCAATTCTACAACCCGTCAAGCGTCGCCGTTGCACCCGATGGCAGCGTGTATGTCACTGATTCCCAGAACCGCCGCATTCAGAAATTCAGCGCCGCGGGCGAGTTCCTGTTGAGCTGGGGCCAGGAGGTGTTAGACAGTCCAACCGGCATCACGACGGACCAGCGTGGCCATGTTTACATCACCGATTTCGGCAACGACGCCGTCTACAAATTCGATTCGCACGGCACCCTCCTGTTCAAATTCGGCTCACCCGGCAACGCGGAGGGGGAGTTCAATGCCCCGGTCGCGGTCGTGGTGAATCGCAAAGGTGAGATTCTGGTATTGGAGTTCAACAACCACCGCGTGCAAAAATTTGATGCGCAGGGCAATTTCTTGCTCACCTGGGGAGGCCGCGGTCATGAAGAAGGTCAGTTCGAGTTTCCGGGGGACCTGGCCCTGGACCGCGAACAAGACGTCTGGGTGCTGGACACGCACAATTCCCGCTTGCAAAAGTTCACGCCTGAAGGCCGGTTTCTCGGCATGTGGGGCAGCCACGGTTCCGGCCCCGGTCAGTTTGCCGATGCCAGCGGCATGGCTATCGATCGCCAGAATCGTATTTACATTGCTGATGCCGCCAACAAGCGGCTGCAGGTTTTCGACAGCGAGATGCACCACCTGTTTAGCACCTGGTACGAGAACAAATGGCAGGGAGTCGTCTTCTCTCCAACCGATGTCGCCGTTGATTCCGGATTTCGGGTCTATGCGGCTGATTTTGCGCATCATTTGATTCAACAATTCGAGCTGCTGTATTGACAGGAACGGCCTGTCATTGATGTACTGCAACCCAGCTCTCTCAAACATTCTCGAAGAAACTACCGTCGGATCTTGTTGCATTTAGATCTAATCATTTCTATATTGCGCCATGGTGAGAATGCTTCACAAAAAATTGATTCTCGAGTTATTTGCTGTGACCTTAATTGCAGCAACCCTGCAGTTTTTTGTGCCTCTGATCAATGCCGCTGTTTCTGAGCAGTGTTGCAGCTCCAGGCAGATGCAATGTTGTCAGGAAGAATTCCCCTCCCGCATGATCTGCTGTATTGCCGAAGCCAGGCATGGTCTGGACGACTCTGCTCCAACGCAAGGCGTTGTCTCCAAGACTCAAAAGGCTCCGGAAGGCATCATTGTTTCTCTCTCATCAAGTGAACCTTGTTTGACCATCCCATCTCTTGAACATTCAGAATATTTTCTCCCTTCAAAAAACGTGACTGCAGATAACCATCTCTTCAAGAGATTCTTTGCTTTTCTAATTTAGACCACGCCCTCGAGGGATAAGTACGCCCTCCCCGTACCGCTCAACATTTACTCAATTGATTCTGGTTGACAGTCGAAGCCTGCGCTCAATTTGCGTCTGGCATACGTGCGAGAGCTGGCGCGTTACCGCCAGTAAGCCGCCGATCTGGAAAAGAGCCGCAGACGGTGGAAAATCTTCCTGAATCATCATAACTCAAATCAAAGGAGAAGATACAATGAAACCAGAATTTTCTTCTCACCTGTCCGGATTGTTTGACGCTTTGCTTTTGATAAGCGCTTTGCTGATTTTCAACGGCTGCGGCGACGTGGAAGAGGCTTTCCAAAAAGCCGGTGATCACACAATTGCGCTTACCGTGTCACCTGATCCGCCGGCCGCCGGCTTGAATACTTTCAAGGTAAGAGTAAAGAATGCCGCCGGTAGACCTGTTACGAGCGCGACCGTACACGTTCATTATTCCATGCCTGCTATGGCCGGCATGCAGGCCATGGCAAATGATACAGAAGCACGACACGTTGAAAACGGATTATATGAAGCCCAAATCGATTTAGGCGCTGGCGGCATGTTCCCCTGGGAGGTCAAGGTGGAAGTGGTTGAGGGTTCAACCGTTTTGGCCGTCACTCAGTGGCAAGTGACCCCGGGGACAAAAGGGGTAAAGTCAGCCTCGGCTGAGGGCGGCGCTTTGGGGCCAGCGGAAGTCGATTACTACACCTGCACCATGCACCCTTCGGTTAAGGTGAAGAAGCCAGGCACATGCCCTATCTGCGCCATGGATTTGGTGCCGGTGTATCAGGCAGGTGCAGGACCGCAAACCGGCGCCAAAGACAAACAAGTGCGCACCGTAAATATCCCGTTGTACCAGCAGCAGCTTATTGGCGTACAGCGCGACACGGTGAAATTGCGGCCTGTCGCTAAAACCATCCGCACTGTCGGCCATGTCACTTTTAACGAAAGGAAAATCGCTGCCGTCAATCTGAAATTCTCCGGCTGGATTGAGAAGTTATATGTGAATTACACCGGCCAGCTGGTAACACAGGGGCAGCCGCTGTTCGATATTTACAGCCCGGAGCTCGTCTCAACCCAGGAAGAGTATCTCCTGGCGCTCATGGGATCTTCCCAGCAGAGACGGACAACAAACTCGAGCAGCGGGAACGGTGATAACCGCAAAAACAGCTTGCTGAAATCCGTCCGGGAGCGGTTGCTGCTGTGGGGTATTTCTGAAAAGCAAATGACGCAGATAGAAAAAGCCGGCGCTCCCCGGTTGAAGCTGACTTTTTACTCGCCAATAAGCGGCTACGTGCTTGAAAAAAACACCCTGCAAGGCCGTCACGCCAAAGAGGGCACGGATTTGTACACGATCGCTGATCTCTCCGAGGTCTGGGTGCTGGCAGACATCTACGAATATGAGCTGCCATTTATTAAAGTGGGGCAAGAGGCGAGCATCCGGTTGTCGTATGACCCCGGGGCAAATTACACCGGACGCGTGGATTACATTTACCCAACGCTTCAGGCCCGCACACGCACCGCCCAAATCCGTCTTGTATTTCCAAATCCAGACCTGAAGCTCAAACCGGACATGTACGCGGAGGTCGAGATCGCAGTGAACGAGGGAGAGCAATTGACGATTCCCGAAACCGCCGTGCTGAATACAGGCGTGCGGCAATTGGTGTTTGTGGACCGCGGCAACGGCCGCTTCGAGCCCAGAGAGATCAAACTGGGGGTGAAAGTCGGACGGGCTTATGCGGTTGTGGAAGGCCTGGCAGCCGGAGAAGTGGTCGTGAAATCAGGAAACTTTCTCATCGATGCCGAGGCACATGTGCAGGGAGTCTTACAGACCATGTAGAAAAGAGCCACTACCAAATTACCGTGGCGATATTTGCAGCGGTGGCGGAAATAATTCGATCGGGCATGTCGAGAATTTTCTTTCTGGAGATTGATTGTAGTGCACGAATAGTTTGCAGTGTGATCGGAGAGAGTGAATAGTTGGAAGGTGATGTATCCAGCATATTGATTACGGTCTTGATTGCGTGTTTTGGAATCTTCGCTTTTTCCATCAAGTAAACGATTTCGACCAATACAATTGTAGGAATATGAATTTGTCCTTTGCCTTCATCGATCTCACTGAAGATGGCCGCTGCTTTTGGGGAAAGTCTCTTACTTCGCAAGAGATACCAGAGCAAAGAATGCGTGTCAGTGACGTTTCTTGCATCAATCGGTTTTTCCAAGCTTGTGCCACATTTCTTTTCGGGCTTCGACAATATCATATTCTGAAATGTCAACCTCATATTCAGCCAGGATACCACCGAGTTTGATGGCATTAGAAAGGTCTCGATTCTTTTGGGGGGCTCGGATGGATTCAATGTATTCCCAAACTTTCTGCAGACTATCGTTCGACAGTGATTTGAGCGCATCGTATACTTTCTGCGGAGAAATCTGAGAATTCATTTCAACACCTCCATTTTTCATAAAGATAATTCATTTGCACAGTTTTTTCAAGAACAATCTGGAGCAATTTAGCATGATAGAAAAACTCATTGCGGCCAGCGTAAAAAATAGACTCCTGGTTTTTTTGCTGGTCGGCATTGCCACAATCTGGGGCGTCTGGGCCTTGTCACACACCCCCCTGGACGCCATTCCGGACCTGTCGGACGCGCAGGTGATCGTCTTTACCGAATGGCCTGGCCGCAGCCCGGATATCATCGAGGATCAGATCACCTATGCTATTGTCACCAGTCTTTTGGCTGCGCCCAAAGTGCAGTTCGTCCGCGGACAGTCCTTCTTCGGGCTTTCGTTTGTTTATGTGATCTTTGAAGACGGCACGGACATGTACTGGGCACGCAGCCGGATATTGGAATATATGAACGAAATCGAAGCCCGGCTCCCTGCAGGCGCAACCCCCACCCTTGGCCCGGATGCCACGGGCGTGGGCTGGGTGTTTGAATATGCTCTGGTAGACACGAGCGGGCGCTGGAATTTAGCCGACCTGCGGTCCTTTCAGGACTGGCATCTGAAGGTCTGGCTGGAAGCGGTGCCGGGTGTCGCCGAGGTGGCCTCGGTTGGCGGGTTTGTTAAACAATACCAAATCGATGTGGATCCCAACAAACTTGTGGCCTACAACATCCCCCTGAAACGCGTCATTCAGGCAGTGCGGGAAAACAACAACGACGTCGGCGGGCGGGTCATTGAAATGGCATCGACCGAATTCATGCTGCGCGGGAGAGGCTACATCCAATCGGTGCAGGACATCGAGCAAATAGCGCTGGCGACTGACGGCAGCGGCACGCCTGTTTTCATTCGCAATGTGGCCCATGTGCACCTGGGCCCGGACATGCGCCGCGGCGTCGCCGAGCTCGATGGCAAAGGTGAGGTCGTCGGCGGCATTGTGGTGATGCGCTACGGGGAAAATGCGCTCAGGGTTATCGAGGGTGTGAAGGAGAAAATCGAACAGGTCAAACCCTCTCTGCCCCAGGGTATGCAGATTGTCACGACTTACGACCGCTCGGATCTCATCTCGAGGGCCATTCGTACTTTGCGGGAAAAGGTGACCGAAGAGATGATCATCGTCAGTCTTGTCATCATCCTGTTTCTGTTTCATCTACGCAGCGCTTCAGTTGCCATCCTTACTTTGCCCATCGCGGTGGCGATTGCTTTTATTCCCATGAAATTCATGGGACTCAACGCCAACATTATGTCTCTGGGTGGAATTGCCATCGCCATCGGAGTAATGGTTGATGCGGCCATCGTGCTGGTGGAGAATTCGCACAAAGCACTCGAACAATGGCAACAGACCGGACGGAAAGAAAACCGCCTGACGGTGATCATCAAATCCTTGCAAGAAGTCGGTAAACCGATCTTTTTTTCGCTGCTGGTAATCACGGTTTCGTTTCTACCCATCTTTACTCTGGAGGGGCAAGAGGGACGTTTGTTCAAACCGCTGGCTTACACCAAGACGTTCTCCATGTTTTTCGCTGCGATTCTGGCCGTGACCCTGGCGCCGGCGCTGATTCCCATCTTTGTAAAAGGGAAGCTTCGCCCGGAAGAAAAGAATCCCATCAGCCGCTTTCTGATGTGGACATATCGCCCTCTGGTCGATTTTGTCCTGCGGTTCCGCAAGTGGGTCACTGTGGCGGCCGTGCTCATTCTTGTCGCAACGGTTCCCATTTTCATAATGCTCGGCACCGAGTTCATGCCACCGCTCAACGAAGGCTCCATCCTCTACATGCCGACGTCTATTCCGGGCATGCCGGCCTCGGAAGCAAAAAAGATTCTTCATATCCAGGATAAGATTCTGGCCACCTTCCCTGAAGTGGAGCGCGTCTTCGGCAAAATCGGCCGTTCGCGCACCGCCACGGATCCGGCTCCGCTCAGCATGGTCGAAACCACCATTACGCTCAAGCCAAAAGATGAGTGGCGGCCGGGCATGACCTGGGATAAAATCGTCGCTGAAATGGACCAAAAACTCAGGTTTCCGGGCATGGCAAACATCTGGTGGATGCCTATTCAAACGCGGACAGAGATGCTGACCACCGGCATTCGCAGCAATTTGGGAATCAAAGTTTTCGGCCCGGACCTCAGGGAGATCGAACGCATTGCTGTGGACATCGAACAGGCGCTGCAAGATTTCCCGGGCACACGCAGCGCATTTGCAGAAAGAACCAGCGGTGGGTATTTCATTGATTTCGAGATCAACCGCCAGCAAGCAGCCCGGTACGGCTTGACCGTTGGAGACGTTCAGGACATCATCCAAACCGCTATCGGCGGCATGAACATTACACAAACTATCGAGGGCAAAGAGCGCTATCCAGTCAACGTACGCTATCCACGAGAGCTGCGCGATGATCTGGATAAACTGAAACGCATTCTGGTGCCGACTTCTTCCGGCGCCAGGGTCCCCATTGCCCAGTTGGCTGACATATTTCCAACCACCGGGCCACCCATGATTCGCAACGAGAACGGTTCGAAGGTCGGCTTCGTGTTTGTGGATGTGGTCGAGAAAGACTACGGCAAATATGTGCGCCAGGCGCAGCAGGTCATTCTGGACAATGTGGATATCCCACCGGGGTACACGCTTGCCTGGGCGGGTCAGTACAAATACCTGCAGCGAGTGCGGGAGAAGTTGAAGTTGGTGGTTCCAGTAACGATTGTCTTTATTTTTCTGCTGCTCTATTTCAACTTCAGGTCTGTTCCCAAAACACTGATTGTGCTGCTGTCGGTGCCATTTTCTGTGGTCGGAGCGGTTTGGCTTCTGTGGCTCTTAGGGTTCAACACAAGCGTCGCCGTTTGGGTGGGGATCATCGCGCTCGCCGGCGTGGCGGCTGAAACGGGTGTGGTGATGATTGTTTATCTGGATGAATATTTCGACCGCTACCAGCGACAAGGCCGCATGAAATCATTGCAACAATTGCGGGAAGCCGTCACCGGTGGCGCAGTGCAACGGGTGCGCCCGAAGATGATGACAGTCAGCACCACGATCCTCGGGCTGTTGCCTATCATGTGGAGCACGGGCGCCGGTGCGGACGTCATGAAGCGAATTGCAGCGCCGATGGTCGGAGGGCTGGTCACGTCGACTATTTTGACGCTACTGGTCATTCCGGCAATCTATACGGTCTGGCGTGGGCGGCAACTTAGTCTTCGGAACGAATAATCATTTTGTTTTTGTAGACGAAAAGGTACTAAGCGCCTGTGCAAAAACAAGATGGTATTTCACAGGTGCCATACCCCCTTGTGGGGTATCCTAGGAGAAGCGACCAACAAGGGCTCGGGGCTACGATTCAATAGTACTGTACTATTGCACTTTTGGCTGAATCACCGAAACTTTCTGTATTTTTTCCAAATCGTTTCTTGCTCGTAACCCCAATGTCACATTGATTGAGTATACTCTCAACAACATCAAGCAAGATGACCAAATGAAACAAAGAGGCTTTGTATGGAATCACGTTTAGAAGAGAGTCTGCACCAGGACATGGAGCGAATTCGCACGAAAGTGGTCGAGATGGCAGGTCTGGTCGAAAGTGCGTTGAACACGAGCGTCCAGGTGCTGACTGATGGGAAACGCCAATTGGCGTATTCGGTCGTCCTGCGAGACCGACATATCGATGAGCTGGAAAAGGAGCTGGACCGGCTGTGCCTCGAGTTTCTTGTCCGGCAGCAACCGGCAGCAGGCCACTTGCGCTTTGTGTACGCGGTGATAAAGATCAACAACGAATTGGAGCGGATTGGCGATTACGCTGAAAGCATCGCCCGACAATTCCTGGCCATCGATTCTATCGACCCGGCGCCATCGTATCCGAAAGTCGTTGAAATTGCCCAGCTCTCCATCCCGATGCTGCGCAATGCCATTCAATCGTTTGTCGACCAGGATGCGGAGTTGGCGAAGTCTACCATGGAGATGGAGGCCGGAGTCGACGAGAGTCGCTACGCCATTCATGACGATTTGCTTCGACTGCGCAATGCCCACAAACTTCCTTCGGAGGCGCTGCCGCCTTTCATGATTATCGCCAGCCGCTTCGAGCGGGTGGCAGACCAGGCGTGCAATATCTGCGAAGAAGTCCTGTACATGTGTACTGGCGAGAACATCAAGCATCAGGGCAAAGACATCTTTCGCGTCCTTTTCGTGGACCAGGGCGATTCATGCCGCGGGCAGATGGCCGAGGGCATCGGCAATGGGTTGGGAATCGAAGGGGTGCTGTTCAACAGTGCGGGCGTCGCTCCCAGGTCTGTGGACCATAAGACAGTGAGCTTTCTGGCTCACAAGGGCATCGACATCTCGGCACAAACTTCAAAATCCTTCAAACAAATTGTGGTCCCGGAGCACTATGATGTCATCATATCGCTTTGCAAAGAAGCGGAAGAAGCCTTTCCACCTCCACCAACAAAAACGGTCAGCATCCGGTGGGAGGTTGAGGATCCGTCAGAGCTGTCCGGGTCAGAAGAAGAACTTCAAGCGGCTTACGAAAAAACGTATCAATACCTTAATACTCACATTCGGGAACTCGTCAAGGCGATTCTCGGGAATTAACTCAAGAAAGCGAGGTAAAGTCATGTTTCAACACACTCATCCTGGTAGAAAATTGTCCATCAGCGCCATGCTTGTGCTCTTTGTTAGTCTGCTTCAAGTTGGATGCAAGAGAGGCGACAGCGGGGATTCCGGTGGTGGCACCACGAAAACCGTCATCCAGAACTCCGGTTCGGACACCATGGTGAATCTGGCGCAAGCCTGGGCCGAAGCCTACGCCACTGTAGATGGCTCGGTCTCAGTCGAAGTCTCCGGCGGGGGCTCAGGAACCGGCATTGCCGCGTTGATCAACGGCACGGTTGATATCGCCAATTGCAGCCGTCAAATGAAGCCGGAAGAGATCGAAAGAGCAAAACAGAACACGGGCAAAGAACCGACAAGATTCATTGTTGGCTATGACGCCCTTGCGGTTTACGTTCACAAAGACAACCCGCTCAGTGAGATCACCATTGAGCAGCTTGCTGGGATTTATGGCGAAGGCGGCAAAATCACCCGGTGGTCCCAGCTCGGCATCGACCATCCGGCTTGCTCTGAAGATGAAATCATCCGGGTCAGCCGGCAGTCCAATTCCGGTACCTACTTCTATTTTCGTGAGGCGCTGCTGGGCAAGGCGCGGGATTTCAAATTGGGGTCGAGAGATTTGCACGGCTCAAAGGATGTGGTGGAGCTGGTGCAAACCACGCCCTGCGCCATCGGCTACAGCGGTATGGGCTATGCCACCGAGCAAGTCAAAATGCTAAAGATAGCCAAACAAGCCGGCGACTCGTATTACGCCCCAAGCGTCGAGAATACGCTCAACAACTCCTATCCCATCGCTCGCCCGCTCTATGTTTATTCACTCGGCGAACCCACTGGCAAGCAGAAACAATATATCGACTGGATTCTTTCCGACGCGGGTCAGAAAATTGTCGTGGCCAGCGGCTATGTGCCGGTGCCGAAAGAGCAACGCTTGTCCAGGAACACTTCAGCCGAGCGGTCAGAATAAATGCAGATTCGACACAGGCTGGAAAGGCTGACCGAACCCGTCATCGAGTGGACCATTCGGTTTTGCGGAATCAGTGCGATCCTGTTCGTCTTCGGTATTTTCTTCTTCGTCTTTCGGGAAGGGGCAGACTTTCTGTTCAACAGTTTCGATATGAAGGAATTCTTCACCAGCCCGGAATGGTATCCCACGTCGGTGAGTCACAAACGCTACGGTGTGCTGGCTTTGCTGGCCGGCACCTTCAGCGTGACCGCCCTGGCGATGGCCATTGCCGTCCCGTTTGGTCTGGGCGCTGCCATCTACGTCTCTGAGTTTTGTGGCGCCAGGCTGAAAGAGGCGTTCAAGATCGTGATCGAGCTCCTGGCTGCGGTGCCCTCTGTTGTCTGGGGGTTCATCGGTTTGACGGTGATGAACGGTGTGATTATTGACTTATTCGATGCTCCTATCGGTCTCACTGTGCTCAACGGCGGCATCATTCTGGCGCTGATGAGCGTTCCCATCATCGTTTCCATCGGCGAGGACGCGCTCAAGGCGGTTCCGGATTCCTACCGCGAGGCGGCTGAGGCGCTCGGCGCAACGCGCTGGCAGGTGGTCTACCGGGTGCTCCTGCCCGCGGGCAAGAACGGCCTGTTGGCCGCCGTTTTGCTCGGCGTCGCGCGCGCCGTTGGCGAAACCATGGCCGTGCTGATGGCGACCGGCCATGCGGTGCAAATCCCGGGCAGCCCCCTGGACTCTGTCCGAACGTTGACCGCCACCATCGCTGCGGAGCTGGGTGAGACGCCGGTCCAGTCGGACCACTATCAAGTCTTGTTCATCCTCGGTGTCTTGTTGTTTACGATCACGTTTGTGGTGAATCTGGTCGCCGACTTAATCGTCAAGGGGGTTCGTAACAGATGAAAACACATGAACTGATATGGCACGGAACCGTGCAGCCCGAGATACACACGCAGCCGTTGTTTACCGAAACGGCGCTGGTTCGCAAAAAGAGGCTCAGCGAGCAGGTCGCCCGGGCTGTGTTCTTCTCGATGACAGCCCTGATGATCTTGCCGCTGCTGTTGATTGTCGGTTATCTTTTTTACAAGGCGTTTCCAATCCTGTCGTTTGATTTTCTGTTTTCCAATCCGGTGCATGGCATGCGTGCCGGCGGGATTTGGTCGCCGCTGCTAGGCACGCTCTATCTTGTCGGCATCTCTCTGCTGGTTGCCGCTCCCATCGGCATCTTAGCCGCAGTTTATCTGCACGAGTACGCACGCGAGAATTGGTTGACGAGGATCATCAATATGGCGGTCATCAATTTGGCCGGCGTGCCCAGCATCGTGCATGCCCTGTTCGGGCTGGGCGCATTTGTCTTGTTTGCGGGCATGGGCCGCTCAATCCTGGCGGCCTCGCTGACGCTGGCGATCATGACTTTGCCGGTGATTATTGCCAGCACCACCGAAGCCCTGGCGGCCGTCCCCTTCGCCTTTCGCGAAGCGTGCTGGAACACAGGCGCCACGCGCTGGCAAACCATCCGGCGTATCGTCCTGCCCAACTCCATTAGCGGGATTTTGACCGGCATTATTCTGCAAGTTTCCCGGGCAGCCGGGGAGACCGCACCGATCATGTTTACCGGCGCTGTCTTCTTCAAAGCCATACCCGAAGGCGATCTGTTCGCATACGGCGTGCTCGACCAGTGCATGGCGCTCTCCATGCACCTCTTTACGATTTCCACGCAGGTTCCGAACGTGCCGGAAGCCCTGTCATATGGAACTGCGGTCGTGCTCCTGGGCACGGTTTTGCTTTTCAATGCCCTGGCCATCGTGCTGCGGGTTTATCTACGCTCCCGGAAGAAATGGTAGCAGTTGAACAAATGAGGTATGATGCAAGGTTCTAGCAAGAAAATAGAAATCTCGAATCTCAGGGTCCGTTACGGTGCCAGAGAGGCGCTGAAGGGCGTGTCCCTGGATGTTTACAAAAACGAAATCCTTGCCGTTATCGGGCCGGCGCAATCGGGGAAAACCACCCTGTTGAAGGTGATCAACCGCATGATCGAGTTCGTGCCGCAGGCCAGGGCTGACGGCACGGTGAAGATCGACGGCGAGGATATCAAGAAGGTTAGAAATGTCTACGAATTGCGCCGGAAGATCGGCATGGTTTTCCCGTTACCGGTGGGGCTGCCTCTGTCTATTTACGACAATGTCGCCTTTGCACCGCGTGCGGCAGGATTGCGCAAACGCGCCGAATTGGATGAGCTGGTCGAACGCTGTCTGAGACAGGCGGCGCTCTGGGATGAAGTAAAAGACCGGTTGGGAAGTCTCGGCAGCAAGCTTTCCGGGGGGCAACAGCAGCGTTTGACCATTGCCCGGGCGCTTTCCCACCAGCCCGAAATCCTGTGCCTGGACGAGTTTTCCATTGCCGTGGATCCGGTGACCACCATGCGAATCGAAGACGTCCTGAAGGAATTACGTTCGGAGGTAACCATCCTCCTGGTGACAAACCTGGTTCAACAGGCGCGCAGGCTGGCCGACAGAACGGCCTTTTTTCTCAATGGTGACCTGGTGGAAATCAGTAGCAACGAGGTGATCTTTTCCAATTCTCCGGCAAACAGCATGACCTATGATTACGTGAATGGGAGCTTCGGATGATCGAAGAGACAAAATACAGCATCGAAACCGACAATCTCAACCTCTGGTATGGTGAGTTTCAGGCGTTGGCTAATGTCAGCATGAAGGTCGTCGACGGCCTGGTCACAGCACTGATCGGACCGTCCGGGTGTGGCAAAACCACCTTGCTGCGATCTCTTAACCGGGTCAACGAGCGCTATGGCAATGTGACCACCACCGGTGAAATCAAGATTCTGGGAAAGAATGTCTACGATGCGGATGTTTCGCTGCCAGATCTGCGAAAAGCCGTTGGCATGGTTTTTCAACGGCCTAATCCGTTGCCGATCTCCGTTTACGAAAATATCGTCTTCGGTCTGCGAATCCACTCGCAACGCTCCGCCCATAAGAAAACCGAACTGGACGAAATGGTGGAACAATCTTTAAAGGAGGTTTTTCTCTGGGAAAACCTGAAAGACAAGTTGAAAGTGAAAGCGACGACCCTGCAGCTCGAGCAGCAGCAAAAATTGTGTATTGCACGCCTCCTGCCGCTGAAACCGCGCATCATCCTGATGGACGAACCGTGCTCTGCCCTTGACGCCGAGGCCACGCATGCCGTCGAAGAGCTGATGCTGACTCTGGCTGGCAAGTACACCATTCTGATTGTAACCCACAACATGGCGCAAGCCCGGCGGGTAAGCCACGAATGCATTTTCATGCTGCTCGGCGAAATCCTGGAGCACAGGCGAACCGAGGATCTCTTTCTTACCCCCGGCAATCCCAAAACAGCCGATTATATCGAAGGCCGGTATGGTTGATTCTTTACAGAATCCCAATCCGTGGAAAGGAACGAAAGAATTGCTTTTGTCCGGAGTGTCTGTTAACTTTGAACAAATGACCTGATGCGATTCAGTGCAATGCTAAGTACTGATAGAACACATGAGCACCGAAAGCATGTCCCACCGGACATCAAACACCATCGCATCTTGGCGCCAGAGATGAGTTTCACTCGTCCGAATCTCTCTGTGCTTCTCCAAGAAATTAAGGAGCTTAGCGAAAAACTCGAGGAATAGGGACCTCGTCGCCAAACTCAGTTTGGTGACGCACAATTAGTGACCATTACCGCCAAGAATTTTATGTTTGAACCATGTCAAAAGAAAAAATAGTCGTCGTGGAGGACGAGGCGGATATCCTCGATTTGGTTGCTTATCATCTGGAGCAAGCCGGATATCGCATGCACAAGGCCGATGCGGGCGATAAAGCGCTTGCCGTTATCGAACAAGTCTCACCGGATTTGATCATTTTGGACCTGATGCTGCCGGGTCTCTCCGGTACGGAAGTGTGCAAGATACTCAAACAAGATAAGAAAAGCCGTCACATTCCGATCATCATGCTAACGGCCAGGAGTGAAGAGATCGATCGCGTGGTGGGATTTGAGCTGGGGGCGGATGATTATGTCACCAAACCGTTTAGTCCGCGCGAGCTCGTGCTGCGCGTCAAAGCCATCCTGAAGCGGGTGAGGCCGGCGGACGAAGCGAAACAAGTCATCGAGCTGGACAACATCGTCATCGATGTTCCGCGGCATCAAGTATCTGTCGACCAAACGCCGGTAGAGCTGACCAGCACCGAGTTCAAACTCTTGCTCATTTTGGCTGAACGGAAAGGTCGGGTACAAACACGGGATATGCTGTTGGAAAGCGTGTGGGGATATGACTACGCAGGGTTCACCCGAACCGTGGATACGCATATGCGAAGACTGCGCTCCAAACTCGGCGCTGCCGGCGAATGCATCGAAACCGTACGCGGCGTCGGCTATCGCATCCGTGAGGACAACCCATGAAGCTCAGCATTCGGTGGAAGTGGATGGCCGGGCATCTGCTCGTCGGCGGAGCGGTCATTCTTTTTATGGTCCTGTATCTGAGCTCGCGGCTGGAGGCGTACTTTGAAACACGGTTCGAAAACCGCTGGAAACGCGAGCTCAACCTGGCAAGAAAAATGGTGGAGGCGAGCGATTTTGCAACCTTGACCCGCGAAGATGCGGACCGCCTGGCGGACGACATGGGGCGCACTTTGGGGATGCGACTGACCCTCATCGATCGTGCGGGAACTGTCCTGGGAGACAGCGATGTCGATTTGGGTGATTTGCCGCAGGTGGAGGACCACAGCACACGACCAGAGGTTCTCGATGCTCTGGCTCTGGGGTTCGGCAAAAGCCGGCGACACAGCACTACGGTGGATTTGGATTTGGTTTACCTGGCCGTGCCAATCGGCACCCTCCAGAACCCGGTGAGGGTCGTGCGCGTGGCCGTTCCCGTCTCCGAGATCGAAGACTCTATCGCCCAGATTCACCGGCTTATCTGGCTTGCCAGCGCGCTCGGCTTCATCCTGATCATCGTGACCGGTATTATCGTTTCCAAGTCCATGACGCGGCGTTTGAGCGCAATGTCTGACGTTGCCAAGAGAATTGCCACAGGCGACTTCTCCACAAGAATGAGCTCACAAAGCAACGACGAGCTGGCCGACCTTGGAACCGCGCTCGACCTGATGGCGGAGAACCTGCAAAAGTACGTCAACCAAATCACACATGAGCGGGATCAGTTGCAGGCGATCCTCAACAGTATGGTCGAGGGCGTCACCGTCACAGACCGAAATGGGCGGATACTTCTGATCAATCAGTCTTTTCAAGACATTTTTGGCGTGTCCGAAACCATTGTTGATAAGCCCATCAAGGAGGCCCTGCCAAATGCGCCGCTGTTGCAAGCTATCGAGCTGGCGATCCTGGAAAAGAGAGATGTCGTGGAATCGATCGAATTGGCCGAGCCCGTCCCGAAAAATCTGGAGGCACATATTTCAATCTTGAGCACTGGAGACAAGTCATCTGGTGCCGTGGTCGTCTTTCACGATATTACGCGCCTCAAGCAGTTGGAAAAAATCCGCCGGGATTTTGTCGCCAACGTCTCTCACGAGATTCGAACTCCCCTCACCGCCATCAAGGGATACACAGAAACGTTGTTAGAGAATCGGGGTTTGGAAAATGGCACGTCTGGTGATTTTCTCGAGATCATCCTCCGGCACACAGACCGGATGTCGAAACTCGTGCAGGATCTCTTGCGTCTCGCCAGATTGGAAACGGTCGAAGATGACGCGCCCACCGAAGAAATCGATTTAGCGGCAGCGATTACCAAGGTCGCTGACAGCTTTAAGAATCTGGATAGTCAGAACCAATTTATTCTGCAGATCAACCTTCCCGGGACGCTTCCACGGGTGCTGGGGATAGCCACGGAAGTTGAAACCGTGCTGGAAAACCTCATCGACAACGCCATCAAGTATGGCGGCAAAGGCAACGTGATATCCATTTCAGCCAGCGTGCGAACGGCAGAAGTCAAGGTCGAGGTCGCAGACCGGGGGATTGGCATCCCAGGTGACGATCAGCCTCGCGTCTTCGAGCGATTCTACCGTGTGGCCAAGGGCCGGTCCAGGGTCATGGGGGGAACCGGGCTCGGCCTGGCGATCGTCAAACATATCATTCAGCGACACGGGGGGAAAATCTCGCTGGAAAGCGAGGTCGGGAAAGGAACAAAAATCAGCTTTACCCTACCCCGCGCAGGAACAGCCGTTCCTCAATGACGGGCCAATCAATTCTCGTGAAGCTCAATATGGGGCAATTATTCAGTTCTGGTGGTGGTTTGAAAGCCATCGGGGAAAAAAACAGGAGAAAAGTATCAGATGAGAAACAAACTCGAAATGAAGCTACAGGCAATCGTGGTGTTCTTGCTGCTCGCACCTGCGCTTTTTGGACAGGACCAGGGCAACATCAAAGGATATATGTTTGGCGACTACTACTACATGGCTGGCAATCATAACAAAGAAATCGAAGATGCCAACGGCTTTTGGCTGCGCCGGATATATTTGACTTACGACAAAGGGTTGAGCGAAGCGTTCGCCATTCGCCTGCGCTTCGAAATGAACAGCGCCGGCGACTTTGCCAGCAAGGACAAATTGACTCCGGTTGTAAAAGATGCCTACCTGAAATGGAAGCACGACCGCCATACCGTCTACGTGGGCATTTCCGGCACGCCCACGTGGGGTTTTGTTGAAAGCTTTTGGGGCTACCGGGCGGTTGAGAAAACCGCACTCGATTTACAGAAGTTTGGCTCATCTCGCGACTTCGGTCTCGCCCTTAAAGGCAGCCTGGATTCCGGGAAGCGCCTCAACTATCACTTGATGGTGGGTAACGGCAGCAGCAACGGCTCGGAAAACAACGACGGCAAGAAAGTGATGCTGGCCTTGCGCGGCAAGCCAGGCAGCGGCCTTATCGTCGAAGGGTATGTCGATTTCGAGGAGAGACCGGGCAAGACCAACCGCTACACGCTGCAGGGCTTTGCAGGATATGAGACCGCAACCTTCCGAATCGGCGTTCAGATTGCACATCAGAATCGCCAGGTTGCCGGTGGCGATGACTTGCAGCTCCAGATCGGCTCGATCTTCGCGGCGGCAAGACTCTCCAGCAAAACCTGGACCTATGTCAGGGTCGACCGTCAGTTCGATCCGAATCCTGATGGGGCAAAGATTTCTTACCTTCCTTTTGACAGCTCGGCGAAATCCACTTTCTTGCTTGCGGGACTCGACTTCCGGCCGCACAAGAACGTCCACCTGATGCCCAACGTGGAAGTGGTTCTCTATGATGAGAACAACCTGGGTGCCAGCCCGGATACTGATTTCATGCCGCGCTTGTCGTATTACTACAAATTCTGACAGAGGCCTTTGCGTGGGGCATGCGGGGCTTGGCCCGGCCAACTTTCTTCTTGCTGTTGGCAAGTTTCTTAACCACTTTTCCATGAAAACTCATATGAGTCGTATGACTTTTCGTGGAAGATTGAGTTTATCAAACGGTATAAAGAGATGTCTGACAGACCGCCACGAACAGTCGCCAATCCGGCGGTTGTGAGCGTGATTTGGGCAACCGGGGCAGGAAGCACGGCCAGGCCCTCAGTTCGGAACGCAACCAAAAGGAGAACAGGATGAAGAGAAAATCTTTGGTCTTATTGATTCTGGGTTTGACCTGTTTGGCCCTTTTCTTGTTTGCCCGGGAGCGGCTGGCTAAGCAGGCGCCCCCGCAGCAAAAGAATCCATCTGACGCTTGAAAAGGGTGAAATTGCTGCGCTGAGTCCCGAGTTCGTCTGGATTCAGCAGGGCGGGGGCTGAGCGGTCGACAATCTCGTTTGGTCAGAAGAGCATTTGAACGAGTGGCTGGATGCGCATCCGGAATACAAGCAACTGAATCACGCCACGATTGGCGAATTCCTGCAGAGCGTCAAATCACAGCAGCACTGACAATAGCGGTACGGGTCTATTTTGTTGTAGCCAACCTGAATAATCCTTGATTCCAGGAATAAAACTGGCTATATTCAGTATTCTTTTTGACTAAGAGCAGAATATGACAAGGATTTAAACATGAAACCATCCATTGTTTTGGTAGTTGTTCTGTTTAGTGCAAGCCTTCCCCTCGCTGTTCAGGCGCAGTGGGCAGTGAGTCCCCATATTGTGATCTCCGTACCCGAAAACGAGTTCGCAAACGTGGAGGGCACCGGCGGCGGGTTTGGCGTCAAAGTGGTGCGCACCACCGGTGGATTAGGTGGCCACCTCGGTCTCCGCGGTGATTTTGCTTTCCTGACGTTTGGCAAAGAAAGAGCTTTTGACCCGTTTTTGGGCATCAACGTCGAGCTGAGAAACGAAGGGTTCCGTCTGACTTTTGGGCCAGAATACAAGATTGGCAACAGGAGTTTCAAGGTGTATGCGGGAACAAGTGGCGGCCTGTACTATTTCAGACTCAATGTGACCAGTCAGTTCTTCAACCAGGTGGGACAGAGTCGCTCCTTTTTTGAGTCGAAGGAAAACAACTGGGCGCTCGGGTGGAACATCGGCGGCGGCATCCAGTATGATATCGGACTCGGTCCGTGGCTGGATATCGGCTTTGAATACCAGACGATGTTCAACCTGCCGCAATCCACAGAGGAGGAAAATGGGGCAGGTTCTGTTCCTGACATCACCGCGCACGAGTATACCATCAAGTTTGGCGTGATATTCTTTCTGGGCCGGTGAGGGTTCGCTTTTTGATAAAACACCGACTTAGTACTTTTTGTCA
>JBHHXT010000090.1:0-18923 GCA_046757165.1 bacterium | reverse complement strand
ACTCGCTTAGTTTAGGAGCACAACCATGCCTGTGGCTATTGCACGACGATTATTTACCGTGGAGGAGTACCATGAAATGGCTCATTCGGGGATTCTCACCGGGGAGGATCGGGTGGAATTGCTGGCCGGGGAGATCGTGGAGATGAGTCCTATCGGCAGTCGACATGCGGCGTGTGTTAACGGTTTGAATCTGATGTTCTACGCCTCGTTGCAGGGTAGAGCCTTGGTAAGTGTTCAGAATCCCGTTCGCCTGAGCCGGCATTCTGAACCGCAGCCGGATCTGGCTCTGCTGAAACCGCGGGATGATTTTTATGCCACCGCTCATCCTGGCCCTAAGGATGTTTTTCTGGTCATCGAAGTGGCGGAAACGTCCGCAGAGCTGGACCGGCAGACGAAGGTTCCCCTTTATGCTGAAGCCGGAATTCCTGAGGTATGGATTTTTGATCTCCAGGCCAGGGAGGTGGAAGTGTATCGGAAGCCCTTTGAAAGGACCTATTCTGTTATTGAGAAATATACCCCCAGGCAGCGGCTCTCCCCGCAGGCATTTCCAAAGGTGAACGTGGATTTGGTAGACCTTTTGCGAGAACCCTGAGCATAAAAAAAGCCGGAACCCGAAGGTCCCGGCTTGCTCTTGCCAACGAGGCGTGTTTGATTGATTACTTCACGTTGATTGCGATTTCCTTTGGCTTCACCTTAGCCGCTTTCGGGAGAGTGATTTCGAGCACGCCGTTCGTGTAGTCAGCTTTGATTTTCTTGCTGTCCACGCTATCGGTGAGACGGAAGGCACGTTTGAACGCACCGTAGCTGCGTTCGGCCCGGTAGTAATTGTCCTTTTTCTCCTCGCGCTCAAACTTTTTCTCGCCCTCGAGCGTCAGGATGTTGTCTTCAATCGTCAGCTTGAAATCGTCCTTGTTCAGGCCCGGCAGCTCAGCGGTGACCACAAATTCCTTCTCGGTCTCGCGAACGTCGATTCTGGGCTCAAAACTCCGGGCAACAGCCGGATAGTCGACGGTGAAGAAATCATCAAACAGCGTGTCATGATTCAAGAGCGACCTGAAGGGATTGACTTTTACCAACATGACTCATACCTCCTTTATGTGTTTGTTTTATTTAAACTTCATTGTTTCAATTTTCACGCCCCTGTCAAGCAAAGGCTGTGCCAAAGGAGATCCAAGCCAAAGTGCCCCACCTGTTTGAAGATGTGGCAGCCCAATGTTTGTCGGGTTGCCACCCTGCCAGGCTGGTCTGAATTTTTGTTCCATCGGGTGTGTCGTTTTGGCGGGTACAGAATTCTAGAGCAAAATTCTCATGGTGGTGCCGCGCTTGAGACGTGACTCCTTGACCAGAAGTTTACCGCCGTGGTACTCCTCGATTATGCGTTTGGCCAGGCTGAGTCCGAGACCCCAACCGCGTTTTTTCGTGCTGAAGCCGGGCTTGAAGACATTTTTCTTGTTCGCGGCTTCGATACCCCGGCCAGTGTCTGAAATATCGATAAAGATTTTATGGCGGCCATTCTTGACCTCCCCCAGGTTGATGCGGATTTTGCCGGTCTCCTTCTCGATCGCATCCAGCGCATTTTTGAGCAGATTCTCGATGACCCACTCGAACAGCTCCTTGTTCAGCAGTACGCTGGGCTCCACCGTGTAGTCCAGCTCGATGTCGACTTTTTTGCCCCATTGTGGCAGGCGGCGCTGAAAATACCGGGTGACTTCTGAAAGAATGCCCGTCACCTGTGTTTCTTTGAGATTGGCTTTTGACCCGATTTGCGAAAATCTCGCCGTGATCTTGTTGAGCCGCTCCACATCCTTCTCCATCTCGCACAGCGTTTTCTGGACGCCACGGTCCGCAGCCTTTGCCTTCAGAATCTCCAGCCAGCCCATGATCGAGGAGAGCGGCGTGCCGATTTGATGCGCCGTTTCCTTCGACATGCCGACCCAAATGAACTGCTGCTCGCTGCGCTGAATACTGCGCACGCCCAGGAAGCCAATCAGGACGAACAAGCCCACGATGGTCAGTCCGGCGTAAGGCAGCAATTGCAGCTCTTTGATCAGCTTGGAGTCGCCATAGTAAAGATAGCCGATCAGGATGTCCTCATATTTCAGTGGGATGGGTTCAGCTTCTTTGCCCATGACCTTGACCATGCTCTGTACTCTCTGCACCGTATGCGGCGAGTGGTCCTCCGGGTCGATCCCGATGCCTTTCCACGCGTTCGGGTTTCCATCGGCATCCGTGAGAACGATCGGGAAATTGGTTCGCAGGATGATCTCATCGAAGATGAAGTTCAGGTTCGTCGTCGATTCGGCGGAGGCGGCCGAGGCGTAGAGCCGGGCATAAAACAACAAGATCTGCCTTGACTCGGAACGAAGCTCGCTGACGACCTGATAGTTGTAGAAAAACAAAAGGATAATGATGAGGATCGCAAAGATAAAGAGCAACCCTTTGAAGTGGCTTTTGAGTTTGTAGAGATTGATTTTCATAAACACCAATTTACTTTTTTATCAAACAAATTCAAGAATTATTAATTGCTTAGGCTTGCACTTTATCAATTAATTATTATATTCTTCGCTATCTTGACTTCTCTCTTCTTTTGTCGTTTTTGTCAAGAACAGACATCATCATCTCTCGAGCGAGTGGAGAATGGCAAAGAAAAAAAAGCACCATCTTGCCCGGAAACAACCAGCGAGGCAACAAACTTCTGGCTGGCAGCTCAACGACCGGCAGCAGGTAGCAGCCTGCATCGCGGTTATCATCATCCTGGTTTTCGGCTACTTCGCCCCTATCGCCTTCGAGGGCAAAGAACCGCGGGCTTCGGATTCCATCGCCTGGAAAGGGGCGACCCAGTCGATAAAAGAAGCGCGAGAAAAATATGGCGAGACACCACTCTGGGCCACCAACGTGTTCGCGGGCATGCCCAGCACCATGATTTCTCTGCGTCCCCCGTTTCAACAGCCGGCCAGATTCATGCTGACGATAGCAGGAAAACTCGTCAACTGGCGCATTGTTCACTATGTGCTCGGGGCCATCGGCATCTTTCTCCTGATGCGGTTTTGGGGCGTCTCCAACCTGCCGAGTCTGCTGGCCTCTCTGGCCTTCATTTGGTGGCCCTACTTGATTGGGCTCATGGAAGCCGGACACAACACCAAGCTGCGAGCCATTATGCTGGTGCCCTTCATCCTGTTGACCTTCCTGCGCCTGATGAAAGAACCGGGGCTGCTCACCATGACCTTGTTTGCCATCAGTTTTAGCCTCGGCATCCTGGCCAATCATTATCAAATCTTGTTTTATGCCCTGCTGGTCCTGCTCGCGTTTGGTGTGATGCAGACGATTCCGCTGCTCAGGCAGAAACTGTGGAAGGCAATCGGTGTCCGGATTGGCCTTGCGTTCTTAGCCGTGGCACTCGCGGCTGGCAGTGCAGCCTTTCCGACCCTGCTGGTCAAAGAATACTCGAAATACTCCATCCGTGGCGGCACGGGAGAGCCCGGCTCTCAAGGCCTCAGTTTCAAATACGCGACGGACTGGTCCTTCTACCCGGGCGAGATAGCCACGTGGGTGATGCCGCGCTTCTACGGCGGCAGCTCGGCCGAAACGTATGAGAGCAAAGCGGTCCCCCAGCTCCGGGGCCGGAAAATTCCCGGGTATTGGGGACCGATGCCGTTTACCTCCAGCACGCACTATTTCGGCGTTGTGACCCTGTTTCTCGTGGCCCTGGCGCTGGCTTTGCGCTGGCGAGACAGCCGGGTGCTGACCCTGGCAATCCTGGTGGTTTTTTCACTGTTGCTCTCGTTTGGCAAGCATTTTCCGCTGCTCTACCAATTCTTTTTCGACCACGTGCCGTTCTTCAACAAATTCCGTGTGCCCTCGATGATCCTGGTGCTCATCCACTGGGGGTTTGTGCTGCTGGCGGGGCTGGGACTGGCACAGGTGCTCACCGACTCACCTGAGGTCTCGATGGACAAACTGAGGCGGGTGAGTCTGGTCATTTTTGGGGCCTTTCTTCTCATTGGCCTGGTGCCGTTCCTGTTCAAGAGCAGCTTTGCCCTCGCACGGCCGGATGACGCCCGGCGGTTTCAGCCGCAGGTGTTCAGCCTGATCAGGGAAGCGCGCTACGACATGATGAAGCAAGATGCGTTGCGCATGCTCGTGTTTGCCGGTGGGGTCTTAGCACTCATCACGAGCTATTCGAAAGCCTGGCTGCCACGCACTGTGTTCGCCATCGGTATCATCGCCCTGCTGGTCACTGACCTTTTCTCGATCGACAACCGTTTCATGCAAAATCTGGTGCGGACCGACCGCCTGGAGCAGTATTTCGCCGCGACCGAAACCGATCTCTTCCTGAGCAAAGATAGCTCGACTTACAGAATCCTGCCGTTGGGCAGACTTGACGGGGACAACCGCTGGTGTTACCGCCATGAATCTATCGGCGGGTACCACCCGGCCAAACTGCGCATCTTTCAGGACATCAACGAATTCTGCCTTTACCAGGGCAAAACGAGCGGCTTCGGGAACACGCCGAATCTGCCCATCAACTGGAATATCATCAAGATGCTCAACGTGAAGTACCTGTTGTCCAACGGGCCGCTAAACCACCAAAACCTGACGCCCGCCTTTACGGATACGCAAAACCGGATTACCGTGTATCAATATACTGACCATTTGCCGCGTCTTTTCTGCGTCGGGAAAACGGAGCTCATCCCGGACAGACGGGAGCGCTTCGCCCGTCTCAACGATCCCTCGTTCGACCCCGCAGAGACCGCAATCCTGGAAAAGAGCCTGCCGCTGGCCGTAGAAACGCCCACGAACTGGGAAGCCAGAATCACACGCTACCAGCCTAATGTCATTTCCGCCAGAGTAAACTCCGACCAGCAAACGCTTTTGGTTTTGAGCGAAGTCTATTACCCGGCGGGCTGGCACGCATACGTCGACGGCAAGGAAACCGAGATATTCAAGACCGATCACATTCTGAGGTCGATCGTGGTGCCGGCGGGCTCACATGAGATCGTGTTCAGATTGCGGCCGGAAAGCTACCAGGCCAGCTTGTGGATAAAGGGCATTTCTGTCAGCATCATGTACCTGCTCTTCGGCCTGGGAGCCTGGCCGGTTACCAGACGCGTGTTCAAGAAAAAACAGAGCGCGACGGCTTAGATGCACTGGACTGTCCACCTGCGATACAACCTGTTCAAGATACTCAACTGGCTTCTGACCCCGGCGGAAACATTCATTCTTGCCCGGCAAAGCCGCGACTCGAGTGCGACGCCCCTGGTTTTCATCATCGGGCCGCCGCGCTCTGGCACGACCATCCTGTACCAGTTGCTGGTCCATTGTTATGACTTCGCCTACATCAACAACTTCGTGGGCAACTTTTACCGCTGTCCCAACCTGGCCGTGCGGCTCTCACGCGTTCTGCAAATCGACCGGCGCGCAGTGGCGTTCACTTCGCGTCACGGCGTGACACCGGGCCTGGCCGGTCCGCATGAGTTCGGTGATTTCTGGTACCGCTGGTTTCCGAAAACACCGCACTACGCCGATGCCGGCACGCTCAGCCTCGCCCGGAAGCAAGCCCTTCAGAACACCGTCGACGCGCTGGCGCATTTTTTCAACAGAACCCTCCTGTTCAAGAACGTCATCCACTCCGTGCGGATCAAGGCTTTGCAGGATATCTTTCCACAGGCGCTTTTCATCGTTTGTGAGCGCAACCCCCTCTACACGGCCCAGTCCATCTACCAGGTCAGAAAGGAGAGAGCGCACAACCATGGCTGGTGGTCAGTGCAGCCCAGGGAGATCGAAGAGCTGCGCTCTAAACCGATGCTCGAACAATGTGTGTCTCAACTCTACTATGTCACCCGGCAGATAGAAGAAGACTGTGGCGTGCTGCCGGCAGAGCGCTATATCAAAGTCATGTACGAACAGTTGTGCGAGGAGACCAGCGCCGTGCTGGCCGGGATTGAAAGCCGCCTCGAGAACCAGCGCCTGCCTGTTGTCAAACGGCCGGTGGGGGTGCCACACATCCGGTCGAGCAACCGGCAGAGCATCGAGGACACGGAATTTCAGCGAATCAAAGAGCTGGTTGAACAGTTATGGCAGTGAATGAGCACATCGTCAGGTTCATCGACGCCTCACCCCAGCGGTCGATTTTCTGCACCCCCTGGTGGTTGGAAGCCGTCGCCGGCAACCGCTATCGCTACCTCACGGCCCAAAAAGGCGAATCGATCGAAGCTGTGATGCCCATCGTCGAGACCAAACGATTCGGATTCCGCCTGTGCACCATGCCGCCCTACACGCAAACGCTGGGTATCCTGCTTGCCCCCATGTCCGGGAAGTACGCCACCAGGCTTGCGGCTGAACATCGGCTTTTTGAAGAGCTGATCCAGAAGCTGCCGAAATGCCACTACACCAGCTTCCGGTTGCACCCGACGGTAAGCAACTGGCTGCCGTTTCACTGGCACGGCTTTCAGCAGACCACGAGATACACCTATCTTTTGCCGGATATCTCGCAACCGGATACCATCTGGCAGGAGATGCGCTCAAATATTCGGCGAGAGATTCGAAAGGCGCGCAACCGTGTGACTGTAACCCACGATAGCGATGTCGAGCTGCTGATCGATTTGCAACAAAAGACGTTCAACCGGCAAGGGCAGAAGCATGCCATTGAGCCGGCCGTCATTCGCGCCATCCACGCAGCGTGCAGCCAGCGCGACCAGGGCAAGCTCTTTTTCGCAAAGGACGACAGCGGCAAAACCCACAGCGGCCTGCTGCTGGTCTGGGATGATAGAACAGCATACTATCTGATCGGGGGCAGCGACCCGGAGCTGCGGACCAGCGGCGCACATTCCCTGCTCATGTGGGAAGCGATTCAGTTTGCCAGCACCAAAGTCAAGGAGTTTAATTTCGAGGGCTCGATGTTGCGCAGTATCGAGCGTTTTTTTCGCGGCTTTGGGGCGGTGCAGGTGCCGTTCTTCGAGGTGCACAGATTAGGATCGAAGGTGCTCCGTCTTATCGATTGTCTGCGGTGAGGGAGGGTAGTCAAAAACCGCGGAATGAATTCCGCGGCTCAGTCCTGGAGGACGCTGAAGCGCCCTGTGGGACGCGGCGCTGGAATTGATTCAGCATCGTTGATGATGCTTTCCGATCTGAGCCTGGCGATTCATCGCCAGGCGGAGCGAGACTGTTGACAAAACCATGAGGAAACCACGAAGGGCTGAATCATGACCACCGGCAGCGAAGCGGCCCCAATTTTCATCGGCGGCTCCGGCAGCAGCGGCAGCACCCTGCTGAGCGTACTGTTGGACAAGCACCCGCTCATTGCGTGCGGCCCCGAGCTCTCCATGTTCAACAAGTCCGCCATCTATGAAGACTTTGCTCAGGTTCAAGCCCGGTTCTCGAGTTGGCTGACCAAGGGGATTCGGACAGACGGCTATTTTCGCTACTATCCGTTCTGCACGCACTTGACGGACTATGGCATGACAAAAGAGCGCTTGCTCGACTGGCTACACGCTGCCCGCAACCTGCGGGAGTTTTGCGACTATTTTATCGAGGCGGTCCTGAGAGAAAGGCAGAAAACAATTTTTGCCGAGAAGACCCCGAGCAACGCCTACTGCTTTCCGCAGCTGCGGGAACTCTACCCGCGAGCCCGTTTCATTCATATCTACCGCGACGGCCGGGATGTGGTCTGCTCCCTGCGCCAGCGAGGGTTTTCCTGGTTTCAAGCTGCCAGCATGTGGCTCTACAACACCGCGGCTGCGTTGAGATTGGAATCCCACACCGCCTACTACGCGCTCTCCTACGAAAGCCTGGCGAGCGATCCGGAGCAAACCCTGCAAGCTCTCTGCGCCTTCTTGAAAATCCCGTATGACGCGGCCATGCTCCGTCCCAAACAAACCGTCCGCAAGACCGAGGGCGCCGCCGCCAGGTCGTGGAACCTGACGCCGGTTAGCGACCCCATCAGCGCGCGCTCCGTCAGACGGTACAAGAAAGATCTTTCGACCGTGGGCGCTGGCATCTTTCATGGCACAAAGCTGACGGAGCATGCACAAGAGAAACTCCAGACCAGCCTGAAAACCACGCAGGCCGTCCTCAAACATCTGGGTTATCCAGCAGCAAGCGAAGCGGATCAGAGCAGGGCACGGATTCCGGCGATGGTCCAGCTCGTTGAGAATCGAGTTTACAGACATTTGCAGTCCTTGCGAAGACGTGAGTCGTTGGAGCAGCCGTTGACGACGGTCGGGTTCTAATCTTATTCTCAGACTTCGCTGCGAAAAAAGTCATTTAGCGCTTCGCGCCGTCATTTGGTCCTTGCTTGCTCAATGACGCCCGCAGGGCAAATGACAGCAAATGACGAGCGAAGCTCAAAATGACGGTTTTCTCAGTAGCAGACACACGACCATGAAAATAGATGTCCGCATAGAGCCGAATCACAAAAACGGCTGGCGACGTTTCGAGTTCGAGGGGCCGGCTGGCCGGCAAGGGTGTTGCTGGCTCTTCGACCCGTGGCGTTATTCCACCTTTACCAGCAAGCTCCGGTCTGCGATACAAAACGCGGCTGACTTCGAGGCCCTCGAGACCGGAGTGCGAGCTGTTTGTCGCGACAACAACCACGAATTTGCTGCGATCATCGCGGTGGCAGGCAAATGTTTGGCAGCCGTTGACCACATTCAGAGCGAACCCCTTTTTTACGCCATCAGTGGGCGCACGCTCGTTCTGACAAACGAACCGGACCGGCTTTTGTCTTTTGTCGAACCTCGATTGCGAAAATTGCAGTTGCGGGAGTTCATGCTGTCGAACTGGGTCTCGGGCGCAGACACGTTGCTGCGCAACCTGTTTCAGGTCGAAGCCGGTCGACTGCTGGTCAGCGACGGCAAGGCGATCGGGCAGGAAGCTTATTATGAGTTTTGGCATCGCGAACCGGCTCACTTTTCTGTTGAAACCGCGACGAAAGAATTCCGTGATCTGATCCTTGCGACCGTGGAGGAGTTTCTCGAACCGTATCGTGACCACCGAATTGTCTTGATGCTCAGCGGCGGCCTGGATTCACGCCTAGTGTTGTGGGCGCTGGACACGCTCAAAGCCCCGGATGTTCTCTTGTGCTCATACGGCCGGTCTTTTCAGCGCGACGTGGTGTGGGCGAAACGGTTTGCCTCCCTCAGCTCCTTCGAGTGGAAGCTCATCCCACTCACCTATCGCACGGTCCGCAAAGCCTTTCAATCTGCTGACCGCAAAGCGTATTCTCAAAAAAGACACTTCTTCTCGAGACTGCCTTTTCTGCAGGATTATCCAGCGATCAAGGCTCTACAGGCAACGGGCGAATTGGACCGGCCCACCATCTTTGTCACCGGCAACTCCGGAGACTACGTCAGCGGCGCACACATTCAGGAGACCCTTTCCTTGCACAACGATGTTGATGTCACCATCGAAGCCATCTTGACAAAACATCACAGCCGCTGGCCCAAAGACCACCTGAGCGCACGCGCTTATCAGGAGCTGCAAGAGAAAATTGAAGCCGAGCTCAGAAAGGCCCCTGCAAGCGACCGCAATGAAGCCAATCTATTCGAGTGGTGGGAGTGGCGGGAGCGGCAATCAAAGTTCATCGTCAATTCGAAAAAGCTCTACCAGTGGCTGGACCTGGAGCTCTTTCTGCCCCTGTGGGACAAACGGGTGATGCGCTTCTTTGAAACTGCCCCCTTTCGCTACCGCCGGAAGCAGCAATT
The DNA here is from genome assembly GCA_046757165.1 of bacterium. Classification (GTDB taxonomy): domain Bacteria; phylum Zhuqueibacterota; class Zhuqueibacteria; order Oceanimicrobiales; family Oceanimicrobiaceae; genus JBHHXT01. The sequence continues at coordinate 9,222 of JBHHXT010000090.1, read as the reverse complement.
TTACAGCGAGTTTTGCCACTCGCTTGTCACGCCGGCCGGGGCGGCGTTCAGCAGCGTTCCGGTCACGCAAATGGGCAGGGTCCGTCTCGCCCGTCGCGCGCGGCGCGCATTCGAGTTCCTCGCAAATCCAAAATGGGGACGATATTCCCTTGCAGACCTCCGGCACATTCTCTCCGCAGCCAAGCGCGTTCTGGGGACGTGCAGACCGCCCGGGCTGCCCAATATCGATGGATCTTACAACGCTTTGATCTTGTGGGAGATCATGCAGCACTATCAAATCGAGGCGGACTAGATACGTTTCTTGCGGGGTTCGTCCGGGTTAAGTAATACCTGACGAGTTCTTGTCTGTCACTTTTTGACGGCATTCCGGCATTTCTCTTTTGCTATAGCATTGAATAGCGCGGTATTTTTCTGGTCAAATATGTTGAAAAGCCGATTGCGGCAGGCCTCCGCATTATCCTCCAGAATGTCGATACCATAAATGCTGGAAACAGCAAGCACGGCATAGCGCTCGAATTCCAACTGGCTCTTCTTGTACCGCCGTTCAACAACGTTCAATTTTCGTTCGAGTACCTCGGCCAGGAAATTGCCGGTACCACAAGCCGGCTCCAAAAAACGGGATTCAATGCGTTCCGTTTCCTGTTTAACCAGATCGAGCATGGCGTTGACTTCCCGCTTGCGGGTATAGACCTCACCATGATTTGTTACGCGCTCTTTTGAGACAATATGTTCTTCCATTAAGTATGATTCCATCTGTGCCGGCCAAGACACCAAAACACAGTCAGAGACTGTGTTGGACCGGGTTGGTCGACCATCCCATTCAGCTCAATCGCTTCTTCACTTCATTAAGAATCATCCTGTCGTCCTCGTTGAGGGTGCGCAGAAGGATGTTTGCCCCGGCATATATCGCCAGGAACAGCAAGCAAAGGCCGGCGACGCCGAGCCCGCTATGCGCCTCCCCGAGTTTCCAGAGCAGCATGCCCGGCACGCCGCCAGCAAGCGTGATGAGCAAGTAGATCTTGCCGGGCGGCGCCAGCCGCTGATAGACATAGACCTGACAGAGCGTCAGGACGTTGTACAGGATCAGAGATGATGCAGTGGCAGCCGCCGCGCCGATGAGACCAAATCTGGGAATCAGGAGGATATTGAGCACCACATTGACCACATAGGCAACCGCGGTGTCAAAGAACATCAGCCGCGGCTTGCCGATGACGATGAGCAGATTTCCGGTCGGCCCTACCATTGACGCGAAGAAGATGCCTGTCGCCAGCACACGCACGACATGGTCCGCCGCAAGATAGTCGCTGCCAAACAGCAATGAGATAAAGAACTGCGGATGAATCAGAACCAGCAGATAGAGTGGAAAAGTCACCAGATAGATCCACTTGCAGGAAATCAGGTAGGTATCGCGCAAGGATGACTGCGCCTGCCGGGCGTAGTAGGTGGTCATGATGGGGACGAGCAACGGCACAAAGGAATCGTAGACGACCGCCAGCAGCTCAGAAATCGGCACGCCGGCATTGTAGAGCCCCACTTGCGCCTGCTTCAGATAATAGCCGATCATGAGCGTGTCGGTGTAGTGCAGCAGCATCATGACGACGCTGGACATCATCAGCGGCCATGAGAATTGAAACAGGGTTCTGGCCTCGCTCAAATCCAGCTGCACCGATCGCCGGCTCAGGGGCACGGTTTTCAGGGTGAAGACGAGTGCAGACAGACCGCACAGAAGAAAGGCGACAAAGTAGACCAGGCCGAGATGCTGCTCAGGCAGGTGCAAAAAGTAGAACACGAGCACCAGCAGAAAAATGAGTCCCTGCCGGAGCACATGGCGAAAGAAGACAAACGTGGTCATTCGCTGAAAGCCGCGGAACACGGCAGCAGCCAGGCGGAGAATCAAATAGAACGGAATGCCGAGCGCAAAGGCATAAAAGAACGACGTCAGGCTTGGGTTGTCATAAACGGAGAGCGCGATCTCGGGGGTGGCGAAAAACAACATGGCCGAAAGGAGGGTACCGATCCCAAGTATCAGAAGAAACGCTACCGCGATGCTGCTGCTCACCCGCTGCCATTGCTCGCGCGCGACATGGAGAGAAATCTGGCGGGGCAGCGAATTGGACACGCCGAACAGGGCCAGAGTCGTGATCACGGTAAAAATGGCCAGGCTGGTGGAAATGTAACCGTACATCTCCTGCCCGTAGCCCCGTGCGATCACCGCCCGTATCAAATACCCCAGGACGCGCGCTGCCATGGTGCCAACAAAGACCACGCCGGCACCCTTGGCCACGCTGCGAATCAGTCGATCACGTTCGAGTTTTGTTCGTTGCATGCGGCAACACGCTTTCCCAGACCCGGGTCAGCTCTGCGGTCAGATGCGTAACTTCAAACTTCTCCACCTCGCTCAGGTCTGACCCTGAACTGCGGAGCCCGTTCTTCTGCCATTCCTGGTACCATTCGAGAACGGCCGCCTGGATGCGGCCACTATCGTTGGGCGGCACGATGCTCCCTGCCCTGGTTTTGCTCAGGATTCTGGCGGCATCGCTATCCCGCGGCGCCAGGGCCAGAATAGGCCGCTGGGCGCCGAGATATTCAAACAGCTTGCTGGTCGGAATGTTTTTGCCTTCAAATGAATCGATGATGTAGAGCAGCAACAGTGCAGATGAGACCATCTTCGTCAGCGTCGTTCTGTGGTCCTGGTAGCCGAGAAAGTCAATGTTGCTGCCGAAATTTGAAGCCAGCAGTTTTTCTTTGACCCCTTCATCCACAACGCCACAAAACACCAGCCTGAAGTCTTGCTGAAAATTCTTGTGCTCCTGCACAAGAACCGCAAGCGCCTGGATGAAGGCAGTCAGGTCGTAGCGCACAAAAAGTGAGCCCACGTAGGTGACCGTAAACTTGCTATCGCGTTTAGCCGGTAGATTCTCGAAATCTGATCTATCGTAGCCGTTGGTAATGATCGTCTCTTTTTCAGGAAGATTTTCGCCAGTTGTACGCGCCATCTCCTTTCTGACGCCTTCACACACCCAGACCAAGTAGTCCGCGTGTTTGACCACTCCGCGACTCAAGGCTTCATCTATTTTGCGGGGAACTGCGCTGCGCCTCTTCGGCGCCAGGTATTTGAACCAGGGGTCGCGAAAATCTGCCACCCATTTCTTGCCGCTCAACCTCTTCAACCAACAGGCCACCAGATGCACGGTATTCGGCGGCGCTGAAGAAAAAATCAGATCGATCTTCTCTTCACGAATGAGCTTCAAGCCGGCAGGCACAGCAAAGGGCAGCCAGCCAGTCCGCGGGTCCGGGATGAAAAGCCAGTCGCGCAGCAACAACGCGAGCCGCTCTCTTAGAGAGAGAGTCTCGTTTTCTCCCAAAGCAAGCGCAGCAAGGTCGAGCGCCTCCCCCTCCTTGCGTTTGGTGAACTTGCGGTAGAGGCGATACGGCTCCGGGATGAAGGTCCGCTGCACGCGAACCCCCGGCGGGACTTTGGCGAGAAGAGACGCATCGCGGACAGGATAATCGCCCTCTTTTACCGTCAGCACCACCGGCTGCCAGCCCAGCTTTGGCAAGGCGCTGAGAAAGCGGAGCACTCTCTGCACGCCCGGCCCACCAGAGGGCGGGAAATAGTAGGTGATGAACAAGACTTTTTTCAATTTTCGCTTTTTCTTCGTGTTCTTCCTGGGTAACTATTCAGGAATGATTGGAGTGCAAAAATCAGTGAACGTAGTGAACGTATTTTTGCAGCATCACTGGCCGGATATGTTGCAAAAATACGTTCCTGGCGGAACTGATTTTTGCACTCCGGCTCTTGGGATGAATAGTTACCTTCGTGGTTCATGCTTTCCAGACAAAAGGACCATCCTTACCGATGAGTCACAATCTGCCATCAAGGCTTTCTGTGACGCGCTTTCGAATTTTGAGATTCGGTTTTCGAGTTTCCGGCAGTAATCCCGCGCCTTCTGCGCGGCTTGTCCGGCCTGGGTGGGCTAGCTAGTTCGCCGGCGGGGCTAAGCGGGTTCAAGCTGACCATTCTCCCGGAAGAGATACGTCTGGCCACAATCCGAGCAGGTGAGGCCCTGGTCGCCATCTTTGGCTTGCGGCAGGCGGATGCCACAAACACACATCCATCCGATCTGCCTGGCCGGCACACCAGCCATGAGCGCAAAGGGCCTGACGTCCTTCGTGACAACGGCGCCCGCGGCAACAAACGCATTCTCTCCGATGGTCACCCCGCAGATGATGGTACAGTTCGCGCCCAGCGACGCCCCCTGCTTGACGTGTGTGGTCAGATAGTCCTCCGCCGTGTTGCGTGGAAAGGCGGAGCGCGGCGTCTTGACGTTGGTGAACACCATCGATGGCCCGCAGAAACAGTTGTCTTCGAGAACCACGCCCTCGTAAAGCGAAACGTTGTTTTGAATCTTGACATGATCGCCAACGACCACATTCGGCGCCACATGAACATTCTGCCCCAGAGTGCACTTCCGCCCGATCCTGGACTTCGGCATGACGTGCGAAAAGTGCCAGATTTTGGTGCCCGCTCCGATCTGCGCCCCCGAATCGACCACCGCGGTGGGGTGAACGAAGTAGTCCCGAGTCTCGCTGGCAGGAGATTTCTGGCCTCCGTGTTCAAGTGATTTTTGAGCGGAATGGAGAACCCTGAGAACCTCTATGGCTTCCGCGGCGTCGGTACGGGGTCGCTGCCGGGTGGCCATACAGCTCAGAAAGTGTTCCATCTCGGCGCGCAGCGGCTCCTTATGCTGGTAGTCGATGACCTGAATGCCGTCTTCCCGCTTCACGGGCTGGCCCCTGATAAAATCGATGCCGCGGTCGTAGAGTGCGAGTTTGTCTCTCTCCTTGGTGTCATCAAAGACCAGCATCGCTTTGTCGCCAACGATGACGAGCTTGTGCTCTTTGTACGGATGCAGCCAACTTACGTTGATGGTCGCCATCGTCCCGTTGCGCCACCGCATGACCGTCGACGTGACGTCGTGGATGCCTGGCTGCAAGATGATCTCGCCGGAAGAGGTCACCTCATCCGGCGGGCCGCCCATGAGATGAATCAGCACCGAAATGTCATGCGGCGCAAAACTCCACAAAATATTTTCCTCGGTCCGCACTTTTCCCAGATTGAGGCGATTCGAGGAGCAGAACCGCACCCTGCCCAGCGCCCCGTCGTCGATGAGTTTTTTGATTTTTTCGATTGCCGGATGATAGCGAAGAATGTGGCCGACCATCAGGATCTTGTCCTGTGTGCGCGCCAGCTCCGCCAGCTCCACTCCCTGTTCCGGGCTGAGCGACAGCGGCTTTTCGACAAAAACATCCTTGCCCGCCTCCAGCGCCTGGCGCACCATCGCAAAATGCGTTGCCGCCGGCGTCGCGATGGTGACCGCAGCAATGGACTCATCGAGAAGAACATCATTGAAGTTCTCAACACATTGTACGTCCGGATATTCCTGCCGGTAGCTCTGCAGAGAGTGCAGGTTGGTGTCACAGATGACCGTCAGAACTTTGAGATCATGGAGATTGCGGACAATGTTTTTGCCCCAGTAGCCGCCCCCGAGGTGCGCTAGCTTTACTTTCTCTGCCATGGTGTCTTCACATTAAACTGTCCAAATACCGCAATTAAGCAAAAATGTCGGAATTTATCAAGGATTTCTCAGAATCTTTAACAATCGCGGGAAGTAACGCAGGCATCCTGCCTGCAGTCCACAAGACCGCGCTACATCAACCTCTGACCTTTATCGCCACCTGCAAATAGTTGTTCACTGCCCCAAGCACTTCATATTGTACTCCATACGAAGTCACGAATTCGGTGAAAGCCTTGAATTCATGGGTGGGGACGCCAAACTCATCGAACAGCAGAATGTCGCCTTCCTGCAACAAATGAGCCAGGCTGGTCAAGACAAACAAAGTCGACGAGTACAGGTCGGCATCCAGATGAATGACCTTTCGCTTCTGTGCACCAAACTCTCTTAGAAACGGTCTCAGTGTCTCCTGAAACAACCCGGCTTTGAACATCGCCCGGCTGTCGTTGGTTGCCGGCACCTCGCCATCAGTGGAAAAAGTGCCTTGTTTCAAACTGCCCCACCCTTCCGGAAGACCGATAAAGGTGTCAAAGCCGACAAACCTTGAATCCGGGTGCGTGTTGTGTTCCAGCCACCATTTGAACGACTTTCCCGTACCGACGCCGAATTCCAGATAGTCGATGGTCGCACCGAGATTCTCCGATTCCAGGACAAACTCGTACAGTTCATATCGTTTCGCATAATTGAACTTCGGATTGGCGGAGTCCTGGAATGGGAGATTCGTGTGCTGGCTGCACCACCTTGATAGTTTTGAGAGGTAGGCGAGCTTGATCAGAACCTCGACAAGAGGCTCCAGCACCACGTGCAGCTTCAGTTTAAAAAACAAGGATTTGACGCGGCGCCCTATCCTGATGAGTGCAGTCATAAAGCAGGCTTCTCGTTCTGAACCATCTGTCTATTCCCACTTATTTGATTTCATCTGTCCCTCACCCTTCACGTCTCACCTGTGCCGCTTCCCGCTCCGGAAAAGATCTCAAAAATTTGCTTTCCATTGGCAAAGAAGCCATTTTCATTGCGGCAATACTCGAGCAGATCAACGAAGACCTCGCGCCAACCCTGAAACTTGTAATCTGAAAAATGGGTGTTGTGCCACAGCAGGGTCAAACAGCCGCCAAATCTCTTCACCTCGCTCAAGACACCTTCGACGTTCGCCATGGCCTGCTGCGGGTGCATCTCCATGTAGGCGTCGCTCTGCAAGGTAGTATCCATCAGGATCAAGGGGATTTCCACCACCGGCAACGCTCTGTCGTGCTGCAAGTCATACAGATAAAACGGAAAACAAAAGCCGTTGCGAAAGCCATAGTGTTCAGGAAAACCGAGCGTTGTGTCGTACTTGACCCCTGCCTTCTGCAAGACCCGGGGCGTCTCATTGATGTCGAATTCCAGGAAATGAAACCGGTTGCCAACTGCCTGGTGATTCAGCCGGCGCAAGTCCGCTTTGAAGTTTTGCAAGTTGTCGTGCGTTCCGAAGCTGCCATGAACACCGATTTCAGACCCTTGCGCCAGGATGTCGCGGTAGACATGCGAGAACCTCTCGTCCCCGATGTCATAATCGGCATTGGGCGGGCCGTCGTTTCGGGAGTCCCGGCACAAAAAGTAAAATGAAGAGCGGGCCCCGTATTGCTTTTCAATGGCGAGAATCTCATCAAAATTGAACCAAACATCCCGGCCCCGTGCTTTCCGGAGAAGCAGTCTGAGCGCGGAGGCGAGGCGTCCTCGCCGCAGCTCGCTGCCGCCCCCTTCCCGCCAGCCGCTCTGACATTTATCGATGTCGTGCGTCAGACAGACGGCAAAATCAAAATCTTGCCACAACTGCACGGTCAGCCTTCTTTTATACACCCGCTCGATGGTTGTCTTCAGGATGTCAAAATAGTAGTTCACCAGCGGCAGCTCAACCAGGTTCAGCTTGCTTTGTAAGCTCTCTGCGTAGGGAAACCGTCCGTAGCGATCTTTCTTTTCACAGGTGTATTCCTGCCAACCACTCAGGAAATAAAAGCTGGAGGCGATGAGGTCAAAATTGATTACCGCCCGGCCGTCCTCAATGGTCACCACTTCGGCATCTTCATTGTCCAACAGAAAGGGGAGCTTCACGCCCTGCCACTCTTTCCAGATGATGCGGGAGAGGTCCAGACCGGCCTTCTGACCGAAAAAATCGATTCGGCCGCGCTTGATTTGAACCTTGGAGGCGTGGTCGATGCCGTAGTTGATCTGGCATTCCGAATCGTGCAGACCGTAGATCTTTTTGAACAGTGATAAGACGTACTTGACTTTGTTCTCCATGCCCGTTCGCCGGCTAAAGTAGTCGAATCTCTCTAAATAAACAAGTGATTTGTGGCAAGAGAGGCCCGGCTGGAAGCGTCTCCATCCAGCCGCAATCAGAATGGTTGAGCCGCCTCCTGCACCGGCAGCAGCCGGATTTCGAACAGTGTGGGCCACAATTTCCCGGTCACAAACAGTCGGCCGCGCTCCTGGTCAAACGCGATGCCGTTGAGCACACCGACAGAGCTCGTTTGCCCGATCCGCTCCCGCAGGCCTGCAAGGTCGATCCAACTCACCACTTGCCCGCTATCCGGCACGATGACGGCGATCCGCTCCGTCAACCAGACGTTGGCAAAGACGCGGCCCTGGATGTACTCCAGCTCGTTGAGCCGGATCACAGGTCCGTTTTCGTCAACCACCTCCACCTGTCCCAGCCGTTCATACGTCTCCGGATCGAGGAAGTACAAATTGGCAGTGCCGTCACTCATGATCAAACGGCGGCCGTCATAGGCCAAGCCCCAGCCCTCCGTGGCATAGGAAAACTCCGCCAGCCGCTCAAAGCTCTGTTTGTCGTACACAAAACCGATATGGGAGGTCCAGGTCAATTGAATGAGCCTGCCGTCCAGGACGGTGAGGCCCTCCCCAAAAAAGCGGCTGTCCAGGGCGAGGTGCTTTTCCACCTCGCCCGTCTCGAGCGCCACCCGACGCAGGCTCGAGCGCCCGCGCAGTCCTGTGCTTTCATACAAAACACCCCCATCAAACACCAGCCCCTGGGTGAACGCCTGAATGTCGTGCGGAAACGCATTGACGATTTCATAGGTATAGGAAGACACGCTGTCCGACACAACCGGAGGCACAGATGGTGGCCCGGTCTCGTCGGGACTCACCGGCGATCTAGAGCAGGCGGTGATCCACCCGAAAGCCAACGAGAGAAAGTACAGCGCAAGGTGGCGCGACAGGTTTATCATTTCACCCTGAATTTCGAAAACGAAAATGAAGAAAGTCAACTCATTGTGAAGCAGACACCACTTTTCGGATGAAAAATACGAAAAAAAACTCTTGTTTCAAAGGCCAAACGCTCAGCACTCTTTTAGCCTGGATTATTCACACGAGATTAGCAAATATTCACATAATCGCTTGATTATGCAATAACTTAACGGAATAAAAGAGGAGTGCAACGCTTTAGCGTTGCATGAAATGCTAGAGCATTTCACTCCTTGCGTGCTGGCCCTAACGGTCGTAGCTCAACTCATCCAGGACGTACAACAGAATCAGGATGCTGCAGGCAATGCCGACTGCCAGCCCTGAGATATTGAGTCGTATCAAGTTGCGAATAGCTCTTTTGAAATAGTTTTTGGACATGATAACCTTTCAATAAATTGAATCT
>JBHHXT010000089.1:0-18960 GCA_046757165.1 bacterium | reverse complement strand
AGAAATCGATGAGCGCTCTGTCTTCGATGGTCACGACCGGCACCGTGATCTTGTCGACAGAAATGGTGGTTTGTGAAAGAATTTCGCCTGCGAATGTCAAGACGGTCAAAAGGATGAGAAAGAGCGCCCAAAGGGTCCACTTGCCTCTCTCCGGATTCAGGATTCGGTCGTGCGCGGCCAGGACGGGTTGGGGCCTTCGCAGGCTAAATCCACTCGAGAATCTTCTCATCATCGGCTCACTCTCCTGTCGCCATTCCGCATCTTCATCCAGTCCGCGTAATATTTCCGCGCCTCCTCGAACCTGCCTGTCCGTTTGAGCGACTCTACCATGAGCTGATAAGCCTGCATTTGTTCGGTGGCATCAAGCTGCTCTGGCCGCGCCAGTGCGCCCTTGCAAGCCTTAAGCGCGGCTTTCGGATTGTTACGCGACAGCTTGGCGATCTCCAGATGGCTCTTGGCACGGCTCTCCCAGTCAACAGCCACTGCCTGCTGGAAATACATGAACGCAACCTTGCGATTCTTCTTGCTATTCTCCAGCCCCAGGTTGTGGCACATGATGCCGTAGCTGTTGAAGTACCGCCGGTAGGTCGTGTCGATGGGCGCCCCGTTGGCGTCGGTCTGCGCCTGCTGCACCACGTGCTTCAGCCGGTCGATGCCTTCGTTTCTGCGCTCGAGAAACTGGAACTCCAGCACCGCGAGCCGCCAGACTGTTTCGTCGATTGCGCTCCGGGTCGTGAGCCGGGGGATGAGCTTGAGGAATCCTTTCGCTGCTTCGCGGTATTGGCCTGCCTCCTGGAGCGCCATGTATTTGTCGCGCAGCTCCACCGCGCGCGTGTTGCCGCCATCCCAATTGATCCAGTCGATGTAGCTTTGAATGTCGGCGCGCTCCTGCGCGGTGCTGGCGTAAATCAAAGCACGATTCAGGTTGTGCAGCCCACGCGCAGCGTCGTGCAATTTGATCTGTGTGTCGCCCTGGTAGTAGACGTAGTAGAAAAGCGCTGAGGTATCGAGCACGGTTTCCTGAAAACCGCCGGGCTCAGCGGAGAAATCCAGGCCGGCGGCGCTGCGCAGCACCATCTCTGCTTGCGCAAAATTGGCGTACGCCGACTGCCAGTCATCTATCCCGTAGTAAGCCTCTGCCAGCCTTGCGAAAAGTGTATGCTCACCTTTCTCGATTCTCGTCAACCCCTCCAGCACCTCGATCGCCTTCTTGTGATTTTTCTCATCCAAGAACCGCGCGGCGAGGGTCTGGTAGACGCGCGCCAGCCAGCTTCGTGCGTCCAGATCGAATGGATTGAGCATCACTGCGCGCTCGAGATTTTTCCGGGCCGCCATCAGCAAGCGCTGGACTTGCGCCTTCTGATGCGCAGCCGCATTCTGCTCGGCCCGCGCCAGGTCCTGCAGGTTGCGCGCCCCGGCATTGAACGCCTCGATGGCTTCGATGGAGTCCTGTCGGCTGACCTGATAGCCGGGGTCGTGCTCATTCGCCAACGCCCGCCACAGTGTGTCGCTCTCGGTTGTTTTGCGCTTGCCCGCTGCCTTGTACGAAATTGAACGCTGTTCCCGACCGATGGAAACGAACAAATTGTCCGCCAGTGTATCCGCGCGCATCGCCACGGTGGAATCGACGCCAGCCGGGACAATCAACCTACTCTGGCGTTTTTTCAACCTCCTGCCTCCGGTGGAACACCCACTCAGCACAAAAGAAATGAGCAGTGTCGCAAACGCGAGCTTTTGTCCAAATCTTAAAACCAACCTAACCATATGAACTCCTAATCCGGACAAGCCCCGAAAAAGACTCGGGATCTGCGCCGGAAATCCAAAAAAGGTATTTTCCTAAACTGAGCTGCTCCTGACCGGGGGTCGGTGTACAAGCTTCAGCTTGCTGGGGTGGAGGAAAACACGCTAAAGCGTGAACACCCTGGTCCGGACAAGCCGGAAATTCGAAATCCGAAACTCGAAACCCGAAAGAATCTGAACTCACTTCACACTCTGCCACCACGACAGAAAGACCTGATAAAACGCCGTCGTCCGGCGGTTGGACGCCGCTTTGCGGGAGGTGCTGAAAGAAAGGATATCACCGGTGTCTCTGCGATTGACCGACCCGATCCGCAGAAACCGGCTATTCTCCTTGAAGCCCCGGTCGATCAAATACGTCGACTCGTTGCCCTCCAGCAAACAAATGCGAATCTCGAAGACTTGCGGCTTGCACAACAAAAACATCTCGAACTGCCGTCCGCCCATCTGAAAGCTGACTTTGGACGTCAAGTCCCCCGGCGTCTTCTCCAAAAACCGGTTGACCACTTTGGAAAACTGCGCCGGATGCCTCCGCATCCACTCCACCAGGGCCCGATAAATCGGAGACAGATCATCGAATTCACCTCTCATCGTCCCGAGATCGAGCATGCCGATCTGCACGGTGCCGGTGTTGACCTCCTTGCCCTGCGGCGCCCCAAGTGTTGCGCCGCTGCTGAAATCTGGCTGACCACCGGGATTGACCGAAGTGCCAGACCCGACGGAAAGGGCAGTCGTGGTGCCCTGGCCGTGCCCTCCCCGGCCCCGACTCGGCAGTCGCAACTTCTGATTCGATTCTCCCACCAGCGTGTTCAGTCCTGCAAGCACACTCGACCTCTCGAGGTTCAGCCTGGCCGGCTCCTGCTTCGTTCCCGCCGCACGCTGATTGTTGATGTTTTTCCGGCTCAGCTTCTGATTCGGCTTCGCCAGTGACGCCAACTGGGATTTCAGTGCGCTCAAATCGATCTTGGCCACGGGCGCTGGTTTTGCTGCGGGCGGCGGCTCGAACTCGATCGGTTTTTCCACTTTGAGGGGCTCTGGCGGCTCAGGCCGGGGCGCGATCTTCTCCGGCGGCGGCTTGAACCGCGTCCAGTTGATTTCCTCGTATGTCTCCGTATTCCGTTTCACAGCTGGCAAGCTCGTCCACTGCAGAGTAAGATAGCTGCCCATCAGCAAAAACGACGTGACAATTCCTGCAATGATCTTGTCGTTGCTTGAGGTTCTTATGCGCGCGATGTACATGGGGTGAGGTGTCGTCATTTCGTTTGTTCGGGTTGATCCCTGAGCCTGAAGAATGCGCTCCTAAAACTGCATACTCGCATAGCTGATATTAAACGGGATCTTGTTGCGTTCACAAATGTCCAGAACATCAACCGTATGCTGGATCATAGAGTCCTCGTCCGGCTCGATGAGCACAACCATCTCCTGCCCGTTCAGGCGATGGTGTCCGGACAGGTTCGCCAGGGTTGTCTCCAACTCCCGTCCATCCCTTGTCGTCAAGAGGGCGACCTCGTTTTGCGCAATAACAAACCCTTGCTCCAGGTCGATTTTCACCACAATCAACACCGGCTCTTTTTCCTCCTGCGTGACCTGCTCTTGCCGGTCTGAAGGCAATTTTATCTGCGCCCGTACTTTGATATCGCTGATGGCGATGAACCCAAATAGAATAATCATCGCCACGTCGATGAGCCTGATGATAATGCCGCCTTTGTTCAACATGTCCTCCGGGGTTTGAATCGATAATCGAGGATCGACGATTGTTGATTGAAAGTCACAAGGTCGAGAATCAGCACATCGGCATCCCAGATTGTCGATCCTCGATTATCGATCATCGATCCGAAATCCGCCGCACATCAATGCCTTTCACAATCCCCAGGTTGTCACAAATATCCGCTGCCGCCATGGTGTACTTGATGGGTGTGTCCCAATTCGAACGAATGCGCACGCGCAGCTCCTCTCTCCTTTCTGCTGCCTCACGCACCTTCTTGCGCAAATAAGTGTAGAGCGCTTGCGCACCCGAGATCGCCGTGGACTCGTTCTCAACCAGGTAGAGTCCGCTCCGGTCGATGCCGACAAAACAGACCTGCTCCCTGTCCGGATTTGACAACGGCGTTTCCGTGCTTTTCGGCAGCTCGACTTTGGTCTTCTCGCTGACTTCCGAGATCGAGATGAACCCGAACAGCAGAATAAAGACCAGGTCGATCAATCGAATCATTGTTCCACCAGTACCCATTTCTTTCCTCAGTCGATTGGCTAAGAGCTAGGCGACCATGCCTCGTTTCACATTGATGGTCCCAGTCTGGATATCCACCTTTTGTGCGGTTAAATTCGGGATATAGGGCTGCGCAAACGAGACAAACTCCAGCTCGTGGTCATCGAAATTCGGCACCGACACCCTGAGCTTCTGCGGCCCGACCTCCTTGCCCAGCGTCCAGCCAAAGCTCACCATCCCGCGCCGGTCGGTTTTCACGATCGCTGCTGTTTTGTGGTTCTCGAGCGTGCCGCCGCCATCGACGACTTCATACCGAATCGGCATGCCGGAAATTTTTTGTCCCTTTTCGGTCTCTACCATGATAGTCACGCGGTCCCGCAACGGCCGGCCAATCGTGCCATCCTGCTGAAAATCCGACACGGCTTTGAGTTGAAACGAAGGCACTTTCGGTCGGCCCGGGTTGTTGGCGCCATGAGGCTCCTTTTGCTCCCGGTGCCCATGCCCGCCGTTGCCACCGGCCGTTTCTCCCGCCCGCTTGCTGCGTTGCTGCACCAGGGCCATGAGCCACAGTCTGAACTCGTCCGCCTTGGCGGAAATCACCTCCAGCCGCTTGTTGAATACGCCGAACACCTCGGTTGCGCAGAAGTTCAGAATGATACTCACCACCAGACCGATGAGCGTCGTGATCAGCGCCAGCCCCATACCGTTCAAGATCCGTTGGCTGTCCAGATTGCCGCCGAAAAAGGTCACGAACATTCCCCAAACGGTGCCGAGCAGACCCAGCGCGCCGGCGGTATCAGACAGAAAAGCGAGCCGGCTCTTGAAGGTATTGAACCGTTCCTGTTGCAGTTGAAGGTAGTTGGCGATCTCGTCGTGGAAATCGCGCGTGTTGCCGGTGGTGTGGAATATCGACAGCAGGACCGAATAGAGCCGGGCGGTCATACTGTCGGGATAGCTCATCACAAGCTTGTTGATATCACTGACTGACATCTGGCGGTAATTGGTCACCAGCAACGGCCGGCCTTTGATTTTGTCCATCACCAGCTCATACACCTGCATGACGATCAAGAACAACCCGATGGCCATCACCGCGAAGATAGCAACCGAAATTCCGCCCCCCATCTTCGTCAACGACCAAAATGTTCTGATATCGCTGATTTTCGTCACCGCCCCTGCTGCGGCCGGGGCACCGCCCTGCGCCGGCACCACGACCGACGGGCTCTGCACCGGAGATGGTTGCTGAGCCAATCCATCTTCGACCATTCCCCCAATCACCATAGAAAAGAGTATCACAAGCATTCCAAACCTGATCACAAACGGCCTATCGCTTAAGAATAATCTCGATCTCATCAGCTTCTACTCCCGTGTCTTTTTGTTGATTCGTAACTTCAATCCGAATATGCCTGAGCAACTTTTGCACAGTGATATATTTCTTCTCCGTAGTCCGGGTTTCACCCGATTCGTCCTCCCACTCCAGCGCGTAGCTGTACACGCCCGGCTGCACCACCTTTCCCCATGCATCCCGCCAGTCCCACTGCATCTCCGACATGGGCCGGCCCACCCCCTCAAAGCGCCACACTTCGCGGACATGATTGTCCTTGATCACCAGCCGCCACTGCTGCGGATGCACCCTGGCCACGGGGGTGATCTGAAAGGTCGTCACTGCCGGCGACAACGTGACCAGCGATTCGAACGGCTTGATCGGCCGGTCTCCCACCTTCTGCGTCGCGTAAAGGCTGTCCCGGCGTGACTTATAAACCGGCTCTATAAACGCCAGGCGCTCCGAATCCAACGAATCCACGCTGAAATACCGCCGCAGTCCTGCAGCCCGCAAATAGGTCTCTTTGGGTGTGATGACACGCGCCCTCGCCCCGCTCTCGTTGATTTCCTCAGACACCTCTTTGACAAACGTTTGGTAACCCTCTGACAAGGTGGTCTCCAATGTCGCCGGAATCCGTCCCAAATCCACCGCCTGCTGCTCATAAGGAGAAGCGTTCTCGGCCCGGCTCGAATCCAGCACGCCCAGCTCATGCAACGTCAACTGCGTCAACTGCTCCTGCGTCAGCCCGGGATCGATGACCCGTGTCAGTTTCTTTTCGATAATCTCCATCTTATCGACGACGGAATAGACGTAGAACGGGCTCTCCCCGGCCATGCCGCGATCGGGAGGCTGAAACTCCGCTCTAAAGGCCTCGGGAATCTCGAACTTTGGCAAGCTCGGTTTGCGGTCAAACTCGTGCACCAGGGTCACAGCATGGGAGCCCTGTCCCACCCCCTGGTTGTCGAACAGTGTGTACTCGTAGTTGTAGTTCAGACTCAGAGGGCCTGAAATCCGCCATTGCCCCTCGGCCTGAAGCGCGTTCTCGCTAACCCCGACCATGGCATAGCCCTGATGCCGGAAGGTCGTGCTCACACTCGCCTTCGGCAGCCATCGCCCCTCGCCGTAAGATGTACTGAAGGTCGCCTGCACCGACCCAAAATCGACGGTGCCACCAAGGTAGGCTCGAAACGGTTGGTAAACGTCGTCGTTGGTGAGAGAAATGTTGGCGCGATTGATGTGGTCGATCCCGATGCCCAGACTCAGGAACGGAAGCGGTAGGATGACAACCCCTGCCCCGAAGGTGCCACCCCACTGTGTTGTTCCGTTCCTGAAGACCGGGTCATCGGGATCGACCAGATCAAAATTCTCCTGGTTGAAGGAGCGGGAAAACAGATTGAAACGAATCCCAAACGCATACTTATTCTGCAACCGCCGCGAAATCAAAAACGACAGGTTGCTCTGGCTATAAAGCGGCGTGCTGAAGTATTGCGCCTGCAACCCCAGCCCCATCTCATCGCTGATCCCTGTCGGCAGCGCCAGGCTCACGTACCCTTGCCGAAAGGGAGTGCCCTGGCCGTCAACAAACCCGAGATGAAAAATCTTCCCGCCGAGCGCCGCGTGCGCTTCCTGAAACGCAATGACCCCGGGGTTCACAAACCCCGCCCGAAAATCCCTGACTTCCGCCGGATTTGCCACAATCAGATTTTGCCCCCGCGCCTCGCGGGCACGTCCCATCATCAACCCGCACGTCCACGCCAGCAGCAAAATCCACATTTTCCCTGACAGCTTACTTATCGGCACTGCGATTCCCTTTATTTAACAAACCTTTGTGCTACCTCGCCAACACGAGGTACCCACTTGCCACGCGTTCCCTGCCATCTGACAGCACATATAAATAGACGCCAGGCTTCTGCTCCCGACCCCGCCTATCCCGGCCATCCCAGAGCAGCAGGGGCTCAAACCCTCCGGTCAGTGTCGCCAGAAGCTGCCCACCAAAATCAAAAATCTTCAGCTCCGGTTCCTGCAGAACCAGGTCCGTGAAATCGAACACCGCCCGGTCGTTGAAGCCATCGTTGTTTGGGGTGAACGGATTCGGCCGCACCACCACCTGAGCCTTGCGTGCCTTCAAGAGCAGCATGGCGGCGTTGTTCTCCTCATCTGACTCGATGACCTGGTCGGCGATATCGACCTCGAAGACGATTCGGTGGTCCCCCGCCCGGTCAAACCGGGCACGATAGGTGAAGGCCAGCTCATCATTGTACCCCAGCCGTGTCAGCACCGTATCCCGTGCAACCTGCTGGTTGTGGAAGAACGTCAACCGGAAAGGGGTGTCGACCGCCGCGAAATCGGCTCGCACGATGCCCGTCACAGGTAGCGTCTGATTCTGCGCGATGTCTGTCGTTGGCACGCTGAGCGAGGTCGCCACCAGATCCGGCAGGGCCTGCACCACCTCGATGCGCACGACCACAGTAGCGCTCAGCGGCGCTACCTCATAGACCTCGCTTGCAACCACCGACACATTGACCACACCCCGGGAACCGGCCGGCGGAATCCACGAAAACGTGGCGGTGTTATCGCCATTGTCCGTCAGAACTGCACCGGCCGGCAACCCTTGCGCTGCAAAGGATAGCGTGCTATCCTCCGGATCGGATGCTGAGAGATCAAAGGACAAAAAAGTCAGCTCTGTGGTCGTGAACCCGGTCACCGGGTCGAACTGCGGCGGGTCGTTCACGGGCAAGACCTGGACCGTCACCTGCAACGTGTCCGAAAACACGGCATCCAATGCGATAACGGTAAAAGACGTGTCCCGGTCTCCCTCCCGTGGCGTACCCTCGACCTGGTTGTTCGCGGCATCAGCAGAACTCGGGTGCAGCCAGCTCGGCAAATTTGCGAACACAAATTGGGCTTGTGTGCCATCCGAGTCGCTGACCGTCGCCGTGTAAGTAAAAAACACATCCTCCACGGCCGTCACCGTGTCGGCTGAGGTCAACTCTGGCGGAAAAGCGTTCGGTCCGGCAAGCAGTATCACGGAGGCTGGTGAATTCAAGCTGTCGTTGTTGTGTATCAAAAGCGTATCCAGGTAAGCAACCGACATCGCTGGCGAAACCGCGATATCGAGCTGCTGGCTCGAGTGTGCTGGCACGCTCAGACTGTTCACCGGCGCCGAAAACACCGGGTCCGTAAATTCCAGGCTGCTGATGTTGAGCGCGCCATTGCCGCTGTTCGTAATCTCAATCGGCAGGGTTGCTGTTTGGGGTGGCAGCACGCGACCGAAATCCAGCGTGTCTGGCACGACGCTGATGATGGCGATAATGCCTTCGCCGCGCAGAGCCACTTCCAGCTCTTCTAACTCGCCGGCGATCGTGCTGCGCACTCGCAACGTATCCTCGTAAGCCACCGTATCCGTCGGAGAAAACGTCAACGAAAAACTGAACAAGCGCCCTGGCTCGATGATAGTCTGAGAAAGGACGGCTGTAAACTGCGGCAAGGTCGTCGAAATCTCCGTGATAACGATCGGCTCTTCCGTCGGATTGTACAGACGGACGCTGTGCGTCGAATCCGTGCCGACGTAAACCTGTCCAAAATCAAACGCCGCCGTCGGCCGCGTCAATTGCAGGCCACCGCCTCTGCCGCCCTGGTTCAGCAAGATTGAAATGCCATGCACCATCAGATTGGTCAGCGCCAGGTCAATATCCCCATCGCGGTCAAAGTCCGCACCGGTGATGCTGACCGGTGTCTCCCCGGCAGGATAGATATCCTGCTCATTGAGCTGAAAGCCGTTGTTGAACTGGTTGCGCCACACATACACGTCGTTGGAGAACAGGTTTGGGACAGCAAAGTCGAGATCATGGTCTTTGCCAAACCCGGTCGCCAGCGCCGTATTGTCGGTCGTATCGAAATCGGCAATCAGGGCATCCGTCGGATGCAGCCCGGCGTCGTGCCTCTGTTGCAGCACAAAGCCGCCATCCCGGGTCTGGTTGACAAACACCGAAACTTCGTTGAAATTCGGATGCACCAGTACCAGGTCGAGGACCCCATCGCCATACTCACCGGCCGAACGCCCACTCAAATCGCCCGCCCGGACCGCTGTCGGGAAATCCGGCACGGGGATCTCGCCTGCGTTGGCAAAATTCGCGCGGCCATCGTTCTTGTATACGATGATGGAGTTGTCGCCTGAATTCGTGACCACCAGGTCGACATCATCGTCGTTGTCAAAATCCCCTGAGGCCAGTCCATACGGGCTTGCTCCAGTATCATAGGTGTTGGACGCCGTCCCGAAGCTACCGTCCCCCAGGTTGAGAAAAATCTGCAATTGATTCACCCCCAGCACGAGCACCGCCAAATCCATTTGGCCGTCGTTGTTATAGTCGCGTGCCTCCAACTGCACCGGGTGTTCGCGCGTAGGGATGGTTTGCACAACTGTCAATCTGCCCCTATTGAAGTTGCGCAAAACTGATATGGTATTCTCGTCAAAATTGCTCACCGCCAGGTCCAGGAACCCGTCCCGGTCGAAATCTGCACCTGCGATAGAGGTAGGGCCGTTGCCCACCGGAATCGAGCTCTCCAGCCGCACCGTGCCACCTGCCTCAAAGAATCGGTTCATGAGAACCGCCACGGTGTTTGTCGTCTTGTTTGCCACGGCCAGGTCCGGGAATGTGTCATTGTCAAAATCGCCGGCATAGATAGCGGATGGATCGCGCTCAAACGGATTGTCTGCATCCTGTCCCAACGGAATGTCAATGCGCTCATCAAAGATACCGGTTCCGTACTCCACCGTCACCGTGAACGCGCCCTGAAAGGGCTGCAACGTCCGGCCCGTCTCGCTTTGAATCAGCGCAGTCAGTATCACCGACACGACCTCTCCCTCTCGAAAAGGGGAAACAGGTACGAACTCCGCGGTACGCGTTGCGGCACCATAGGAAATCCTACCCTGGTAAAAACCTGTTTGGCTGCCGTGCACCAGCCACGTTGTCTCGTCCAGGGTCGACGGATCGAGGTCATTGGAAAGGATCACGGTAATCGTGCTCGTGACCGCCACGTCGATCTCATTCTGGCGCGGCGTCATGCGCGTCACCCGAAATTGCGCCTCCAGGTGCGCAGGAAACGCCGCCGCCAGAAGCAGCACCTGCAAACAAACACCATATACTTTTGTGACCGCATGAAATTGCATTATTTGTGTCATCCTCTGAAAATATCGAGCCAGAACCTGGTGTCCCGATTCTGCTGCACGCGAAGACATGCTGAACGGTTTCGGAGCAAGCTAATCGGGACTCACAACATTAGTATGTGCTGGTGATATGACCAATATAATGGCGGGCGCGGGCAAGACCTTCCTTTTGCCCGAGCGCTTCGTACGCGACCGCCAAATTCTTCCACCCGACGAGATCGTCAGGGTGGGACGCAACGACTTTCCGGTACCAGCGGGCCATTTCTTTGTAGTTGCGAATTCTATAGTTGGCCTCTCCCAGGTGCCGGAAGAGCAGGGTTTGCTCCCCAGACAACCTTAGAGCCTCTTCAAAACGGGAGATAGCATTAACGTAATCTTTCTGGCCAAAATAGAGCAAACCCAGATCAGCGAAAAGACGTGCCGACGGTTGCAGCGCCGCCGCTTTCAGGTAATCCGACTCAGCCCGCTCGAAATGACCGAGAGCGTCGTGCGCATAGGCTCTGCGCTGCAGGGCATCGAGGTCTTGTGCATCGTGCTGCAGAATGTCGTCACACAGCAGGATGGTTTTGCCGTACTGCTGCTGCATGAAATAGATCTCAGCCAGATTGTTTTCGATGATAAGGTTGTGCGGCGCCAACTCGAGCGCGCGGCGGTAGGCACGCTCCGCCTCGGAGGTGCGGCGGACCATAAACAGCACATCGCCGTACCGTTGCCAACTGTGAAGATTCAAACTGTCGAGCTGAGTCGACCGTTGGAAAAACGGGACGGCTTCATTGATGCGCTTCTGTTCAAGCAGACTGTTCCCCTGTTTGAAGTTTTTGATCCAGTATTTCTGCGCGAGATAGTCGGCTTCTTCCTCATACCGTGGGAAAAGGGACCGGAGCCGGGTCAGGGTGGCGTTCATCTGCGGAATCATCTCCCTTTCGGCATACACTTCGGACAGAAGCAGATGCGCCGCCCCATCCCTGGGGCTCTTCTGAATTGACTCTTCTAATGCACGTTGTGCTTTCGGCCAGTCGTGCAATCGCATCAGAACCTCAATGTTCTGCAACCGGCCGGCGGCGCATCCGCTGACCAAGAAAAAAATGGCAGGAGTCAAAGTCCGAAAGGTGATGAAAAGATTGTTGCAAATCATAGCGAGCTTACCCTTAATCCTACATCAATTCAGTCATCCTTGCTGTTGGGGGCGCATCCATGCCCGCATTTCTGCTGTTTCTAATAGCAATTCGTATACCATTCTTGAAAATGTTCCGGTTTTCAAGGAGTTACGGGTAGTTTTCTCGCAACGGCCCGTAATTCGCCGGCCGGCGGCAGGTTACAATTGGCTAATTCTTGCGCACGTGCGCAAAAAATGGACAGGAGGTGACAGCGGCATTGAGATTTTACCCAACCCGCGATTAACAGGATAGCCGGGAGGTCCCGGCTGCCTCACTGCCCTGCAGGCGCGTAAATACTACACAAACAATAAGAGCAACTAATACCAAAATAATTCAAAACTTAGTGTAATTTCTTCACAAACTGTGGATGAAATTATTACACACTGCGTCTTTCGGGGGCTGAATAGAGCATGGCATCTTGTCAATACTAACATGTTTAATCACAAATAGTTAAGACACAACCAAGAGTGACTTGTTCAAGCGAGCGGGTCACTGGTACATCCTTTGCTGAAAGGGACAGAACGGGATAGGGCTCAGCCCGCGACACCTTCGACCTAAAACAACTGCTCGTACGGCGACAGAAGCTCATTTCAAAAAAACCAGGCCTGCGCCGACCGATGATTCGCCGAAGTGTAGCTCCTCTCCCGAATTGGGGACCTGGCAAGTCTGGCCGAACTTCATCGAACCAACAAGGACGAGCAAATGATTATCACCATCCACAAACACCAGTTCCCGGAGCAATTCAAACGCACAACCCGTTACCTCAAACAAAAAAACCGCGTACAATGCCGAAAAGCCTTCATGAGATTCCCCAAACGCGCCTACGCCGACTTCTGCCTGGACGTCGCCAAAATCGTCCAGCTCTTGCGCAATCTCAATGAGATCTGTCTCGAAGGCAAGGCGACCATTCGTCTTGAAAACGGTGTGCGGACTGAGGCGGGCTATCTGTCCGTCTACCAGCCACGCAGCCGCGCGTGGCATGCGGCCAAGAACCTCGATCGCAGGCTAAATACCATAAAAGACAAGCTGGATGAGATGGCTGTTCAGTTTGATGGAGAATACCTGGTTGAGTTCAGGCTGCGTCAGTGGATTGAGCCGCTCAACTCTGGTCCGGCCCGCTGAGTTCTGCTGCTCGGCAATGCTCCCAGATCTCATTTCTATCTCCTTTCATCAAAACCTTTCAATACAAGATCAGGGCACAATCAATTTATTAGTCACCGAAGTGCCCAGCGCGATCTTCTGCCGCAACCCAATAATTGATTCAGCCACGGATTCGTTCAAAATATGTTATCTTTTGAGATCTGTGGCGGTGCAGAAATATTGAATTTATGCCTTGACAATTGTTTTTTTATTCGCGATATTTGGTTTGATAAAGTCCCAATTCCAACCAAAAACGGAACAACTTAACACCTCTCGAAAGTCATCTTTCGGACAACGTGCTACAACTCTCTGCGGCGGTGAACTCCAGCCAATTCTGAATTGGTGAGGGCCTTTATCCAGAAAGGGATAGATGATCGTTTCCCTTGACCATGCGGGGCCTGCAGTCAAGCCTGTACATATTGAACCAAACCCGGAGGAGCGTCTCATGTGGCTCAACATTGGCCTTAGTGAGGAGAAGATTCACCGCTGGCACGAGCAGAAGAACATCAAGAAACTAGGACGGGCTTCGCGCTCTAAGCACCCCAATTTCCGCCGGTGTGCAGCCAGGGCGCTGTTAGATATCGGTGAGCAGCCCGCCCTGCAGCTCGCTGAACGGCTGCTCAACGACTCGAACGAAGAGATACAAACCCTGGTCGCGCAACGACTTCAAACCCTGCATCATGAACCTGAAGATCCGGTGTACCGCATCGCCAAGGCGATTCTTTTGCGAGACAGGTCAACGCTCACAAGCATGAAAGAACAGGCGCGTCCCTATCTGGTGCGGGCGTTGCGAAACCTGGCGACCGGTTCCGCGACCTTTGCGGCCGAGATTTTGGCTGAAGAGGGCTATGCGCCGCAATCGGGCAGGGAAACCGCCGCCTTTTTGCTGGCCCGGCACGAGTTTGAGCGCCTTCCGGAGCTTGGCGCCACCGTGCTGCCGGTCGTGGACGAGTACTGTGCCCACCAGAGCGATGTTGCTCATCGCCGCCGTGCTGTACAAGCGGTTCTACAGTTCGATGACACGGCGGCTGCGCTGAGAAGTCTCAAAAAATATGCCGAGGACAAGGATGAAGAAATTGCAAATCTGGCAAAATCCAGGATTGCAGAGATCGAGCGGCAGCAGTTCGTCAAAACGAAAAGACACCAGTGGAAGTCGTTTTTTGATTCACCCGGGTCCAATTCCACGGAAGGGACTGCAACAAGATTTATTCGCATGGGGATGGAATATCTCGAACGCGAGTTGTACTACGAGGCCTATTGTGTCCTGGCGATTGCCGACTACATCTATGAAAACCTGACCGGAGGGTACACGATCAGAGAGGGATTAACCATCGGCGATCTGAACACGCGCAGGGATCGAGAGATTAAAGTCTTTGGCGATTTTATGCTCAATGGGGTGCTGGAGAGAATCTCCAAGAAAATTCAGGGCAAAAAGGAAGCCGAGACCCTGGCAAGCCTGTTGCTTGCCAGGTCACAGGCGTCTGACGGCGCAGCCGACAACCTGACGTTGTCAAAAATCCTGAAGGCCCAGTTGATTTATGACAAAGAGCTTGTAAAATCAACCATCGACTTTTTGATCGCTCATGAAGATGACAGCCGGCGGGCGTGGCGCGCCATCCTGAATCTGCCAGACAAGCGACTCGTGCCATCGCTGATCGACTCCTTTCAGTACGGAGAATTCCTTTTTGACCCCGTACAAGCCCTGATCTACATCGATGAAGATGCGGTACCAGCGCTCCTCGAGGCCTTGCGCCACACAGATCATAAATACAAAACAAATGCTGCATTTTGCCTCGGCATTATCGGCAGCAAGGATGCAACTAAACCGCTGGCCAGGGCGCTCGAAAAGGAAAAAAATCTTGCAGCCAAATTGACCCTCCATTTTGCTCTCGTCAGAGGAGGAGACAAGGACAAGAACGCGGATTGTCTCTATGAAAATCTCACGCATGAAAAGGAAGAGGTTCGCCGGCAAGCAGCCCGCTGCATCCGCCACTTGAAATCCGATATTCGACCCTCCAAGCTGGTCAAACACATCGATCATCCTGATGACGTTGTCCGGATGTACGTGCTGGGGACCTTGCTGGAAGGTGAACAGGGTTTGCCAGACGACATCTTGAAGCAGCTTGTCGACCGGTTGACGGAGGAAAAGGATGAGAATGTCCTGGACAAGCTTGTTTCCGGCCTGGGGGAGATGAAGGAAAACAAGAAACTCATTGACCTGCTCTTAGCGCGGCTGCCGAAAGCCGGCATGAGTCAACAGGAAAAGATCGTCTCCATCCTGGGGAATTTGGGCGCGCAACAGGCGCTCAAACCGATGATTGCTCTGTGGACCAAAGCCAATTCTGAGCTGAAAAGAAGCCTTATCTGGGCACTCGGCCAGCTTGGCGCGGTTGAGAGCCTGAACCGGCTGACGACCGTTCTAAAAAACAACAAAGAGCTGCGTCGCGTGGCTGCCTTCGGTCTGGTTTTCTTGAGCAATGCCGACCAGAAGGCTGTGACTAAAGCGATTAGGAACATTCACAATCCCGAGGCTAGAATGGCGCGGGCGCTCTTGAATGATGAATCTGCGGTCGACCAGATCAGTGAGGGCTTGAGTCCCTACGGTGGCATTCAAAAAATATTTGAAAATCTCGATGCGGCCATGGTCGTGCAGAGCTCAGAATTTGTGCAACCACTCTATCGACTGCTGGACTACTCCAACGAAGACTATTACCCGACGGACCGCTACGTCCGCCACGGCGCGCTCGAAGCATTGTGCAAAACGATCCTGGCGAACTAGCCCAGGGTTGCCGTCGGGCAGGAAAAGGGACGACATTCCACGCGGATCAAAAACCCACACGGATTTCTTGGATCAGTTTCGTTTAGCCTGGATTATTCACCAGAGATTAGCAAATATTCCTTAATCGCTTGATTATGCAATAACTTAACGGGATAAAGAGGAGTGCAACGCTTTAGCGTTGCATGAAATGCTAAAGCATTTCACTCCTTACGTGTTGGCCCTTGCTGTGAGAAATTCATGAATTATCCAGGTTAGATTAAGATATTTTTCCGTGTGGTTTTTTGATCCGTGTGGACCCAATCTGCGTCCCCGATAATCCCGGCTGGCCTCAATCCATCCCAACAAAAACGTTGATTCACAGCGCTCAATTCATTATACTTGCTCTAAAATGAAATGAAAAGAGCAGAATCCGGGTTCCAACTTGTGAACTCAAATCACTGTGAAAATGATTTTCTTTAACTATTCAGGTATGATTGGAGCGTAATTGGAGTGCAAAAATCAGTGAACGCAGTGAAGGTATTTTTGCAGTATCACTGGCCGGATATGTTGCAAAAATACGTTCCTGGCGGAACTGATTTTTGCACTCCGGCTTTGGCCTGAATAGTTACGATTTTTTCGATGCCGTAACCCGAGAAGGAGCACAAATGGACAGAGCCGAATTGAATAGTCTCAACAGCCGGGCAAGGTTGCGCGTGGGCGAGCAGTCCTACGACATCTACCGGCTGGATGCTCTGGAGAGAGCCGGGGTAGGCAACATCTCCAGGCTCCCGTTTTCCATGAGAATTCTATTAGAAAACCTGCTGCGCAACGAGGACAATCGCTTTGTCGAGAAAGATCACATCGCCGCGGTGGCGAATTGGGACCCGGGCAAGAAATCAGAGCGTGAGATCGCCTTCCGGCCCGCGCGCGTGCTCATGCAGGATTTTACCGGCGTCCCCGCGGTTGTGGACCTCGCTGCCATGCGCGAGGCCATGCGAAATCTCGGTGGGAATCCGAAGAAAATCAACCCGCAAGTTCCGGCTGATTTGGTCATCGACCATTCCATTCAGGTGGACCGGTTTGGCAATGCTGAGGCGATTCGATTCAACACAGATATGGAATACCAGCGCAACCGGGAACGCTACGCCTTCTTACGCTGGGGGCAGAATTCCTTTGAAAACTTTCGCGTCGTGCCGCCGGAGACTGGTATTTGCCACCAGGTCAATCTCGAGTATCTCGGCAAGGTCGTTTTTACTGCTGAAACCGGCGGCGGCCTGCGCGCCTACCCGGACACGCTGGTCGGCACAGATTCTCACACGACGATGATCAACGGGCTGGGCATCGTTGGCTGGGGCGTCGGGGGAATCGAAGCCGAGGCCGCCATGCTCGGCCAGCCGATTTCCATGCTGATTCCGGATGTGGTTGGCTTCAAGCTGACCGGCGAGCTGGCCGAGGGCGCGACCGCCACCGACCTTGTGCTCATCATCGTACAGATGTTGCGGCAAAGAGGCGTCGTCGGCAAGTTTGTGGAATTCTTCGGGCCGGGCTTGAGCCATCTCAGCCTGGCCGACAAGGCGACCATCTCCAACATGGGACCGGAGTACGGCGCAACCATCGGCTTCTTCCCGGTCGACGCAGGAACTCTGGAGTACCTGCGCTCCACCGGCCGTGACCCGCAGCAGATCAAACTCGTCGAGGCGTACA
Source organism: bacterium (assembly GCA_046757165.1). Lineage (GTDB taxonomy): Bacteria > Zhuqueibacterota > Zhuqueibacteria > Oceanimicrobiales > Oceanimicrobiaceae > JBHHXT01. The sequence continues at coordinate 1,707 of JBHHXT010000089.1, read as the reverse complement.
CCAAAGAGCAGGGGCTGTTCCGCACCGATGACACTCCGGACCCGGCGTTTTCTGACACACTGGAGCTGAACCTCTCGTCCGTCGAACCGAGCATCGCCGGCCCGAAGCGGCCGCAAGATCGTATCCTGTTGAAGGAATCCAGGCAGGCGTTTGCCGAGGCGCTGCCCGGGTTGAAAGTGGACGGCACGCGGGAGAGCACAAAAGTCAGCGCAAACGGCCACGGGGACATCGTGCTCAGCAACGGCTCGGTGGTGATTGCCGCGATCACCAGTTGTACGAATACCTCCAACCCCTCGGTGATGGTCGGCGCCGGGCTGCTGGCGAAGAAGGCGGTGGAGCGCGGATTACAAACCCGGCCCTGGGTGAAAACGAGTCTGGCGCCCGGCTCCAAAGTGGTGACGGACTATTTGACGGATTCCGGCTTGCTGCCGTATCTCGAGGCGCTGAAATTCAACATCGTCGGCTATGGCTGTACCACCTGCATTGGCAACAGTGGTCCCCTGCCCGAATACATTGTGAATGGAATTCAGGAGGGCAAGCTGGTCACAGCAGCGGTTTTGAGCGGGAACCGCAACTTCGAGGGACGTGTGAGCCCGCACACGCGCGCCAATTATCTCGCCTCACCGCCCCTGGTGGTCGCCTATGCCCTGGCCGGCCGGATGGATATCGACTTGCTCAACGAACCGCTGGGCAAAGGCAAAAATGACGAGCCGGTCTACCTCAAGGACATCTGGCCGAGCCTGAAGGAGATCCGGGATGTCGTCCAGGAGTCGGTCAGAAAAGAACATTTTGAAAAAGAGTACGCCGAAGTCTTTACCGGCGACGCGCGCTGGCAGGCGCTGAAAGTTCCTGAAGGGGACCTGTACGACTGGGACCCGAACTCGACCTACGTCAAGAATCCGCCGTTCTTCGACAACCTTTCGGCCGAGCCCACGCCCATGAAAGAAATCGAAAACGCGCGCGTGCTGGTCATGGTTGGCGATACCATCACCACGGACCACATTTCGCCGGCCGGCGCCATTCCCGTCGACGGCCCTGCGGGCAAGTACTTGATTTCCCAGGGCGTGGAGCGGAAGGATTTCAACTCCTTCGGCGCACGTCGCGGTAACCACGAAGTGATGATGCGCGGCACCTTCGGCAACATCCGGCTGCACAACCTGCTCGCTCCGGGAACTGAAGGCACCTGGACCGTCCACCTCCCGGACAAAAAACTGACTTCGATTTATGAAGCCGCCATGCGGTACAAGGCGGAAGGCGTGCCGCTGGTCGTCCTGGCCGGCAAGGAATATGGCACCGGTTCCTCCCGGGACTGGGCCGCCAAAGGGACGCGTTTGTTGGGCATCGAGGCCGTCATCGCCCAGAGTTTTGAGCGCATTCACCGCAGCAATTTGCTCGGCATGGGCGTGCTGCCGCTGCAGTTCAACGCCGGCGAAAGCAAAGAGTCGCTCGGCCTGACCGGTTTCGAGAGCTACACCATCACGGGCATCGCCGCAGGTCTCGAGCCAGGCAAAGAACTGACCGTGACCGCCACAACCGACGATGGCGCCAGCAAACGCTTCGCGGTGACGTGCCGCATCGACACGCCGGAAGAGCTGAACTACTACCGGCATGGAGGTATTTTGCAGTATGTGTTGAGGCAGTTGTTGTAATTTATTGTTAGCAGTAATAAAGTAAAGCACTCATAATAAAGAATAAGTGGGTAAACTG
>JBHHXT010000088.1:0-18985 GCA_046757165.1 bacterium | reverse complement strand
AAAGTCTGCGGGGTGCCAAAACTACCCGTGCCGTCGTTCAGCAGCAGAGCCACCTTGTCATTGTTTGTGCTGGTGACAACAAGGTCGAGACTGCCCGTGTTATCGAAATCTGCGACAAACGCCATCTCCGGAGACTGGACCCCGCCAAAATCGTTCGGAGCGTCGAAACTGCCGGCGCCGTCGTTCAAATACACGGCGACGCGACTGGTGCCCTTGTTCACCACCACCACGTCGAGGAAACCATCACTGTTCAGGTCACCGTGGGTCACAAAGACCGGGCTGGTTCCTGTGGCGAGCGTTTCCTGTACCGAAAAGGTGCCATCGCCGTTGTTGCTGAAAATGGTGACGGTGTCATCGGTTTCGTTGGCCACCGCCATGTCCAGATCGCCATCCTTGTCGAAGTCAGCCAGGGTCGCGGCGCGTGGCAAAGTGCCGGCGCCGGGCCGCGCGTTTTCGCTAAAATCTCCGTTGCCGATATTGAGCATCGTCAGCACGTCATCGTCGTTGGAGTTCACGACCGCAATGTCGAGGTGGGAGTCATTGTTGATGTCAGCGACAGCCACAAAGTTGGGCTTCTTGCCGGTCGAGTAGGTGGAATCGAGCGTGAATTTTGCCGTGCCGGCTGAAGCTTGAACATAAAACTCCCACACGAACCCCACGTCCAGTGGGGTGCCGGTCGAGCTCGAGATCCCCTGCGTTAGTATGACCGTGACGCGCTCGCCGGGTTCAAACGCGATACTCGGCGTAAAGGTGGCGGTACGCGTTCCGGAGTTGTAGGCGTAACTGCCGGAATGATAGCCCGAACGCTCACCGTAAATCAGCAAGTTTTGATCATTGATCGTGCCAGCATCGATTGCACGGTCAAATTGCACCGAAACCCCCACTGCCGTCGAATTTGTCAAAGTAAATCTGTCGGGAGAAAACCCCGTGATTTGCGGGGCTTGTGCATAAACCGTGGTTGCTAACAGCAGCACCCCCAGGAAAGAGAAGCTGAACGTCCCGGACCGGCCCGGTGGCCTGGTCGTTCGCCCGGCGATATGACTTCTCATTTCCGGCTTGGAAATGTGAAATAATACCAGAAAGCGTGTTCTGAACATATTTCGCCTCTTGTGAATGAAATTTTTGGTCTAGATTGTAAGCAAACAACTCAAAAAGAGATTAAGCGGATAACAATTGTATGAGGGCAAACTCTGGGCTTGATGAAGAATGTCTAAGATGCCTTTCCCTGGAAACCGTGAGTTCCATCCGTACCAATGAACACTTACGTTATCGAAATACAATGAATAAGCTTACATGCAAGATCACGAAAGTGCGTAATGTGTGCTTTGCAAAGCGTATATTATCAAAAAATGCTCGAATTTCAAAATCACATTTTCTAAATATTTGCGATGGGAGAAGGAAACCGTTCGGCGACAAGGTACGATATGCCACACGGATCAAAGAACCACACGGATTTCTGAAATTGAATCTGGATATTCTTCCGTGTGGGTTTCTGCCCCGTGTGAACCCCGCAAAAGCGTTCTTCGCGTTGTCGATGTCTGGCGCCAGGCGCCTAGACTTCGTGGTAGCGAAAGCAATCCACAACATGGTCGTTGACCATCCCGACCGCTTGCATAAACGCATAACAGATAGTCGGGCCTACGAACTTGAAACCGCGCTCGAGCAGATCCCGGCTCATGGCCTGCGATTCCGGCGTTTGTGCCGGCAGCTCACTGAGCATCTTGAAAGTATTCTTCCTCGGCTTGCCGGCGATAAATCGCCAGATGTACGCGTCAAAACTGCCGAACTCTTGCTGAACCGCCAGGAACGCACGGGCGTTCTTGATGGCTGCATGGACCTTCAGGCGATTGCGGATGATGCCCTTGTCGGCCAGCAGCCCGGCGATTTTCCTGTCGCCATAGTCAGCGATCTTGACGGCATCGAAACCGTCGAAGGCTCGCCGATAGTTCTCTCGCTTTCTCAACACCGTAATCCAGGCCAGGCCCGCCTGGGCCCCTTCCAGGATCAACATCTCGAAGAGTTTGCGCTCGTCATGCACGGGCACACCCCACTCCTGGTCGTGATATTCGAGATAAAGCGGGTCGCTGCCGGCCCATTCGCAGCGGGGTCTCATACGTCTATCTTTCCGGTTGTTCAAAAAAGTGGTCTACACAAGATCGGGTAGATCTTTTCGTTCGAGTACGTTCCGAATGGTCCTGGGCTTCCCCAGCTCACGCTCAATCAAGCCCTTTCTGTGTAGCCTGACTATCATACTATGTGTCGTAGGCGGTGTTACCCTGAAATACCTCTGCAGATCAGCCTCCGCAGGAGGCCGCCCATGGAGCTTGGTATCGTAGTAAAGGAAGGCCAGATACTGACCTTCCTTTACTGTGTATTTCTTCTTAGATTCGGTCATGAAAGAATCTTCTCCCAAGAACTGGGATGGCTAACTTCGGGGCTGTCCCAAAAGCCCCGAAATGTCTCATCCCGACCGAAGGGAGGAATCTGACTGTGCACCAACCTTAGGGTTTTGGAAAACAATTGTTTATACCGCAAAAAGATTTCTCGCATTCGCTCGAAATGGCAGGCACGGGGGCCTTTTTAGACAGCCCCGGGGGATCATCGTCGGTCAAACTTTGCAGCGAACTACTGGCCGGTTCGTGGTTCATGAATTTTCCAGGCTAGAACGTCCTGGAGGAGTTCAGGAAAATGGCGTCATCGGCCGCCTCGGCCACGCGCACATCCTTAAAATATATCCGGCCCCTGCCGCTGCTGAAAACCTTGTTCATGGCGAGTTTGAGGCCGTTGACCTCTTGCCAATCTTCCCAGGAAGATCCTGAACGCTCAGCGTCCGTCTCCCAACCTTGCAGGTGGTACTGCCATTTTTTTATCAGGTGGTCGTCTCTGTCGACGTACAGCCAGTAGGTATCGTCTGGTGTCAGACCAACATTGTCGAAGGTGAGGTTCAGCACATCGTACATCTTCCCATCGCCTTCCTGCTCGCCATCATAGTTCAAAATGACGCCAGGGTCCGTGAGCTTGTAGGGCATGACAAACCAGTAGCTATCATTGATGTACCGGCGGTACGCCATGTCAACCATCTTGCTTGTTGTCGAGTCAACATCCACACGCTTGCCGTCCAGATAGACCTCGCCATGCTTCGTTCGGATATCGAAAATAACCACGAAGTGTTGCCCCTGGCGATTGCGGCCCTCGACGCGATAGCGATGGCCGGCTCGATCCCAATCATGGCGAAAATCCGCCACATCTTTGCCATCCCGTTCTACCACCCAGCGAAAGCTCAGGAAGTTGGCTTTTTCCCAGCTCTCCCGCCCGTCGAGCGCCTGCCACATCTGTGCGACGATTTCCAGAGCGCGGGGGTCGGATCTTGACGCCTCAAAGCCGCTGGCGTCGCCGGGCGCCGGAGTCTCTTTCCGGGTACAACTGAAAAAGAGGATCACGTTTAGAAACAGAAGCGTAGAGACGTGAATGAATGGTTGCATTTTGCCTCCTGCCGTTCTGGTGTCGTCACCGTCGACTCTAGCAGTCTCTTGCAACAACGATGACATAATTCTCTTCGCAAAAACTCTTTGGAAACATAACCAGGTGGATGTCTCTTTGAGGCTGAATTATCGGGGCGGGCCAAAAAGTCAAAAACGAACCACACAGTTGCAAACTGTGTCGGACCACTATTTCTCCATTCTTTGGGGGATATCCAGTCAAGCGTGCCATCTCCCGCGTTGGCAGCAATGGGGAGGCCCATCTCACGTTTCACATCTCACCACTTCCCTTTGCCGCTTGCATTTTCACGTTTGCCGTTTCACGTTTCACGTAATGGCACTCATCTCCGAATCGCGATGGTCTCTATCCGGTCCCCTTCCTGAATGGCGTCGACGACCTCCATCCCGGAGGTCACTTGTCCGAATGCGGTGTAGCGGCCGTCCAGATGTGGCTGGGGCGAGTGTGTGATGAAAAACTGGCACCCTTCGGTATCTTTGCCGGCGCTGGCCATGCCCACGGTTCCGCGCACATATGGGTGGGTGTTGAATTCCGAGTGGATAGCATAGCCAGGCGATCCCCAGCCGTCGCCCCGGGGGTCGCCCCCCTGAATGACATAATTGGGAACCACGCGATGGAATGTCAGATCGTTGAAGAAATCTTGCTCCGCCAGCCTGACGAAGTTCAAGACGGTGACCGGCGCCTCCTTCGCAAACAGCTCGATCTCCACCTCGCCCCGGACCGTGTGCATGACGGCTCGTGCATTCTCCAGAGCGAAAATTTCGCTGTAATCGTATTCTCTCGCTTCATGAGCGCCGACTTTGATTGCATGCTGGTCCCCGGTGATGTGGGTAAGCGCGGCAGCCGCTGCGGCGGAGACCACTTTACCACCAGTCTTCAGCGCTTCTTCCAGCACCGGGACAGCATCATGCTCCTGGAATTTCGCCATCGCCTTGAAAATCATCAGCACACTTTCGAGGTCAGCAGGCTGCGGCAGGTTTTGATAGGCTTCCACAATGCGCTTGGAGTAGATGCGGTTGCGCAAGGAATCCGCGCTCAACCCCTGCGCCGCCAGCGCGACCAGGACGGCGTCGATTTCCTGCAACGCTTTCGCGTAGACTTCGCTAATTGACGGGTCATCAATTTTGTCGAGGGCTTCCAGAATAGCGATTTTCACGATGGTTGGGGCATCGTGATAATCCGCCATCAGGGTCCGAACCACTTGCGGTGCGCCGGTTTCGCCGAGGGCGGTCATGGCCCGCGCCCTGAGCCGCTCATTCTCATGGCTGGTGAACTTCAGAATCGCCGGAATACCTTTTTCTTTCAACAGTTTGGCATAAGAAATGAGCGCAAATCCCCTCTCGGGCACGGTCCAGTGGGCGTCGCCATTGGTGCCGGCCAAAAGCTGTTCCACCTGTGTTTTGGCATAGTTGTGCTCGCGGCTATTCGGCCGGTACCCCTCGGGCTCGAGCAAGGCGCTGGCCCCGATGGCCTGAATGATGGCGAGGCGCACAGGCTGGATTTGGTCTAGCAGGGAGAGGTAGTTGGCGCTCAAGCTGAGTGGGAAGTTGCCGAGCCCTTTGGCTGCCTGAACTCTGACACGCCAATCACGGTCATTGTGGAGCCGTTCTCCAAGCTGCTCCAGGAAGGCGTAATCCCTCAGGTTGGCGAGGGCCCGGATGGCGTACATTCTAACACGCGCATCCTCCTCTTTGGCCGCTGCCAGGAGACTCTGGGGGTCCAGGTCATGGCCGATGCGCATGAGTGAATAGGCCGCTCGCCAGCGCACCTCTGCATCCTCGTCCTTGAGAAGCAGGGTTAGCGAGTCGGTCAAGGCCTGATTGCGAAGCCCTCGCGTTGCCATTCGGCCCGCGGCCAGGGCGGCCGCAGCGCGCAGGTCGCTGTCATAAGATTTGAAAAGCGAAAAAAGAGAGGGAAACGTTCGCTCACACCCAAGCTTTCCCAGAGCCTCGAGCACACAGATTTTGACCGTAGTCAGATCATTTGCACGCAAACGGGCGATGAGTGACGCCTCGGCAGACGGCGTGGCGATCTGTCCCAGGGCGAAAGCAGCCTGCAGTCTGACATTGTGGTTGACGTCGCGAAGCATGCGGATGATATGCTCGACGCAGGTCGAATCCTGAAGCCTGGCCATCGCTTGCACCGCACGCGTGCGAATGCGTGGCTCCGGGTCGTCCAGGAACCGGATGAGCTGCGCGCACGATTCGCGCTGAGCTTCCACAGCCAGAATCTGCTCGAATTCAGGCTCGTTTCTTATGCAACCGGTCGAGATGAAGCCTATTAGTAGGAAAGCAATCGGCCTGTTCATAGCGAACAATATACGCTTTCAGCAAATTTGAGTCAAGATATTTGAACGAGAAAAAACGTTTGAATCTCGGCCAGCAAATGCATATGTTGCACTTGTTCGGGAATGTTGAATGCACGCGTCACTAATAAGTCAGTTGAGGAGCACCATTGCTGAAGATCAAAGTGGGCCAGATTGGCATCGGGACCTGGGGCAAGAATCATTGCCAGCTTCTGGCTGAGATGCCGGAGGTTGCGCTGGTCGGGTTGCATGACATCCATGTCAACCGATGTGGCAGGAGCGCGCAGGACTACGGCACAAGAGAGTTTGAGAATCTGCCAGCGCTGCTCGAGCAAATCGAGGCGCTGGTGGTCACGGCCTCAACGCCGCAGCATTTCGAAATCACACATCTGGCTTTGTCGAAGGGTGTGCATGTTTTCGTGGAAAAGCCTATTTGTACCACGGTGGCGGAGGCCCGGACGCTGGTTGAGCTGGCCGAAAGACAGGGGCTGGTTTTGCAGGTGGGCCATATTGAACGGTTCAATCCTGCGTTTCGAGTGCTGAGGGGCGAACCACTCGAGCCCCTGTACGTCGAGTGCCGGCGGTTGGCGCCGTTTTCTGCGCGCAGCAGTGACATTTCCGTGGTTCTCGATCTGATGATTCATGACCTGGACCTGCTGCAGACTGTCGTTGCCAGCCCGCATGCCAACATCGTCGCTACCGGTTTGACGGTTTGCTCGCCAGGCACGGATTTCGCCAACGCGCGCATTGAGTTCGAAAATGGCTGCGTTGCGAACGTGACGGCCAGCAGGGTGGCCGAGAGCAAGGTGCGCCAGATGGACATCTTTCAAAGAGATTCCGGTTTTCGCCTCGATTTCTTGAGCAGACGGGCGACGAAATTCAGCCTCAATGGCCGCTCGCAGCCCCGCCATTTGGTCGCCCTCAGTGCCGCACAACACGCGCACGCCGGAGAGCAAAATCTCTTGCAAGTAGAGCTCGAGGCGTTTTTGGGCTGCGTCCGCAATTCCGCAAGACCTGAAGTAGATGGTTTAAATGGACTCGAGGCCCTGGCTTTGGCGCAGGAAATCATGCGCCAGATCGAGCAGACGGAATCGCGAACCGATAAAAAAATCTTGAAACTTTGATGGCACTTTCTTATTTTGGCTTGATTCAACAGTCCAAGATTCCTATTCTTGAATTTACTACGTTGAACGGAGAGATAACGTGAGCGTAAGAGCGCCAAAACAATCGATCCTGGTGGTTGATGATGACAGGAATATTCTCAAGATGATTGAAATCAATTTGCGCAAGGAGAAAACCTACGAGATCAGGAGTGCGACCAACGGCGAGGCCTGCCTGAAATGCCTGCGAGAGTCCATGCCTGATCTGGTTTTGATGGACATCCAAATGCCCGGGATTGATGGCATCGAAACGCTCAAGCGCATCAAGGAGCTCGAGCCCCTCATCCCGGTTGTGATGATGTCGGCGCACGGCACCATTGAAAAAGCGGTCGAGTCGATGAAACAAGGGGCTTATGATTTCATCACCAAACCCTTTGCCAGCGACCGTTTGGTGGTGACCGTTCGCAATGCCCTGGTGAATTCCTCCCTGCGCAAAGAGGTCGACCATCTCAAACGGGAGTTGAAAGACAGGTATCAATTCAAGAACATCATCGGCCAGAGTGGCGTCATGCAGGAGGTCTTTCGCTCGCTTGAAAAAGTGATCAATAGCAGCGTCACGGTCATGATTCAAGGGGAGAGCGGCACGGGCAAGGAGCTGATCGCCAAGGCCATCCACTACCACAATAAACAGCGCGCCAACTTCGCGTTTGTGGCGGTCAACTGCAGTGCTTTACCAGAGTCTCTGTTGGAAAGCGAGTTGTTCGGCCACGAGAAGGGCTCCTTTACCGGCGCCACAGGCAGGCGTATCGGCAAGTTCGAGCAGGCAAGTAACGGCACCATTTTCCTCGATGAAATCGGCGACATGGCGCCCGCGACGCAAGCAAAGGTGCTGCGCGTCCTGCAGGAGCGTGAGTTCGAACGTGTCGGCGGCAATGAGCTGATCAAGGTCAACACTCGAATCATTTCCGCAACCAATAAAGTTCTGGAGCAATTGGTCAAGGAAGAGAAATTCCGCAAAGACCTCTACTACCGCATCTCGGTCTTTCCGATAAAAATGCCGCCGCTGCGCGACCGCAAAGAGGATATCCCGCTGCTGTCTGCCCATTTTCTCAAAAAGTACGCCGGGCAGGAGGGCAAGGAGGGACTCGACTCGATTTCGCCGGATGCGCTCGAGCTTCTCATGGCCTGCCAGTGGCCCGGCAACGTTCGCGAGCTGGAAAATGCGCTTGAACGCGCCGTGGTTTTGGCAACCCCGCCTGAGATAAGAGTCAACGATCTGCCTGCCTCGGTGCGGTCGATCGGTGAGAAAAAAATCTTCGAATCTGACAACAAACTCTCGAACTGGATCGAAAAACTCGAGGAAGATGCGTTGCGGCAGGCCCTGCTCGAATGTGAAGGAAACATTTCTCAGACCGCCAAGAAGCTGGGCATCGGTCGTGCTACGATCTATCGCAAAGCAAAGAAGTATGGCTTGCCCATGCTAAAGTAGCTCATCCTGTTAACACCGCTTAAAACCGAGCTGGCCACAGTAGTTTTTACTGTGGCTTTTTCGCTTAGTCTTAGTCTCAGCATGAGACATCTGTATCACCGCTACACATGTTTCTCTTCTCACCCTGATCGTTTCTAAACCGGATAACGAAATAACGTAGGTATTGGCGGGAATAAGTACGGATCTCTATCACTTCACTGGTATAGATTTTGCTTAAAAGGGAGTGTCACACTAAAAAGGGAAAAGGGACACTATGAACACCATTGCGAAAAGCTCCAAGTTATCACATCTCGTAAGCAGCATTTGCCAGGGTCAATACAAAGAGACCGAGCTGACGGAATTCGTCAATCTGGTCCAAAAAATCTCTCTCAGCTATCTCAAGTATCAGGAAGTGATCGGTAAGCACATTCGCTGGGAAAGAAACAAGAACATGGGAGAATTGGAAGACCTGGCTCTGGATTGTGTCGCCGGTTTGTTCATGCGCAATGACGAAGGAGAATTTGTTCAGTTCAAGAAGTACTTCGAGCAGAATGACGCCCGGCCGCAGGAGTTGGATGAGGTTGAAATCCTGGTCATGTTGCGCCGGCTGGTCATCAAGAAGACGAAACAGGAACTGTCGCGCATCTTCAAGGAAAGAGACCCGGAGGGCGCAAAAATCGTCCGCAACATCAAGGTTGCCATCAAAAGCTCGCCAGATTTTCACTCCTTCAAGGAAATGGGCCGTGAGTATATCTACTGGACGAACGGCCACACCCGCTACCTGCAGGTGCAGCGCGTCGACGACTCTACCGTCGGAGCACCGACGAACGGCACCCCGACCAACGGTCAAAGCAACGGCCCCAATGGCCGGCGCTTCCGGAAAGGCCTCAATGGTACCAACAACGGAAATGGCATAAGCAACGGTGCCCTGATCGACTATCTGAGAAAATCACAACCAGCGATTCCCGAAAAATCACTCAAGGGCGAATATCTGAACGTCTACTGCCCAAAAGACCCTGTCTCAGCCGGCATTCGCAAGATGCTTGCGGTGGTAAAGCAGGACGAGCGCTACCAGAACTTTCTGCCCCTCGATATGGTGGCGAGAATCATGCGTCACACCAACCTGGAGATGGCACGCGACCGTCTGACCGCCCAGATCACCGATGTTTCTCCTTTAGATGACCTGAAGTTGAAAGAAATTGAAAAGCGAAAACATGCTGTTCTGCGAAAGATCAAAAGGAAGATTCAAAACCAGTATGTCAGTACCCACAAGATCTCGGAGACGAAAGGCGACATCTACTACAAAGCACTTGCTGAAATCCTGGATGACATCAGCCAGGGCAAGAAATATGATTCCTATTTCAAGCATTTAAAACGCTATATGCCTGAGCTGAGCCAGCGGGCCTATCGTACCCAGGAAAGAACCATTTTTGAATACCTCGGTAAGCTCATCAAGAAGTGGTTTAGAGAATCCTTGCTCGAATTATTGTAAACATGTAAACATTTTTTTGATAATTTTCCGAAAACATGAGGGTTTGTATGTACATATAGGTCAAAATTTCAGTAACTCCAAAACGTTACTGGTGGCAGCTAACGCAAGGCATATGGTGAATAATTTGAACGAAAGAAGATTTAAGCGGTGCCTTGGGGAAGATGAAATTGAGACCTTCTTGTTGCAGCGGGATGGATTACCGGGAATGGATAAGGTTAGAATTTCTACACACATTCACGCTTGTCATGAGTGTTTTAACCGGTTTTACGATTTGCGGAATTTCCATCAAATTCTAAGTGCTGAGCTTCAGAAGCCAATTTCAACTCAAATCATCAACTTAGTGAAAGGACTGCAAAACAACTAAGAATAATTTAAAGGACTAAATTTAGATAAAACATCCCTTTCCCTTAAGGCCAGTGTTACATGTCATCTGTTCACTGGCCTTTTGTTTTTGGGGGAAAAATTAGCTTGACATCCCAGGGGATTTTGACTATATTGGCAGTTACCCCTGATAATAAGGTAATATTTTATAAACCTTTGCAGTATGATGGACAACCCGAAGATACTCGTCATCGACGGCGATCCGAAGAATTTGCAGATCTTGAAGGAGAGCCTGGAGGGGGCCAGTTTTGAGGTCACCGTGACTGGCAATGGCGACGAAGCCTGGAATATTATTCAGACGCAAAAACCCGACATCATCGTTTCTGAGGTGGATATCCCGGCGGTAAACGGATTTCAACTGTTGGAGAGGTTGCAGCAGGACCCGCTACATGCCTCGATACCGCTCGTATTCCTGACCAACCGCCGCAATCTGGACGACCGCATCAAGAGTCTCAGCATCGGTGTCAAGGATTACATGGTCAAGCCGCTGCATGTCAAGGAAGTGATTGCGCGCCTGCAAATGATTCTGCGCCGCATCGAAAGAGTGCGAAGTGAGGAGGCAGAAACGACCAGAAAGGTTGTTGGCCGACTGGAGGAGAACAGCGTCGAAAGCCTGGTGGAGAACTATGGGGTCGAAAAGCGCACGGGGGTGCTATCACTCTATGATCGCCACAACCGCAACGGCGAGATCTACTTTCGCAAAGGTTCCGTTGTCAATGCCCGCCTCGGCAATTTCAAGGCCGAGAAGGCGGTCTACCAGATGCTCCCCTGGGACCGGGGCCACTTCATCATGACCTTCAAGGATGTCAACATTCACGATGAAATCACGGTCAGCAATCTGGGCTTGCTGTTGCAAGGGTTCAAGCGCTTGCAGGAGAGAGAACGGTTGCTGAAGCAGCTTCCCTCCCTGGACACCGTATTCGTGAAAACCTCGATTTTCCAGCGGGTGTTGAAAAGAAAGGCCATCGGCGCAGATGCTTTGAAATTTATCTCACTTTTCGATGGCAAACGTCCACTTTCGCAGATTATGTCCGACAGTACGTACGACGACTTGAAGACACTCGAGCGAATCGTAAAGCTCTACCAGCAAGGGTTTGTTCGACCGCCTGGTGGCGATGGAAAACTCGAGCCGGATTTCCGGCGCTTCACGCCGGAGCCGAGCACGCCGGCGCCTCCGGTCGAATCGAAGCACCAGCGGAGACCGGAGCCGCGGCCTGAGCCAGAGCAGCTCTCTGCACCTGACTTCACTATTTATCGCGACCAGGACCAGGCCAAGGTCTCCTGGCCAGGGACGGAGCAAGAAACAAACAATCCCGGCAGGTCCGGAATTGAACCGCAGAAGGAGCCGCCTGTCGCCGACCAGGCGTTCAATAGCCAGGAGCAAGTGCCGTCGCCGCCCATGGGGATGAACGCCGAACCACCGCACATCCCGGTGACGCACCCTGTTCCGCAGGAGCCGTTTGCAGAGAGCAATGAACGGCCAATCGAGCCGTTCAGCACCAGCCCGGGCCCGACCCCCGGACGCGAAGAGCCGGCCGTCAATGGCCATGCTCATACGCCAGGCGCCTCAGTTGAATCCACCGGGCCGGACCCGACCCTCAGCAACGATATCCCGTCTGTTTGTGATGGCCTGTTCAACGGTCGCAAGTCAGCTCGTGGCAACCTTCTGGTCATCAGCAGCAACAACTGGATGCGCAAGGAGTTTATCTCGACGCTCACCTCCGGAGCCTTCTCCACGAAAGCGATAAGGCCCGGAAACAATACGATTGAAATAGGCAAGGTGGAAACCTCCGGCAAGCGCGTTGTCGAAGTTCTCGGATTGTCGACCGAAAGAAAGTTCTTGCAAATGGTCGAGCAGGTATCGTCGAACGTCCTCGCGTATGTTTTCCTGGTGGTAGGCGAAAACTCCGCCAGGTTGCGCTATTTTGGATATTTGATCAACTCATTCAGAGGCAAAATGAACGCACCCTTTGTGGTGGCGGTCTATCATCCGGAAGACAGAAGACGGGTCCCTCTTGATGTGATTCGGTATTCTCTCAACCTCGGCGAAAACGAGCAGATCGTTGATGTCGATGTGACTGCTCCTGATTCGGTCAAATATTTGCTCAGCCAGCTCCAGGCGCCGAACTATCAGACAAACAGTGCCGTGGGCCCGACTCGACGTGCTGCGAGCTGAAGCAACGTGGAGAAATTGTAGCTGGAATGGAAAGGAAGAGAATACTCATTGCTGTAAATGCCCCGCCAGAAATCGAGAAGCTTCGCAAGATGCTGGCCACCTCCGGCTATGAAGTCAAGATCAGCGACAACGGCATCGCGGCGCTTTCCCTGAGCCGAAGCTTCCGGCCTCACCTGATTCTGTCAGAGCTCAACCTCACCAAGATCGATGGCCACCATTTGCTGCGGGAAGTCAAGTCCCACTCCGCAACCAAGGCCATCCCATTTGTCTTGATGAGCCGCCACCGTTCAGTTGACGAGCGTGTCCACAGCATCAGCTTAGGCGCGGATGATTATATCACCCTGCCGTTAGATGTGCGAGAAGTCATGCTGCGCTTCGAGATTATTCTGAAAGAAATCGAGAAACTGGAACCCGGTCCCAGGAATGAGACCAAGGGCTTCTCTGGCAAACTGAGCGACATGAATTTGATCGACTTGCTACAAACGCTCGAGATCGGCAAAAAATCCTGTGTTATTCGCCTGGAGAATGGCGAGCATGAAGGAGCGGTATTTCTCAAGGATGGGGAGGTGGTCGACGTGGTGTTCAATGATCTCTCCCGCACGCAAGCCTTGTTCCGCATGTTTACCTGGGCTGAAGGGAGTTTCAAAGTCGAGTTTCGACCGGTTGAGCATGCAGGAGAATTCGAGGAATCGACTGAGGCTCTGGTCGCGAAAGGCCTGAGCTACCGAGATCGCTGGGACGAAATCAGCAAGCACCTCCCGCCTCTTCAGACCGCGGTTGAACTCGGGGCGAACGTACCGAATGGCAGCTTGTCAAACGAGGAAAAATCCCTTATCCGTGTGCTGAACGGCAAGACCAAAATGGGGGATTTGGTCACCAGCTCCGGTTTTGATGATTTGGTCGCTCTCCGGTTGGTGGCCGAGTTGTATAAGAAGGGCATCCTGGAGCAGGTGCCGTTGAACGAAACGGAAGAGAAGCGTGCAGCGCAAGAGTTTGACGGCGGCAACGGGTCACCGGACGGGTCGCATTTTTCCGGCCTGATCTCCAATTTCTTGCACCCCAAAACCAAGTCTCCGAAACAGCGAACGCTCGAACGCAGGCGGACAGACCGGCGGAGCAGTTATGACCGGCGGCTACGGGCGCGCCGGTGGGAAGATTTCATCGCCGAGAAGAATCGTATCTACTTGAACAAGAGCGAGCTCATTATGATCCGGGAAAAACTTGCCAACAGGAAAAAATAGGAATGCTTGGTCTGCAAGTTCAGGAGAGAATCGGGCCGCGGTTTGACGTTTTCAAGCAGAGCACCATGAGAATCGGCGAAATAGCGATTGTCAGTCCCGCATACCAGGTGAGACGCCAGTTCATTCAGGCCGCCAGCGACGAACTCGTCATACAAACTGAGAAGCTCATGTTTGGCCGCGTGAAAATAAACGACCAACTGATCCTGCATCTCTACGGTCTCGATTATCAAGACGGTGACAACAACCCTTCCTGGGACCTGGTTTCAAAGAAGCTGCTGGGGTACGTCATCCTGTATAGCTGGAACAAGCCCGCTACGCTCGACTCCATAAAAGATACGGTTGATTTGTTGCTCGCGCGTTACCGTATCCCTGTGGTCGTGGCCGCTGCCATGGACGGCAGCCCGGAATCGGCTCCCTCTGTCTTGTTAAATATCGATTTCAATATCGCGCAAAACAGTGAGTTCACCTTCTGCAACACGGCAGACCGCGAAAGCGTCAGGAAGGTGCTTGTTGTTTTGATCGATTCTGTTATTGCGGGATTCACACATTGAGGGGTGATACCAGTCATTGGACATGAGGCATTGTGAGAGTTATGAAACGTGGATATCTGAACAACATCCTGGAGGCCGTTGGCAACACGCCCATGGTCAAGCTCAATCGTGTCACCAAAGGCTTCAAAGCGACGGTTCTGGCAAAGATTGAGTTCTTCAATCCGGGGGGCAGCGTCAAGGACCGCATCGCGATTGCCATGATCGATGTTGCAGAAAAGGAGGGACGGCTCAAACCCGGGGGCACCATCGTGGAATCGACCTCCGGCAACACCGGAGCAGGTCTGGCCTTGGTAGCGGCGCTGCGCGGCTACAAGGCGGTTTTTACCATGCCCGACAAAATGAGCTCGGAAAAGGTACGCAATCTCAAAGCGTTTGGCGCCGAGGTGATTGTCACGCCAACCGCGGTTCCGCCGGAGTCACCGGAAAGCTACTACTCCGTGGCGAGAAAAATCGTCAAAGAAACGCAAAACTCTATCCTGGCAAACCAGTACTTCAATCCCGTCAACCCGGAAGCCCATTACCAGACCACGGGCCCGGAAATCTGGGAGCAGACCGGCGGCCAGGTCGACTACTTTGTCGCCGGCATGGGAACCGGCGGCACCATCAGCGGGACAGGAAAGTTCCTGAAGGAAAAGAAACCGCAGGTCAAGGTCATCGGCGCAGACCCGGTGGGATCCATTCTGAAACAATACTTCTACACCAGGAAAATGACCGAGGCGAAGCCGTACAAAGTGGAAGGCGTGGGCGAGGATATCATTCCCGGCACGACTCATTTCGAAATCATCGACGAGGTCATCGATATCACGGACAAAGAGTCCTTCAATACCGCCCGTCGAATCTCGCGTGAAGAAGGGATTTTCATCGGCGGGTCCGGCGGCTTGGCCGCTGCGGCTGCGCTCAAACTCGCCAAAGACTTGCCGGCTGGCAAGATGGTGGTAGTGCTCTTGCCCGACTCAGGCGCCAAATACTTGACCACCTTCTATTCTGACGATTGGATGCGGGAAAACCGATTCCTGGACCTCGAAACCATTTCGCTCGACAAGGCGCTCGCTGCGAAAGCCAACGACCTGCCAACCATCATCGCGGTCAGTCCGGACGACCCCGTGCGGACGGCCTTGCAAGAAATGAAACTAAACAACATTTCGCAGATTCCGGTTTTGCAGGACGGCAGGTCGGTGGGCCGGTTGCAGGACGGCGAAATCATGGGACGGGTGATCGAAGACAGCTCCGTGCTGGAGAGTCCGGTCAAAGAGGTGATGCAGGAAAGCCTGCCCGTGATCAACATTCGCAAGAGAATCGGCGAGGCAAGAAACTACCTGGCGAAAGAATATCCGGCTGTTCTGGTCGAGGAAAGAGGCAGCATTTCAGGTATCATCACCAAATCAGACCTGCTGGAGTTTATTGTTTCATGACCGACAGGAGCAAGCTGGATTTCGCCACCAAAGCCGTGCATGCGGGCCAGAAACCGGACTCGGATGCCGGCGCAATTATGACGCCTATCTACCAGACCTCGACTTACGTCCAGAAGTCTCCCGGTGACCACAAGGGCTACGAATACGGTCGCACCGCCAACCCGACTCGCGAGGCGCTGGAAGCGAATCTGGCCGCCCTCGAAGGGGGCAAACACGGATTCGCGTTCAGCTCTGGGATGGCCGCCATTTCCACCGTTATGGGACTCTTGAAGCAGGGCGACCACGTGGTGGTGACGCACAATGTGTATGGCGGCACCTACCGCTATTTTCAACAAATCATGACCGATTATGGTCTGTCCTTCAGCTTCGTCGACACCTCGAATCTCACCGACGTCGAAGAGGCGATGAGGGCGAATACGCGCATGGTGTTTGTCGAGACACCTACCAACCCGATGCTGAAGCTGACGGACCTGAGCGCTCTTGCCGCGATATGCAAGAGGCACGGTGTGCGGCTGACGGTTGACAATACGTTCCTGAGTCCCTATTTTCAGCGGCCGCTGGAGCCTGGCGCAGACCTCGTGGTTCACAGCAGCACAAAGTACCTGAACGGCCACAGCGATGTCATCGGTGGGGTTGTGATCGTCAATGACGGGTCGCTGGCGGAGCGGCTGGCCTTTCTGCAGAACGCGGTCGGCGCCGTGCCCAGCCCGTTCGACTGCTGGCTGATCTTGCGCGCGACGAAAACGCTGCATCTACGCATGCAGCAGCACAACCGCACTACCGTACAGATCGCGCAATTCTTGTGCGACCATGCCAGGGTCGAGCACGTGATCTATCCGGGCTTGCGGTCTCATCCGCAGCACGATCTGGCCTGCCAGCAACAGCTCGACCCCTATGGCAATCCCGGCTTTGGCGGCATGGTGTCGTTTCAAGTCGGCAGTTGGGAGCGCGCCAGGACCTTGCTGGAAAACGTCCAGCTATTCGCTCTGGCCGAGAGTCTGGGTGGGGTGGAAAGCCTGATCAGCCATCCGGCTTCCATGACGCACGCCTCCGTGCCGCCCGAAGAGCGACAGAAGATTGGACTCGCCGACGATCTGGTTCGAATCTCAGTGGGGGTTGAATATGTCGAAGATCTAATCGCTGACTTAGAGCACGCTCTCGCATGCCTCTGACATTCTTGTATTTTCAAATCTCGTTGACGCTCGCCTGCGGAGGGATACCTCATGCAGGTCATCTCGAGGCGTTCATGCCCGCAAAGGCGGAAAACCAGCACAGCACCGGTGGCTCTGGACAGTCGAGCCTGAACCCCGCAACGATGCAAGCCGATTGGCATTCCCTTGACTCCCCCCCGTTCCGCATCTACTATCTTGACTCGGACAGGCCCTATACCCGGGAGCTTTCTTCGCTATTCCATATCGCTTACCTTGATTTTGTGACCAGGCTACAACTGAACTTGACGCAGCCCGTCAATGTCTTTTTGTGCCCGACCCAGAAAGTGTTCGATGATTTGACCGGCAACTTCATTCCCCACTGGGGTGAGGGGGTGGCCGACCCGGTGAAGAATCTCATCATTCTCAAATCGCCGGCGCTCACCGACAACCGCGATCGGTTGCCCAAATTGGTTCGGCATGAGCTGTCGCACATCCTCATCGGTCAGACGGCGAAATCCCCCCAGAATCTGCCAAAATGGTTCAACGAAGGCATCGCAATCTATCTCTCCGCCGATGAAGAATTTGCCGCCGGCAAAGCGATTTCAAAGGCCTTGATCAGCAATTCCATCATCCCGCTGGATGAAATCGACGACGTTCTGCGCTTCCAGCACGCGAAGGCAACGCTTGCCTACGAGGAAAGCTACTCGTTCGTTCTCTATCTGATAGAGCAGTATGGCTTCGGAAAGATTGCTCAGCTCCTGAGTGAACTGGACACCGGTCAGTCCTTTGATGTCACCTTCAAGGACGTGTTTGCAATCGACCTTTTTGAAGCGGAAATGAACTGGTACCAATACCTGGAGAAGAAATACCGCTGGACCTTCCTGCTCGATTTTGATCTGTTCTTGTGGATATTTATCCTGCTGCTGTTTATCTTTATCCTGATCGCGATTCGCTGGCGCAACAAGCGCACGCTCGAAAAATGGGACGAGGAGGAGCGGCTGGCAAACTGGTGACAGGCCAGACCATTTCAACCCTCGTACGACATTGAGGTCGAAAAAATGCCGACCATTAAGAGGATAGATCCGGACAACTTCACCACTGGCGAGCTAACCGCATTCGCGCAAATTTTAAAGGACAACGGTGTCATTGCCTATCCCACCGAAACCGTCTATGGCCTGGGCGCGAACATATTTGCGCCGCAAGCCATCGAGCGCATCTATGAGCTCAAGAGCCGCAGCCCCGGCAAGGCGCTCTCGATCCTGATCAATGACCCGGCGGACTTACAGACATTTTGCCGCGAGATCCCCGAGGTTGCCCACGCCTTGCTGGCCACCTTCTGGCCAGGACCGCTCACGCTTGTTCTCAAAGCCTCGGACCGGGTCCCCATTCACATCCGTAGCGAGGAGAACACCATCGGTGTGCGCTACCCGGACCACAAACTGTCACGAGCGCTGGTGAGCTTGTTGGGTGCGCCCATCACCTCGACCAGTGCAAACATCAGCGGTCAGCCGCCACCGGTCAACGCCGATGAAGTTCTGGCTCAACTGGAAGATAAAATTGATGGCCTGATCGATGGCGGTGCCTGCGATGTGCAGATTCCATCAACTGTTGTCGATGTTTCAGAACAAACGCTTGGGCTGTTGC
This sequence comes from bacterium, assembly GCA_046757165.1. Lineage (GTDB taxonomy): Bacteria > Zhuqueibacterota > Zhuqueibacteria > Oceanimicrobiales > Oceanimicrobiaceae > JBHHXT01. The sequence continues at coordinate 566 of JBHHXT010000088.1, read as the reverse complement.
GACCAGGCGCGATCGATTCTGTGGCCATTGAGAAGTGTGCGAAAGGAGTGACGCAATGAGTGCGCAAACATTCAATATATTGTTTATCTGTTCTGGCAACAGCTGCCGCAGTCCCATGGCCGAAGGGCTGATGAAGTCAAAAATCCCGGCGGAGCTGAAGGACAAAGTCACGGTGACCTCGGCTGGCACACTGGGCATCGACGGCGCGCCCGCAACCCGATATGCGATCGAGGTGGCGGCAGAGCTGGGCGCCGATATTTCCGAACACCGTTCGCAGGGCATGAGCGAAGAGCTGGCCCGCGCCTCCGACGTCATCTTCGCCCTCTCGGTCGAGCACAAAGACCACCTGCAGAAGACCTACCCCGAGGTCAGCGACAATGTCTTCCTGCTGCGCGCTTTCAGACGCGCACCGGAAGAAAAGCATCCGGACAGCATCGATGACCCCATCGGCCGCAGTCTGGCAGTCTACCGCGAATGCTGCTACCTCATCAACGCCGAGCTGGACCGAATCCTGCCCCGCTTGCAACCTCTCATCGAAAACAAACTCACAAACCCGGAATATTGAG
>JBHHXT010000087.1:0-19085 GCA_046757165.1 bacterium | reverse complement strand
GTTGGCTGAATAGATACAGAGAAGGAGGAAACTATTATGGCAAAATTTCTATTTGCCACCATGCCTATCACAGGACATGTTAATCCGGTCGTTCCAATTGCCAGTGAATTGGTACATCGGGGACATGATGTAAGGTGGTACACTGGCCGTCGCTTTCAGCCAAAGATCGAAGCGGCCGGTGCGACTTATGTTCCAATGAAAGCTGCCGTCGATTTTGATGAAGGCGATGTTGAGGCCTACTTTCCCAAAAGGAAAGGCCTAAAGGGAATCGCCGGCTTGAAGTTTGACTTCAAGCATATCTTTATCGACTCGGCGATTGGCCAAAATCAAGACTTGACTGAGATACTGCGTGACTCCACAGCGGATGTGATTCTTTCTGAGATTGTCTTTTTGGGGTCAACGCTATTTGCTCCAACAGATAGACCTCTGTCTGCAGGTGTAGGCCTATTCCCTCTGGGTATTAGTAGCAGTGATACGGCCCCTTTTGGACCTGGCATCCCGCCGAACGCCTCTTCGATTGGCCGAGTGCGAAACCTGTTCCTTAATTGGATGACTCACCAGGTTATGTTCCGCGATGTACAAGCGTATGCCAACGGGCAGCGCGAGAAAATGGGTCTGCCTTCATTGAAACAATTCTTTCTCGATGCTGCTTGCAACATGTTCAGTATTTACCTTCAGGGAACCACGCCAGCATTTGAATACCAGCGGAGTGACATGCCTGACCACATACATTTTATTGGTCCACTTTTGCCAAAATCACACGATGCGTTTAGTCAGCCGTCCTGGTGGGACGATTTGAAATCAGATCCAACGGTAATACTCGTTACGCAGGGAACTGTTGCAACGGACTATAATAAACTCATGTTGCCAACCATTCAGGTATTGGCCGATGAAAACGTCCTTGTTGTGGCGACTACAGGAAATCCTGTCGAGCATCTCAAACTAATACACCCTCCGGATAATTTGCGACTGGAGCAGTTCATTCCATATGACAAGCTCTTACCACATGTTGACGTGATGATAACCAACGCTGGCTACGGAGGAATCCAATTTGCCTTGAGCTACGGTGTACCGTTGGTTGTTGCGGGGCAGACTGAAGAGAAAGCTGAAATATGTGCTCGAGTTGACTGGGCAGGGGTAGGCATCAATCTCAAAACAGACTCGCCAAAGCCGCAACAGATTAAGAAAGCTGTAAAGAAAGTACTGGCTGACACCAAATACAAGCAAAGAGCCCGCCAAATCCAATATGATTTTGCGCGTTATCATGCTCCAACCAAGGCGGCTGAACTTTTGGAAGAATTAGCCGAAAAGAAGCAGCCTATTTTACGATAAGATTTGGAATAAAAACAAAATAACCTCAGCGCATATTGTCATTGGCATTAATAGCAATTGCAGTTCTTGCTACCGGCCTTGCGCTATTACTTTTTTGGAAAGTACGAACGATCTCAGGTGTTGTCCGTGATGTCGATGGCCAACCTAGCGGAGCGGTTTCCGATGCGCGAAATCGAGGGGTCGGGTTGCGGAAGTCGCTTCGTTAATCTCTGCAACCATCAGGGGACTATGCGGTTTCGTATGCCCACCCGGCCAGCGCTTTGGACCCCGCCCTGAGCGCGAAAACCGAGCGGGAAGAAGTCTGCCAGAGGTCGGAACCCCGCCTTGTGAAACCCCACAAATAATAACAAAAAATCAATTCTTTTTCTCAGAGTAGCTCTCAAGATATTCCAGTGCCGCGACGAACTACCTGAATATCAATCAAGGGTCGCGATATGGATATTGGTCGATTAACGATTTTCAGGATGAAAATTTGGGTGGTGCTCGTGTTGGGGGGGGTGCATGCTCACCCGGCCGCTGGCCAATCTGGACTTCCTGACAAAAACTTGAAGAGTCCGTTCGAGGAACGCGCTGCCTTTTATTTGGATCAGCAGAGCTCGGTGTTCTTTCGCGATCTGGCGCGCCAGGAAAAACACCTCCTGCACCTGGTTCGCAATATCACGGCGGAGCTGGAGCAGCGGGGAGCAAAGGCGCTCGTCGAAGACCAGATTCCGCTGTCGGCCGTTTATGGTCATGCGGAGCACCTGGTCTTAGCGTATTCGCAGGAGATCGACAAGCTCTTGCAGTTGGTCGAGGATATCGAGCGGTTGCAGGTGGTCATGGATTTACAGGACGGGTTGCATCTGCTGCGGCCACTCGCGAGCCTGCGGCAGAATATCGTCAAAGTGTTCGACGACCGGCGGCTGTTCCAGGAGAGCGGCGTCTATTCCCGCCGTTATCTGGCATTTCTCAACCGGCAGTACAAACGGGAAATCAAGGCCCTCTTGAAGGTTTACAAGCGGCTGGATCTGTTACAACTCGAGACCGGGCCGGCGCAGGAAGAGGTCGTGCAGGCAATCAATGAGCAAAAGGCGAGCATCGCCGCGCTTTTTGAGGTTCTCGAGCCGGTAGGTCCGGATTCAGTGGTGGCATCGTACAACGCTGAAGTTGAGCGTCTCGAAACCTTGCTGGAAGAAATCAGCCATTTGATCGTACGGGCACGGTCTGAAAATGTACAGGTTAGCCATGAGCTCGTGGCGCTGCAACAGGAGATCATCAGCAGTCTGGATCAGCGGTTGGTGGCCCTGTTTGGATATGGCGACCACGGAAGCGTCAGTGCCATGGCTTTCGAGTTGTTTGATGAATGGAAAGCCAGGGAGACTGCGGAATATCAGGTGCAGTTGCTTCGCCATCGCATCGTGAAAGAGGCGCTGCTGGCGAGCGGCACGCGACAGGAGCGAACGAGAATGCTCGCGCGGGATTTGCGCGATGCGCTCCGAAGTTACGCTGATAGGGCGTACGAATTCGCCACAGAACAGTTCACCGAGGTTGTGCAGGATTACGAGCTGTACTTTTTCGACCTGGGGAGCGTCCGCTTTTACCGGGCTGACTGCTACTATCAGCGCAAGCTCTTCAACCTGGCGAGGGCGGATTATGAAGCGATTCTGCAACACGCGACCGATTCGAAGTATCTGAATGAGACCCTGTTTCGCCTCATGTTGATTGCCGAGAAGCAAGGCGATTTGACGGCGTTTTACGAGTACTTCGATCTTTTCCGGGCGCTTGGAATCGAGCGTGAGCCAGAGGTCATTGACAAATGTACCTATTTGGCTGGCTACGTTTACCTACAGGATTCGCGCTATGCCGATGGCGAGGAGGTACTGTCGGCGATACCGCAGGAGTCAAAGTACTTTTTGCATGCGCGTTATTTGACCGCTTTGAGTTATGTTTCCAGAGACAATTTTGCGGCTGCGGTTACGATTCTGGAGGAACTGGCCAATGAAAAGAACTACCCCTGGACTGAGTCGCATGCTGCTCAGGTCCGCAACCTTGCGCTTCTGAAATTGGGCACCATCTTTTATGAGATGGGCGAGTATGAAAAGGCGATTGCTCATTTTGATAAGGTCTCTCCCGGGTTTGCTGAATATGAGCGCAGCCTGATCGCCGCAGCCTGGGCGCATCTCGAGTTGAACCACTATGAGAAGACTCTGGCGCTGGTCAACGTCTTGCTGCAGGAGCATTTCGGCGCCGCGACGACCTATGAAGCCCTGGTCCTGGCGGCGCACAGTAAACGCCGCATGAACCAGGAGGATGGCGCCCTGACGGACTTGCGTTATGTCACCTCGAGCAAAGCGTACATGCAGGCAGCAAAACGGTTTGGTGCCGAAAGAAGGCGGTTGCTGGTGCACCTGCATGAATTGGAGCAGTTTGAGCGGGAGGCCGTGCAGCGTGATGACGAGGACCTGGTGCGCAGGATTACCGCGCAACGCGTACGACTGAATCGCGTGCTGGAGCAGTTGCAACTCTCAGGCGGCGAGGGAGCGCTGCTTCAGGCTTATCTCTCCGAGGGAGATACGCTGCTGGATGTGATTGAGGAGATGGAGATGGTCATGACAGCAGTGCAATCTGGCGGCCAGGAAGCGTTGACTAACCAGGCGCGCAAGCAGCGCGAGACGTTGCTGCGAACCCTGGCAGAGTATGAGAATGCTCTGGCCAGGCAGAAGTCGAAGTTTGTCAGGGAGCGGGCACGGCCGGTCAAGGAGATCGCAGTGGACTATCGGCGCGAGATTCTGACAGAGTTGACTGGCGGCATCGCAGAGGAAAGGAGGGTCCTTCAGACCCGCTTGCAGGAAGTCCGTGCCTTGCAAACCGCGGCGCGCACGGAACGAGAGAACCTCGAGCTGGAGATTGTGGCCAATGAGTTTGCCGTGCTCGGTAAGCAGACCGAACGGTTGCAGACCTGGCTTGCCGCTCAGACCACAGAGCAGGGCGAAAGCAACTTTCAGTACTGGGCGAACGTGGCCGGCATGGGCGTCAGTGACATCACCTTCAACCGTATGCGAGAAAAAGACGGTGAAATCGAGACCCTGGCCAGCAATCGTGATTTTGTCACCCGCGTTATCGACAAGAGGAGGCGGGTTCTGGACCAGCGGTTGGCCGAGTATGATGAGATCATCCGGCAGCTCGAATATGAGATTCAAAGCCAGGAACTAGAGAGATACAAGGAAGAAAACGAGGCCTACTTCCGGGAGGGGTACTTTGACAGTGACGAGTCCGAGTCGGAGTAGTCCGCCCACAGGGCGATAGCTCAAGGTATAAGGCAGCCAAACCCAAAGCGAAGAGGCGAAATGAAACCAAGCTGGTTTAGAACATTATTGGTCGCATGTGTATTGTCTGGTGCGCCAGGGGGGTACTCCCAGACTGTGGCGGTTGATTCTGCCATGGCCGGGGAGACCCCTGGTGGCACGCTCGAGGATACGCTTCTTCTGGATTATTCCCTCGAAGAGTTGACCGAGATCCGTGACCATTATATAAAGGAAACCGAACGGCTGCTGGCCGAGAAGGACCGCTTGCGGCAATCGGGCATTGTGGAGATGGAAGCGCTCATCGCCAGCTATCCGGACAGTCCGATTCTGGACAAAATCCTCATCCGGCTGGCAGAGCTGTGGTACGAGCAGGAGGTGCGCGACTTTGAGCGGCGGATGGAAGCGTATCTCGTGCAGTCCGACCAGTTTGTGCAAGGCGAGATGGAGGAAGTCCCACAGGAGCCGACGCTGGATTTCAGCCGCTCGCTGGAGTTGTACCAACGCCTCATCGACGCTTTCCCGGGAAGTGGCCTGGTGGATGACGCGACTTACAATCTCGCATTCTTGCTGGAGGAGATGGGAGACCGGCAGGAGGCGGCGGTGATCTATGAGTCGTTGGCGCGAACGACCCCCGATAGCAAGTTTGCGCCGGATGCGTGGATGCGGGTCGCAGAGTACTTCTTCCACCCGCCGGTGTCCAACATCGAGCGTGCGATCCAGACCTACAAAAAAGTACTGGCGTACAAGGAAGATGCGTTGTACGATGCTGCCCTCTACCGTCTTGGCTGGGCGTACTACAGGTTGAGTGACTATCCTGCGGCTATTTCGCATTTCACCGTGCTCGCCGACGATATCGACCGGGTCAAGCCACTGGATCCCCGGCTCGAGCACCATTTTCCTGCCGTCCGGGACGAGGCCGTTGAGTACATCGGCATCAGCTTCCTGGATTTTGGCGGGGCCCGGCAGGCGGCCGCTTATTTCGACCAGATTGGCGGGCGGAATTATGGCTATGAGGTCTTCAAAAAAATCGGCGACGCTTACATGGATGTGAAGGAGGAATATGAGCCGGCGATACAGGCATACGAGTTTCTGCTCGCGATGTATCCACATACGCCAGACGCACCGACGATCCAGGCGAGAATTACTCGAGCCTATCGCAATCTGGAAAATGAGCAATTGGCCTACTCCAGCCGCAAAGAGCTGTTCCGCAAGTTTGGCAAAGACAGTGACTGGTGGCAGAGGGTTTCCCTGGCCGATCGCAGCAGCGCCGAGGAGCTGGCGGAGAGGGCCATGCGCGAGAACATTTTTTATCTGCTAAAAAGCGCAAACGAGACCGGGGACAAACAGCTCTACAGGCAGGCGGTGCAGGACAGCCGGGAGTACCTGGCGGCGTTTCGGAGCGACAGCAACGCAGCGCGCATTCACTGGAACATGGCGCTTGTGCTGGATGTGAAGCTCGGGGAGCACGAGGCGGGATTCAAGGAATATATCAACATCAGCAACTTGTACCTGCACTCGAAATATCGCAGGCAGGCAGCGGAGAATGCGATTGCGCTTGCCGACGAGCGGGGACAGCGCGATAGTGTCCTCGCTTCGGCGTATGCGCAGGAAAGTGTGGTGGCAAGCCGGACGCGGGCCGGGCGGTTCAGGCGCGTGCAGGTGCAGCCGCAGGAGCTCACGGATGATGAAAAGCGCCTGGTGTTTGCCCTGGATAATTACATCAAAAACTTTCCGCACGAGCCAGAAACCGAAAAAATACTGGCCAAGACAGGGGGGCTTTATTACGAGAAACGCCGTTTCCGGGAAACGATCAAATACTTCAAGACCCTGGCCCGGCATTTTCCCGAGTCCGAGGACGCCAACTATGCGCGCTACATTACGATGGAGAGTTATTTCGGTAAGGGCGATTACCGCAGCACAGAACTGCTCGCGAAACGGATTCGTGAAAAAAGTCATCTCTATGGTGAACGCGCGCGTACCCGCCTCTCGGAGGCGATCTTCCTGCAGGCGCAGGCCGCCTCCGACTCTTCGGACCATTTGCGGGCAGCCAGGGAGTATCTTCGCCTGGTCGCAGAAACACCGGACAGCAAGATCGCCGATCGCGCGCTCTACAACGCCGGACTGGAGTTTGAGTACGTCAAGGAGTACGGCCAGGCCATCACCACCTACACACAATTGACACAGCATCATCCGCAGTCGCAGTACACCCTGCCTGCGCTCAACAACCTGGCATTTGACTACCGCGAGGTAAGCGATTTTCACAATGCGGGTGTGACCTACCAGAAGCTGGCGCAAGCCGATACGAACCGGAGCAACGCCCAGGCCGCGCTCTACAACGCCAGCGTATCGTTTGTGCAGGCGGAGGCGTGGGAGCAAGCAATAGCCGTCAACCATGCCTTCGCCGAGCGCTTCCCCGGCGCGGACGAGGCAGACGACCTGCTGTTCGACAATGCCGGCCATTATTTGAAGCTGGACAGCCTGGAAGCGGCGAACGAGATCTATGCCAGGTTTACTCAGAAGTTCCCGGACTCGCCGCGGGTGATCGAAGCCTATCTGCGCCGCGGTCAATATTTCAAAGAGGCCGGCGAACCGGGGAAGGCAAAGCTCGAGTTTGAATCTGCCATCCAAAAATATGAAGAATTCAAACAGAGAAACCTCGATCCGGATGAGTTCCTGGTAGCCGAGGCGCTGTTTCAACTGGCAGAAGTCAAGTTTGCTGAGTATGCCAGCATCGAGTTCGAGCTGCCGACGGCGAGAATTGCGCAAAACAAAGCAGCCAAGAAGAAGCTGCTTCTCGAGCTGGTGGAGGGATACTCCCGAGTCGCCGGTTACGGCACCTTGCGTTTGTACGAGGCGACATACAAACTAGGCCGCGCTTATGAAGAATTTGCCCAAACCTGGGCCGGGCAGCAAATTGCCGAAACCGATGAAGCGCACACCATCGTTGCCCGCAACGAGATCAACCAGACATCGGCTGAGTTGTATGAAAGAGCAATCAAAGCCTACCGGGATGGGGCTCGAGCGCTGCAGAAGTTTGCCGAAAAGAACCTGCGGGCGACGGCACAAGACAGCGAGCAGGTGGTGTCTGCGAAGCTGACCGTCGAGGATTCGACCCTGCAGGTGGCCCAAACGTGGATCGGGAAGTGCCAGGAAAAAGTGTCGGAGAATCTTTTTCAGATGGCAGAGCTGAAGAACGAATCGTTGGCACGATTGCTGAATTCACCCATTCCGGAAGGGATGACGAAATTGGAAGAGCTGGTCTACCGCAGCCAGGTTTTGCAGCAGGCTGTGGCACCGCTGGCAAAGGAAGTCATAGAGGTCCATCTACGCAACCTTGAAGAGAACGAAGCGCTGAATCTTGAAAATGCCTGGGTCGATTCGTCGCGAGACAAGATCATCATGACCAGTCGCGTTGTGCCGCACGAGAAGCAGAAGCTGAGCCACACGGCACTGGCGTGCTATGCTGATTTGTTGGCGTCCTACGAAACGCTTGTTGACAAAGATGACGAGCAGGCAGTCGCGCTCTCTGAACAGCTCAGGGCGCTGGTTGAGTTCAGCACTGAGCAGGCGTTAGCAGCCACCAGTGGCCTGAATGAAAGCCTGGGACAAGCACAGGCGGTGGGCGCGGATTCGCTCTTTATCGCCGGAAACGAGCACGCACTCATGTCTTTCGTCTATGAGTATGCCGGGAAAGGGGATTCACTGGCTGCACTCGCCGACTACAAGCGTGAGCACTACGAAGCCCTGTTCGAGCAAACGCAGCAAATGAACCATGAAGACGCCATGTTCACGTTCGATGACCTGTATTTCGCCCTGTCGGACGGGGCGCACAACATGCTCCGGTTGGGTTACGAAACTAGCGAACAGCTCGTCAACCCGGCTGACTGGACTCAGAAGATGGCGCTCGCTCTCATCATGAAGAGTCCTGAAGAGTACGCCAGCAAGTTTGGGCTGGAGTTTGAGGTGCAAACGTTTCCGTCGTCACGGGATTGGCTGGTCGCCACGGAAAGTGTTGCGGGTTGGCAGGAGGTGGACGCCACGGACACGGGCTGGCGTCAAGCAGATTCTGTTGGCCGGGCAACTCACCTCAACGACAGCGAAGTCAGCGCTATCTGGATGGCGCATTCCACCGCCTATACGCCCACTGCTCTGGACGCGGATCAGGTGACCGTCGCTGAGGTGAAGTCGGATTCAGTTGTTCAAGAACGGTCTGATGAAGTTCTCGTTCGGTCCGACACCGTTTATTTTCGAAAGTCTTTTGAGCTTCCGGGTCTCCCCGTCTCCGGGTCGATTGAGCTCTTTCTGTCCGCTCGCTATCAATTGTTTCTGAACGGGAAAGAGGTCGTGGAGTTCGACTCAGAAGAGGCAGCGCAAGAACCGCGCAGGCATGATCTCACGCCGTACCTGCGGCTGGGGAACAACGTTTTGGCCATCGCGGTGGTTGACAGCGGCCGCATATCCGGCGGCCTGGAAACGGTGATCAAGCTCAAGAGCGTCGCCAACTGGACGGCATTGCGGGAAGGCGGAATCGATTTCTCCGATCGCGTGCATGGTGACATGAAGACAGAAGAGCCGAGTATTTCCGAGTAGGCGGTCGAAGCCGCGAACGGCTCAGGGTTTAATAAGCAGGAGAGTCAAGCAATGTTTGAGTTTAGAGTTGGTCTGGCTGCTGCCATTCTGGTCCTGTGTTCTGCGACCAGCGCTTACACACAGGATGGTTCATCAACGCCCGAAGCAGATTCTGTAGCAGCTCCCGCGGCGGCAGATGAGATCGTCCTTGACGAAATCCTGATCGAGGGCGTGGTCGAGAAGCCGAATGTGACCATCCTTCGGAATCGATTGCAGTCAGACTTCGAGGAAGTCGGCTTTGTGGAGCGGAGTTTTGAGCGCGAGGTCAGGGCCCTTCCGGGCAAAGAAATGCTCTTTGACCGGGAATTTGAAACGGTGACGAGGATCACCAATCTCAAGAAGATTTTGCAGGAAATATTGTCCGGTGAGTAAAGTGACAGAAAAGAACTCGTCAGGTACTAATCTGAAAGGAGTAAAACCATGTTTGAGATTTTTGAACACTTCCGTCCTGGTGCTTCCGGCTGGATGTTTATGTGGGCGCTGCTGTTTACAGCCGCTTTCATGGTCGCAGTCGCGATCGAGAGATGTTACTACATCTGGGTGAAGTCGAACATAAACTCGAATGCGTTCATGGCCGAAATCAAGAAACTGGTCAAGGCCGGGAAGGTCAAAGAAGCTGTCGATCTGTGCGACTCGGCCGGTGACAAAGCCTTGCCGCGTGTCGTCAGAGCGGGTCTACAGATGGTCGCGGGCAACAAGTCCAAGAATGTCGATTTTCGTTCTATCCAGAATTCCGTGGATGAGGGCACGCTGGAGGTCATTCCGAAATTACAGGAGCGGACGGGCTTCCTGGCCATGGTGGGCAATGTTGCCACGCTCATTGGCCTGATGGGCACCATCTATGGTCTCATCCTCGCTTTCAACGCGGTCTCCCAAGCCGGGTATGATGCGGCCCAGAAGTCCGCCTTTCTCGCCGCGGGCATCTCGACAGCAATGAACACGACGCTGCTCGGTCTTGCGATCGCCGTTCCGGCCATCATGATCTACACCTTCATTCACAACAAGACCGTCAGGATCATTGACGAGATCGACGAGCACACGGTCAAGCTGATAAATCTGCTAACGGGAAATCACTAGCCATGGCATACAGACCATCACGAAGACAGTCGCGCAAGGCGGTGGAGGCGCTGGAGCCCAATATGGCGCCCATCATGAATTTGATGGTGGTGCTCATTCCCCTGCTTCTGTCATCGGTGCAGTTGATAAAGATAAGCGTCATCGAGCTGAATCTGCCACCAACCGCCCCTGCCGAATCGACAATGTTCGATGAGCCCGAAGGAAAAGACGCAAAGCTGGATTTGGCAGTGATCATCACAGACAGGGGATTCTATCTGTCCAGTGCCTCCGCCATTTTGAAGGCCCGGAAAGGTAAGCCGAGCATTCCATTGAAGGATGGCCAGTATGATTATGAGCACCTGGCTCAGACGCTTCACGCCATCAAGGAGAAGGCGGCCGGTCGTTTCAAAGACACCGATTCCATCACGATACAGGCGGAGCCGAAGATCGACTACCAGACACTGGTCAGTACGATGGATGCTGCGCGCTCTATCAAACTGGATGGGCGGGAAATCGCGCTCTTCCCAAAGGCGTCTATCAGCGCCATCGTCATGTAGGAAATGTTCGAGGTGATCCTATGGCATACATCCCATCACGCCGAAAGAGACACGACACGTTCGTCAAGAATGTCAGACTCAACTTGACTTCCATGATGGATATGTTCACGATCATCCTTGTTTTTCTGCTAAAAGCATACACCGCGGAAGGGCAGTTGATTCAGCCATCTGAGACGCTGTCCCTGCCCAAATCGACCATCCTGACGCCTCCAGAGGTGGCGTTGGATTTGGTGGTTTCAAAACAAGTGGTGATGGTTAACGACAAGGTTGTCGTCGACATGGATGCCGTTAGAAAGCAAAGGGACTTTGTTATCGAACCCTTGAAGCAGGAGCTTCTGCGCCATGCCACCGAGGCCAAGAAAATGGAAGAAGAACTCGGGACACCCTTTTCCGGCAAGGTCGTGATTCAGGGGGACAAGAGTATCGAGTACCGGAACCTGGTCAAGATCATGGCAACCTGTGGCGCAGCCGATTATCCGAACATGCGCCTGGCGGTTTATCGGGCTGAGTAACTCCCGGCGCTCTCGTGTTCGGCATTACGGGTGGACCACTCGTACTAAAACAAGGACGTTAAAGAAAGAATCTCGAGGAAAGGCAAACTTATGAAAGAACGAAACTCCCTCGAGGATGAGGGCACGAAGGGCCAACATCCATTTCGATTTGAGAGAAAAATTTCACAGTTGTACGACAGCCGGTTCATGGGAATTCTGACCATGTCGGTGATTGTCCATGTCGCGATTGTCATCTATTTCTTGCTCAATCCACTTGCGAGAGAGCTTTTCCTGGCTGACGTGAGCAAGATGCAGGAGCGCCTGGCGCGCACAATCAAGGAGCGCGAGGCGTTGTTGCAGGAGCAGTTCGTTCAATTCGAGCTGAAAGAAAACGAGGATGAGCCACGAGCCAGGCGTCCGCACGCCAAGAAGTCTCCGGATGCTGGCAAGCAAGCCTCGCCAGGCAAGCAAGCAGCGGCCAAGCGGGCCAGGAAATCCGCGCCGAGCATGGCGGATGCGCGCCGTCAGGGGGGCGGCACAAGAAGGGATGCGCGCGCTCGCAGGAGCCGCAGAGCAGGAAAGTCGCAGGCACGGATTGCGGCCACCGTCAGCAACCGCGGCGTCCTCGCCTTGCTGACCAGCAAAAGTGCGTATGCCGTCGGCGGCGAGATCGCGGACGTGCTTTCAACCGCCGGCCGCTCCAGCGGCGATCTCGATAAGAAAATCGCGAAGCTCACCAGTCTACAGCGAGTGGCTCGCCGCGGCGGCAGCAGCGGGCGGGTCAAAGGGGCCCGCTCTCACGGCAGCGCTGGTATCGATGAAATGGTCTCAGGCCTGGGCGACGCCGTGGACCCCTCTTTCGAGCGCGGCGGTGAGCTTGTCGTTTCGATGGACGCGCCCAAAATAGAAGGCGGGGCGGGAAGCGGGGGCAACATCGGGCGCAATGCCGCCGATGTTCAGGCGGTTATTTTGCATCACAACAAGACCATCCAGTACTGCTACGAGCGCGAGCTGAAGCGCAATCCAAATTTGCGCGGTAAAATCACGGTTCGGTTCACTATTACCTCTGGCGGACGGGTGAAAAACGTCGAGCTGGTCTCCTCCACCATAAACAACAGGAGTGTGGAGCGTTGTGTTCTCAACCGCATCCGGCGGTGGAACGATTTCGGTGAGATCGAGGCGTCGTATGGCAATACCACCGTTCGGCAGACGTACGCATTTGGGTATTAGTGAGTCTTTGATGGGCTCGTCCGGCTTTGGCTCTGGTGCGGCTTGTACAACCCATGCAGGCTTGTTTTTATTGACATTTTCCCTTTCACCGGGGTTGCGCATTCGCGCAACCCCGGGATGTATTGTCAGCGCATTCCCAAATGGGTGTCCATTCGCCTTTCGTAGCCGTCATCCCTTGTATTTCCAGCATGGTGATTATTCATATTGATATTGCTATATGCCCCACAAGGGGGCATGGCTACATCGTCGGTGGTGGGTCGCCGTCCCCGAGAGTACGGCCGGCAGACTTGCAAACCAGATTCCGCGACAAGAGTCCGCCCCTTTCACAAAATTCACATCGGTAAGTCTGGTTGATGGAGCCTCAAAACGACAAAAGGCTTGCAGACACCTGCACAGTGCATTGCTGCGGCTGACAGGGCGATTTCGATGTTCTCCTTCGCGCCCCGTTTTGCTGTTTTGCCAAAATGATGTGTCAAAGTAAAGAGTGCCCCCTTGGCATAGTAGGCACCGCAACCGATAGATTCATAGCATTGCGCGCTCCGGCCCACCTGAAAATCCGGATCGATTCTGTACAAGCTGCTTTTGTAACCCAGCAAGAACGACCCGCCGATTTTCTCGCCGTCTTTTGTTCGGGCAAATCCTTTCTCAGCGAGACACTTGATCACCGCGTCGATGAAGGAAGAGCACAAATAGGCGTAGTCATCCTGATCACCCTGTTGCTGCGGAATTTCAAGACAGTAACGTAGAATCTGACCCATCCTGAAGGAGGTGGTGAAGCCGAATATCATGCCCCCCTTTCGGAATACTTTTTCATCCGCTCTGACCGTTACGTCCAAGCCGGAGACTCCGGCTGAATCGCCGCCGAGATAAACATCTTTGCCGGAAATGAGGCCTACGATACAGCTCATCCTTGCTTCCTTTGTTTGGCACCTGGCAGGCTGCTGGTGGTGGACAGTCCATTCCTGTCGGTTGACCCCAGGTTGTTAATCGGCCGGTTGACTCCATGCACTCAACGTTCTTAACAAACGAAAACATCCTGTAGGGTAGTTAGACACGCCAGGAGATCGCTTCGTCCCGCGAAGAGCGCAGGACTCGCAACGACAGCGCGTTAGATGAGTTTTCGGTCAGAGGAACAGGCACTCGGGAGGACAAATGGGGATGCCCCAATAGGCAAAGGCAGGCACCCCCTGTGTTTTGTCGTCCTCAGACCCGGCGCTGACAAAACGCAGGTCTTTGGTTATTTGTGATGGGTGTCATACACGCGCCAACTCACGCAACCTTCTGACGCGTTCCTCGGTCGCTGGGTGTGTCGAGAACAAGGAAGCGATGCCACCACCGCGCAGCGGATTGACAATAAACATATGCGCTGAGGTCGGCGACGCCTTCATGGGAATTCTTTCCACACCACGCTCCAGATTTTCAAGTGCCGATGCCAATGCCAGCGGCTTGTTGCAAATCTCGGCGCCACGACGGTCTGCGGCAAACTCACGCGAACGTGAGATAGCCATTTGGATCAGCATGGCGGCAATGGGTGCGATGATGATCATGAGGATATTGGCAAACGGGCTGCCATCGTCATCATCGCTGCCGCCGAAGAAGAATCCCATGTAGTAGAGCATATTGATCGCCCCCGCGATGGTCGCGGCCACCGAGCCAATCAGGATGTCCCGGTTTTGGATGTGAGCGAGCTCGTGAGAAAGGACGCCCTCCAGCTCATCTGGACTCAGCATGCGCATGATGCCTTGTGTCACGGCGACGGCAGCATTTTCCGGATTTCGACCGGTGGCGAACGCGTTGGGCGTTTCGTTCGGAATGACATAAACTTTCGGCATCGGCAAACGGGCTTGCTGCGTCAACCGCCTGACCACGGTGTATAATTGCGGCGCCTGTGCTTCCGAAATTTCCTGGGCGCGGTAAGTCCTCAGCACAACTTTATCGGAAAACCAGTAGCTGAAGAAATTCATGCCGGCAGCGATCACGAAGGCGATGACCGCACCGTTTCGGCCTGCGACCGCATTCCCCACGAAGACGAGAAGAACGGTCAGCAAGACCATCAAGAAAGTCGTCTTTAATGTGCTCATGCTACCTCCAATCATTAGCAGACGATTGTTTTATTGTTTCTCATTGTTTTACTGCTTTATTGTTCTATTGTTCTATTGTTTCATGGTTCGGATAACAATAAAGCAATAAAACAATAAAATTCTGCTTACCGGTGCACGGTGAGGGAGTATTTCAGGCTGGTCAGCAGCTCTTCGACCTGGCTGGCTTCTTCATCGGACACGAGGTCCTGGTACGTGGTCAAGGCCTCGATTGCGGCCTGGTAATCTTCATTCAGCGCCAGCACCAAACCGAGATTGAAATAGATGTTCGGAAAAGAAGGGTCGATTTGCGTCGCCAGCTCATAGTGCTCGCGCGCAAGCCGCAGATTGCCGATTTCGAAATACAAGTTTGCGAGGTTGTAGTGGGATTCTAGATGGCGCGGGCTCGCGCACAGGGACTTGGTGAAACAGTCGAACGCCTTCTCGGTTCTTCCGACGCGGGATTCCAGGATGCCGAGGTTGCAGTACGCGTCAGCGACACAATCGCCGGCGGAGATGGCTTGCCAGTAACTCTCGCTCGCCTTCTGGTCGCCACGTTCATCCAGCGTCAACGCTTCTTCGAACGGGCTCATCCGCTTTGGCAGATTCACGATACGTGCGGATTGGCCGGATGATGGCCCGAAGAGATTCATCTGACCATGACGCTCAGGATCTTTCTTTTTCCTTTTTTGGCGAACCCGCTGAAAGTCCAGCCTGGCTGGCGGGTTCGTCGGCAATTGCAGGATGTTGCCCATGGTCTTTGTCAAAATACTACGCTGTCTTCCGTTTCCTGCCGCTGGCAGGTTTTCCCTCGGAAGCGACAGCCTTTTTCTTGCCGGTTGCCTTCTTCATCGGTTTTTTCTCCGCCTTCGCTTGCTCGATACTCTGCTTGAGCGCGGTCATAATGTCGACGACCGGACGGTCTTCTTCTTCCACAGCGACGATTTGCTTGCCGGCGATTTTTTGTGCGATCAGCTCTTTCAGCGCGTCCTTGTACCGGTCTTTCATTTCGATTTTCGCGAAGGGCCTGGTCATGGAGTCGACCAGGGTTTGAGCGAGTTTGAGCTGTTCTTCGTCAAGGTCATGGCCGTTGAGCTGGGGGACGTTTTTTATGTCGCGCACCTCGTGGCGATAGCGCAGTTTGTACAGCAGCAGGCCGCCGTTCTCATGGGGGGCGAGCAGCATGACCTGCTCGCGGTCGCGCAGGACGACCCTACCGACGCCCAGTTTGCCGCTGCGCCGCAACGTTTCGCACAGAAGCGTATACGCTTTGGAGGCCACCTCCCCATCGGGTCCGGCAAAGTAGGGTGCATCGAAGAGACTCGGGTGGACCTCCGCATGCTCGACAAACCCTTCGATTTCAATTATTTTCGTGCTCTTCAGTTTGAGATTGTCGAGGTCTTCCTGCTCGATAATGACGTATTGGTCCGGCTCATATTTGTAACCTTTGACAATCTCCTCATTGCTCACCGCCTGTTCGCATTTCTTGCATTTTTTGGTGTAACCGATATTGCCGTTGCAGCCCTTGTGCAACTGATTGAAGCGAATGGTCTCCGCTGTCTCGATGGCATTGTATATTCGAACTGGGATGGTCACCAAAGAGAACCGAATATGACCTTTCCACATTGCTCTCATAGTTCACCTCGTGATTTCGTTATTGGCCGGTTGACGGCCCGGCCCTGCCGGGAGATTGAAGAAGAAGTCCAGTAAGGTATTTGATTTTCTGGAAATTGTCAAGCATTTTGAGTCACTATTCATTTATGTGACGCTGTTCTTGTCAACGTCGGGACAGTAGTGATAGAAAACAAAAGCAAGCCAATTATGTTATTGACATTCACCCTCTAAATGGTTACAATTGCACCTTAATGTTCTATTGTGAAAAAAATGACATCATCTTCGTCCCTTTCGATTCAGCATTACCGAGTTCGTGCGATAATCATAGAGGTTGTATCATTCAGAATCTAGCCAGCTTTAGCCAACATCCGAGGACCGAGTCATGACGAAATCCACCAGCGAAATATTCCAGCGGTTGAGCCAGGACAAATCGAAACGCGAGATTGCGTACTTCACCATGGAGGTGGCCTTAGACGATGAACTGCCCTCTTACAGTGGCGGACTTGGTGTCCTGGCGGGTGACACATTGCGCTCAGCCGCAGACCTGGGTATCCCTATGGTCGGCATGACCTTGCTGCAACAATATGGTTACTTCCACCAGGGCCTGGATGAGTCCGGCAACCAGATCGAGAAAGAAGTGCGCTGGAACCCCGAATTGAAATTGACGGAACTCCCCAACTACATCGAGCTCAGAATTGAGAATCGTCGCATCCAGGTCAGAGTGTGGGAATATGATGTTATCGGCAAATATGGTTATGTCGTCCCGGTTTATTTTCTCGATGTCAACTTCGCAGAGAATGCCCCCCACGACCGGGCGATCAACAAGCAGCTCTATGGCGGCGACCTCTACGTGCGATTATGCCAGGAGATCATCCTGGGAATCGGTGGCGTGCGGATGCTGCGGGATCTCGGTTACCGGGATATCCTCAAGTATCACCTCAATGAAGGCCATGCCAGCCTGCTCGCTCTCGAGCTCATCCGCGAAAGTGGCTACAACTCGTTTGAGAAAATCAAGAAGCATTGCATTTTTACCACTCATACACCGGTTCCCGCAGGTCACGATGTCTTCGATTTCGAGATGGTCAAGCGGGTCATGAATCCCGTTTACATCGACTATTTGAGGGAGATCCTGGGCGGGGAAAATCCTGTCAACCTGACCACGTTGTCATTGAAACTCAGCGATTTCATCAATGGCGTTTCCCAAAAACATGCGGAAGTGTCGAGAAATATGTTCAAAAAGCCGCACATCCAGAGGATTACCAATGGTATCCACTCGGCAAGTTGGACCTCACTTGGATTCAAGAAGCTCTTTGACCAGCATATTCCGGGCTGGGATGTGGACCCGGCCCACTTTGCCAAGGTTATGCTGATTCCGGATGACGAAATCTGGAAAGCGCACATGATGGCCAAAGGTAAACTCATGCGCCTGATCGAAGATGAGACCGGCATCAGCATGAATCTAAACCTGTTGACCATCGGTTTCGCTCGCCGCGCCGCGGGCTATAAGCGCGCTGACCTGATCTTTTCAGATATCGAACGGCTATCGAAGATCGGCTGTGATAAAATTCAAATTGTTTTTGCGGGCAAGGCGCATCCACGAGACAACGAAGGCAAGTGGGTGATCAAGAAAGTGTTTGAGGGCATACACAAGCTGGAGGGCAAGATTGATGTTGCCTATCTGCAGAACTATGGCATGCGGCTCGGAGGCATTGTCACCTCAGGCGTCGACGTCTGGCTCAACAATCCACAACGGCCCCGCGAGGCATCAGGCACCAGCGGCATGAAGGCAGCCCACAACGGCGTGCTCAACTTCAGCGTGCTCGACGGCTGGTGGATCGAAGGCTGTGTCGAAGGCGTGACCGGCTGGGCCATCGGTCCAGACCCGGAGGAAAAGAATCTCGTGGACTACGACGAACGGAAAGACACGGACAGCCTGTACCAGAAACTCGAGCACACGATTATCCCCATGTACTACGAAGACCGCAAGCGGTGGATTCATATGATGAAGTCTGCCATCGCGCTCAACGCCGCCTATTTCAACACACACCGCATGATCAAGGAATATGCCTTGCGCGCGTATCACGTCACGCCGCTGTTTCAATGAGGACGTGAGACGGAAAACGTGAAACGTGAAACGTGAGGAGGTAAATGGGAGAAGTGGGGTGGAAAATGCGACTGGCTGAAAGTAAGATTGAACACAGAACCACTCCAATCACGGTTGACGGTACAGATGCCGTTTGACGTCTCACACAGGATCGGAGATTAGCCTCATGCCCCTCTCCCCCGAGCTGTTCAAACACCTTCTCGGCAGATTTGCGACCGGCGTTACGGTCGTAACCGCTAAACATGACAACGGCATGCATGGGTTGACGGTGAGCGCCTTTTCCTCGGTCTCTTTGCGGCCGCCCCTTATTTTGATTTGTGTCGACAACCGCGGAACCAGCCACCAGGTTATTTCTGAAGGTGACGCCTTTGTGGTAAACATTCTGAGCGAGCAGCAGACCGACCTGGCCTACCGCTTTGCCAATCCGAAGCTGAGCGGGGAAGCACGCTTCGAGAATCTAACCTACCACGCCTCTGAGCAAGGGATTCCGATTCTGGCAGACACTCTCGCCTACCTGGAATGTCGAACCGTGCAGTCCATCGACGCCGGCGACCATACGATTTTTGTCGCCGAAGTACAGAATGGCTCGTTTGCTGAAGAGAAGTCGCCAATGGTTTACTATCGCGGAGAATTTCACACCCTCTGATGTTTCCTTGAACTTTCCTACCTACTCGACTCAAACGATATTTGAATGATTTGAATGCTCGAAT
>JBHHXT010000086.1:0-19207 GCA_046757165.1 bacterium | reverse complement strand
TGTTGGCAAAACATCCCTTTTTCATTCTTTTTCATAGACTTTTGACGCTACCGCTCTCCCTTCAGGACCCGGCGTCATCACGGTGAGGGGCTGCGGCGCCGAGGCCTAACTCAAGACTGAGCTCACTCAGCCGCTTTTCGCTTTCCATGATCCATCGATTTTGAATGCCATTCTCCCGGGCATTCTTCACATTGGTTTCGTACGCTTTCCTGGCCTTTTCCTTGAAAGGCAGAACCCGCTCCCAAAGCGTGCGGTTATATTGATCCCGATCGTTTGCCGACAGATTCTTTGGCTGCGGCGCCGCCAGCAGGGCATCTGCAAACTCCTCAAAGGTTTGTCCGATCTTGTAGGAAGAGGCGGTCGTCCATTCGGCCACCTTGAATTTCGCTGCGTGGGTATAAGCTTTCAGGACACGCCGAAACAGGGTCTGCTTTCGTTTCAACGTGCGCTCGAGCGGCACTTCCAGTTTGATCTTTCTGAACGCTTTATAGGAAATCTCTGCTATCAAGAATTGCGAATTGGCAGCAAAATAATTATCAACTTGCACCTTTTCTTTGCGAAGATCCTGATAAGAGCGAAGGACAAATCTCAAGTCATCCAGGGCATTTTCGAAATCTTCGAGACCGTAGGCGATCTCAGCTTTTCGAAAAGCTGCTTCCAGAAAGCGGTCCGGGTCCTGGACATACGACTCGGTGTACTCGTGGTAGTATTTTCTGGCCTCGCCGTAGCGATGGGCCGTCTCATAACATCTGGCGGCGGAAAACAACCCGCCTGCGGCATATTCTGAAAACCGGTCGTGCTCATACAACTTCAGGTAGTTGGTTGCGGCCCGCTCCCACTGCTCGAGACCTTCACACAAGATGCCGGCCTTGAAAAGCGCTTCGTCCTGCAGGCTGGCTCCTGGAAACTTGAGCGGCACGGCTTCATACAGCGCAATGGCGCGCTCTGGCTTACCGAGCTGTTCAAACTGCTTTGCGGCCTCGAAGTGCGCCCGTTCTGCGATGGCGCTGTCCGGGGCTGTCTCGGCCACCTTTACGAATGCTTCGGCGGCGCGCCCGCTGTCGCCGCCGGTCAGGTACAACTCTGCGCGCCGGAATCTGGACGAGGCAATCATCTTGTTTGCCCGGGCCACGTACCGGGTCGAATCCGGGAAAAGCTCGCGGATCTGCATAAACCAGCTTTCCGCCGCGTCATAATTCTCTTGCTGGAATTCGCACTGCGCCATCAAGGAGTAGGCTTGCGTGAGATACGGATTTCCGGCAGGCTCTAGCATGACCTCGGCATAGACTTGCTTGGCCAGCTTATACTGCTCGAGCTCGAAGAGAATCTGTGCAAAATTCATCAGAACCTCGTTGACTTTCGGGCTGCGCGGGTGGTAGACAAAAAAGTCATGGCACGCTTGCATGAGCTGGGCCTGATGGCCGTTTTGCGCCTTGATAATCTCAACGCTGGCTTGCTCTTTGCCAAGGAAATTGAACAAGAAGAAATCCGTCGAATCCGGGGTGTTGTTCGATCGCAGGAGATGATTGTAAGCGAGAATGCGATTGTAGGCGGCGGTTTCGCCAAATTCCGACTCGGGATAATTCAGCAACAGGTCGTAATAGGCGGTTGCGGCTTGCAGGTAGTTCCCGATTTCGTAGGTACATTCAGCCAGGTAAAACTGTACTTTGTGCGCTCGTTCAAACGTGGGAAATTTCTTCATATAATCGCTGTACCAGCCGATGGCGATCTCGTAGTCAGCGAGCGCCCCGGATGCCTGCGCCAACTCTTGCGCTTCGCTGCCGAGGGTGTACAGAAAGGTCTCCGCGATGTTCAGGATTTCCTGCCGGGCCGGCCCATCCGGAATGCGCTGGAACCACTCGGAACCGGGGCCATATCCTTCGACCAGGACGGCGCGTTCGAGGTCCGCCTGCTCTTTGTCGCCGGCCAGCTCATGGTTCTCTACAATCTGCCTCTGGTATTGGACGGCGGTGGGTTGATCGGGATAAAAGTCGATGAGCGTCTGGAGCGTCGTAATGGCCTCATCGTAGAAATTTCGCTGCTGATAGATGGTCGCCAGGTGAGAGAGCACCTCTTCTGTGTAATCTTTGCCCTTCTTTTCTTTCAAGAAGTCACGGGCTTTCTCCGGGCCGCCATACTCGGCGAAACAGATGGCGACATACTCGATGGCCTCCTGCCGCAAGTCAGCCCTGGACTTGCCAAGGTTGTGCGCTTCGACGTCCTGCAAAATGTCGATGTCTTCGATCAAGTAGATAAACGTGCTGATCGCCCGGGTAAAATCATTGATGTTGTAGTAGGCCCAGCCAAGTTTGTAGAGCGCCATATCGAAAAACGGGCTGTCCCAGCTTTCGAGCAGGAGACTGTAATAATCGATGGTCGCAGTGTAGTCCTTGTGCTCGAAATAATATTCTCCGAGCCTGAAGTGGGCTTCTTCCAGCAGCGCTTCTTCCTCCGTTTCTTCGGAGAGCAATTTGAAATACTCGGCTGCTTTGTCTTGCTCGCCTTCTTGAGA
This sequence comes from bacterium, assembly GCA_046757165.1. Lineage (GTDB taxonomy): Bacteria > Zhuqueibacterota > Zhuqueibacteria > Oceanimicrobiales > Oceanimicrobiaceae > JBHHXT01. Next base: position 16,695 of record JBHHXT010000086.1, on the reverse strand, counting down.
ATAGCACAGAGCGACGCGGTAGAGAAGTTTGTCGCGAAAATGGATAGCCGGATATTTTGCCAGCAGTTTCAGAGAGATGTTGATGGTTTGGCTGAAGTCCACCCGCGGCACCTCTGGCGGGGTGTCGCTGAGCCCCTGGTTGAATTTTTCCTCGGCCTGCTCGTAGATGAGCATCTCACGCTGAAACTTCATCGTGGCGCGTTTGAGGTAGAGCTCGGACAGTTGGAACATCAGCGTCGCGGTAAAATCTTTGTCCGAGTACTTGGAAAGGAGGGTCTCGGAGTTCTTGATCGCCTCCTCGAGATTGCGCAGGGTCTGAATCTCATGACCGGCCGCATCCTGCGCCACGGCCCGGACCGGATACAGTGCCGGAGCGAGACACAAGCATAAAGCAAATGAAACCAGATTTCTCTTAATCATAATCATAAAAAAACACACCGCCATCAAAAGTGCAATCCGTAGCCAACCTTTACATTCTATTGCGGATCAATTCCCCTCAAAAACAGCGCTCTGGCCTTGCCATACTCAGCGTAAGTCCGCCACCGCTCACGCAGATCATTCCTTTTGAAACGTCTTTTGAGCCGGGCGATATTATCCAGAACCTCGTAAAACTCATCTCGCTCCCGCATGATTTTTTTGATCAGATTCTCGCGGGCCAACTTGATCGAGACCTGGCTGTCAGCCCAGGACTCGAGGCGCCCGTTGCTGCCATCCAGCGGGATCGACCTGACCAGGGCCGACTCGAGTTGCTGCAGGTTAGCCGCTAATTCCTCAATGCGTTTTTCCTGACTACTAAGCCCCTGCCCGACCTCCTGCAGCGCTGCCGCGGAATCCGGTGAATTCCCCGGCACGATGAGCTTGTCATACTCGCGAATCGCAAAGTCATGATAGCCCAGCTTCAGGTAACATTGTCCTCGCAAGAAATACGCTTCTTCCAGGTTCGAGTAATCGGGGTAGCCCTCGATCAATCCGTTCAACGTCTCGAGCACGGCCTGAAAATCTCCAGACTTGAATGAGGCCCATCCTCTCGCGAGCAAAACCTCCGGGTAGTCGGAATAGTCCGGCAAAATCTTTGACAAATGCTCCGCCGCCTCATCATAGCTGGACAGCTCAAAATAAACGTACCCAAGCGTCAACCGAGCCGAAGCAATAATGTGGCGCCGTTCCGGGCTGTTGGCCGAAAACCGGATGACGTCGAGAAAATTCCTGATCGACTCCCGCACATTTTTTTTTTTTAGATTTGCAAGCCCCAGGGTGTAGAGCGCAAACGGATAAAAGTCGCTTTTCTTTTTGATGTGCGGCACAATATTGAGCACCAGGTTGTAATTTTCCAGGTTGAAGTAGGTTTGCCCTGCGTAGTAGCGCGACTCATGAATGTTGTCGTCCTGCGTGTAGTGGGATTCCAGCGCTTTGTAGAACTTCAAGCTTTGCTGAAACTCGCCCTTTTGATAGGCAGACTTTTGCAGGCCCAACAAGGCATCGGCGATCCACTCGGTCTTGCGCCCCGACTTCAACAGGTGGCGATAGAGCCGGTCGGCGCCGTCGTACATTTCCATTTCGTACAAACAATTGGCCAGGAGACAGATCACGTCATCCAGCCCGGAGTAGCTGGAATAGAAATCCAGAATAATGACGAGGTCCACCGCAGCCCGCCAATAGCTGCTGTTCTCATAGCTCTTGAGTGCTCGTTTGTAGATTTTCCGGGCTGCCTTTTCGAGCTCTTTCTGCTCTTTATCATCATCATTACCGGCCCGACCGGTGGTTTTGATTGTGGTCATATTGTGACTCTCATGCAGGGCCGCGCCCACAACGCCGGTCTGCAGCACGATGGCGAGGCCGCAAAGCAAGAAGGCAAGCCGAGCGATTTTCCTGAAGCGCTCAGGGTTCATTCTTTTCCTTTTCTACTTCTTTCTCGAGCTCGTTCAACATCTCATTCAGCTCCTGGTCGACACGTTCACGCCGGCTGCGCAATTCTTGCAACTTGCGTTGTTGCTTTTTGCGGTCAATTCGTGGGGTTTGGGGGACACCGCGCCACACCCGGCTGGTCAAAAAATGGTAGGACAGTCCCATGAAGATCTTCCAGTCAGCGTACTCGTGCAGCGGCGCCGGGTAGCGCTGTCGTTTGTTGCTGAAGCCAATGTCCGCTCCCAGATCCAGAACCAGGTTGAACGGCACGCGGAATTTGAACCCGTGCGTCAGCCGCATCGAGTTGTCCCTGAAGCTGATCTTATCATGGTTGAAAAAGATTTCCCCTGTGTACTCGGTGTAAAAGATGATAGCGCGGATGGGGAGTTTCACCCCGACCCCCAGAAGCAGTTGATCGGTTCGTTCCCGGGATAGAAAAGTTGAAATATCGTTGTCCAAATAGCCAAAATTGAAATTGAGTCTGAGCGGTAACCGCCCGGGAATATCAAGGCTCAGGAGGGCCACGGCACCGAGCGCTACTTTGCCCGAGGAGTACGGCTCGAATGGCCGGTTGGCAGTCTTGGCGGTGGGCAGGCGAACAAACCCCCGCAGCCCGGTTTGAACACGCTGACCGGAAAGCGGCGTGGCCCATTTGACGCCCACTTTCGTTTCTCCGGGCGGCGCCCAACTGTGACGCTGGTCATCCTGGTACGGCACAATCTGTGCAGTCAGCTCCAGGCGGTCATTCAGGCCGTAGGTCAAACCCAGGTTCCAGGTGTGGTCATTGCCGAAGCGGCTGTTCTTGTCATCATTTATGAAGCTCAAAAAAAAGGAATTCAAAATAAAGGAGCCGGCCTGCACGGTTTCAGCGGAGTGCACCCGAAACATGCCACGCCCCCCTGCCAGAGTCGTTTGACTCGAAGCCGACCCTGGAATGGCCCCCAACAAACAAAGGATTAAAAAAGCTCGTTCAACCATCTCAAAATACTAGACAACTCGCAACCAGCAAATTATCATGAAATTGTCACAAAAATTGCTGATCTCACTCTCTCAAATTTTAAAATTAAGCTTTACTGATGAGAATTGCAAGACTTTATTTGTGCATCTCGATCAACAGCGGCAGTGCCCGACCCGACCGATACTCTCGCCAGGGGGAAAAGTCATGCCGCCAAGCCTCAAAACAAGCTTCAACTTGCATGCCAAACCCGTTGGCCTTTCTGAGCCAGACTCTTCATCTCCAAAAAATCAAGCACTTAGCAGCAAAATCGCCCTGGCCTGAGCTTGCGACCCGCCAGGGTTTTGCCCTCTTGCAAAAGAATGGCCCAATTTGATACACTCCAGGTGTGTAAAGGCTAGATTTTTTCGCAGACTTCGCTGCCGAAAAAGTCATTTAGCGCTTCGCGTCGTCATTTGCCCTGCGGGCGTCATTGGGTCCTTTCTTGCTCAATGATGCCCGCAGGGCAAATCGGAGCGACAGTCGCGATAGAGCGTTTATGGGGACAAAATAGAAAACTTGTGAGAGAGACCCGGGCCGGAATCCTGGCCTCAATTTGTAAATATGATGGAGGCCCAGAAGCGGAGCGTGTGGTGCAGTCCGGTGCCGCCTTCATCGAATGATTGAACGGCCACCAGATTCAATCGGCTTTCCCGCGCGAAGGCAGCAGAGAAGTTCCAGGTCAAGCCGAGGGCGTACTGCCTTCTCGAGCCAAACCGTACGTCCCGGGTCATGAATTTACGCGCAAACACCTCCGGCGTATTTTCGCGTGAGATGATGACCCGTTCCGGACTCCAATCGCGCGCTGGATAGCCGGTGGCGCGCAGGTACTGTCCTTTGAGCTGCAAGCCACCCGGGAGATAGTAAGTCATGGAGAAATTGAGAATCTTGTCGCGGTTGAAATAAGGTCGGAAAAAGGTACCGTCCTCGCTTCGGTACACCTGATTGTTCAGCGTGTAACTCACCCACCCCTGGAGCGGTCCTGCCGTCTTCGCAAGCCAGTATTCATACCCCCGGCTTCTGCCGCTTTTGAGCGGAAGGATCCAGAACCAGCGATTGATGCGGGACAAATAAGCACGATCGCGAAAATCGTACTTCTTGTCAAAATAGGCCACAGAAGCGGTGACGCCAGGTGTCAGGCGCAACGTCGCCTCAGCGCGAAAATGGTCTGCGCGGGACGGCTGCTCGGCTGCGGTTTTGATCAAGAACTCACCACGCCCGAGATGGTCGCCGGATTTGGCCTCCGAAGCATAACTCCGATCGGTGAACTGGTAGTAGCGACCCTTGGAAAAGGCCACGTTCAATTGCTGGCCCAGCGTGATGGTCAAGGTCGTCCTGGGCTCGGGGTAGAGCCGGCCAGAAGTCAAGTCGGCCGGCATGCGCACGCCGGCAGTCAAACACCACAACGGTTGCTCGAGGTCAATCCCGATGTAGGGAGACAAGATCGTGGCCCGCTGAGAAAACAAGTCTGAGGGGTTGGTTGCAATCGGCAGGTAAAAGCTGCCGGTAGAATCACCGGGCAGCGCAATGTCCCGCGCCACTTTGTAGTGCTCCAGGCTGTCCAGCACCACCGTCCCGTGGCTTTCGAGGTCGGTATAGTCCACCCCAACCGTCGCGCGTAAGAAGCGGTTGACTCGGCTCTTGTATTTTAGCCTGAAGCCTATTTCTTTCTGCTGCTCATTGAGCCTGGAGGTGTAACCGAGCGCAGAAAAGTGGCTTGATTTGCGCGGGCCAAACTCATAGCGAAGGCCAAGATTCTGGCTGAACAACTGCTCACTGCTCAGACTGTTGCTCTGGGTAAGCGACCCGCGACTGATGAGAGCGAGGAACGTCACCTTGTGACTTTGCGCCGGTCTATACTCGAGTTTGTTGAACCAATCGAACCCTTGCCAGCGGTCAAACCTGAGGCCGTTGTCGAACTTGCCGTTTCTCCAGACGCCGGTGACTCCAATCTTCCGGGTGTTCTTTTTGTAGTTAAGGGCCAGGCCGGTCAAACTTGCGCTGGTGTAAATCGAGTACGGGATCTGCTCTATTTCCGTTGTTCTGAGCGCAACCACCCCGGACATGGCATCGCCATGCTCGACCCCGAAACCTGAGCGGTACAAGGTCAAGTTATCGATGATAGAGGCCGCAAACACACTGCGCCGATTCTGGCCGAAAGTTGGGACATAAATCGGCATGCCGTCGAGCTCGACGCCGACTTCGGTCGCGCTGCCGCCCTCGATGTGCGGAAACACATCGTCCATGTCGCGCCTGGAGACGCCCGGCTGCTGGTGCAGAATCTCGAAAACCTCGCCATCGTTGGCCAGTGGAGGAGTTTGCAGTTGCGCCCGGGTCAAGGTTTGTCTGGTCAGGACGGCTATGTTTTCCGTCGGAATAGAGGCTTCCTCGACCACCACTTCCTGCGTTGGCACCGGTTTGGGTTCGAGCGCGATCTCGACTCTATTTCTGGCATTGCCGCGGATGGCCAGCTCCAGCTCCACATCATGGTAGCCGATTCGCCTCACGTGGATGCTGCTGCGTCCGGGGGGAATGTCTCGCAGCTCAAAGACACCATTCGAGTTTGAGGTCGCCCCCAGATTCGAATTCTCGATGAAAACATTGACGCCTGCGACGGGCTGTTGAGAATAGATATCTGTAATTTTGCCGGCGAGGACGGCTGGCAAGTCGAGCGTTTCGGAACGCGGGACAATGACCCAGAGATCTCGCGACTTTTGAATGAAGTCCAGAGGGGTGCCAAGCAGGGACTTTCTCACCGCGTCATACGGCATGTCATCAAATCTTCGCAAGACTTTGAATGAGTCGACGACGGAGTTGACGTAGACCAGACGAATGCCGCTCTGTGCCTGGATCGTCGCCAGTACCTGCCCTAATGGCTGATGGCGGGCGGTAAATCTCACGACTTTGTGCTTGCTAAAAGCGGGCTGGCTAGCCCAGAATAGCAGGGCAAATACAAAGAGCGTGATCAACTGACTCTTTGCAACATACCTTATCTTTCTCCACATAAGGCTGTCAGTGCACTTCTGTTTAGACCATGGCTCAGATTGGAAGCTATTACTTGTATTGTAAGATACAATTATTTTCGCGTAACATTCAACTGTTTTTTTGTAACTTTCAGGTGTTTAGACTGTAGGATGTCAGGCTAGCTCAAAAGTTCGAAGTTTCGCATGATCTCTCATGGATTCTTCCTTCAGCCTAAAAGTCTACAGCCTATCTACCTGAATAGGCTTGCAGGTCGACCATCTTGTGAGTTCGCAGGTGCGTCGATGGCCGGGTCAGCGTATTTATTTGGGGGTCAACCGGTAGCCCTCACCGGTGCGTTCGACTCTGGCGTTCAGGGTCGCCGCCAGGGTTTCAACGATGGTCTCAACAGGCTCTTTGGCAAAGGTCGCCGATATGGAAAGATTTCGCAACGATGGTGCGGCAGAGATTTTCGCTTCATACATCCGTTCGATATCCCCCAGGGCTGAAGCAAGCGGCCGGTTGACAAAAACCAGGCGGCCCTGCCGCCATGATAGCAGGGCGCCTGGCTCAGTGGGTTGTACTGTAATTGGCCCATCATTGCAGATAGCCAATTGTCCCGGAAGCACTTCTGCTTCCGACGCTTGCACAGCGTTGTGTGAATGAACTGCCACTCTTCCCGAGGTCACAAACACCTCTGTAGCAGAGTCCCAGGTCCGGACATTGAATTCCGTGCCTAGAACCCGTGTACGGGCCTGGGCGGTCTCTACTACAAAAGGGTCGTGGTCGGGGTGTACTGCAAAGTACCCCTCCCCTTTTAGCCATACTTGTCTCACCTCGGAGTTGAATTTTTTCGGATATTCAAGCGTGGAGCCGGCGTTGAGATGGACCTGAGAGCCGTCCTGCAAGGTCAGCTCGATCTGTTGCCCTAAAGGGACCGTTACGGCCTGCAAACCGGCTCCCGGAAAGTCGGACTGGTAGGCCAGAATCAGCACCAAAACGGCAACGCCGGCTGCGGCTGCGAACCTTGCCAGCGGCACGGGAATGGCCCCCAGCCATCTGGCCACAGCAGAATCTTTTGTCGCTACGGCCTGTGCTGCGCTCTCCTGGGCGTCCAACCGGTTCACGAGCATCTTCCACTGGGCATCCTGTGACGTGCCTTGCGGAACCGGCAGCACGCCCGCGGCATGCCAGACAGCTTGCAGCCTGTCCCAGGCTTTCCCGTTTTCCGGCTCGGTCAACCACTCCTGCAACTCTTTCTTCTCTGCGGAGCTGAGCCGTCCATCTTGCCAGCGCAAGAAATAATGGTTGATGTCAAAGGATTGGTGATTGGTCATGATTATTAAGTTTTTATTCGTGTCCCTATATATATAAACGAATAAGAAGGCCTCAACCCCCATATGAAAGATGAAAATATTTTATTTTTTTTGCATGGTGCACGAATAAACGGCATGGAAAAATCTGTTTTTCTTTGAGTTAACTTAACTACGCATTTTCCAGGACGCTGCCAGTATTACAGATGAACCTTTGCACTTTTTTGCAAAAAAAGATCGCAATAACCAAATCCCAACTTTCAAACCTGTTCCTGACGGGTTCAGGAATAAACTAATTTGAACTCCAAACTCGGAGTCCTGGGGCCGGAACATGAGGAACGCTCACGCAATCCACCGAAGAAGTTTGGAGCTCGAGATTTGGAATTTATTTGGGAGTTGGCCATTTGGGATTTGCGACTTATCGCGCCAGGATTTATCTGCGTTTATCAGTGTTGCTCTGCGTCCCAAAGTGCCCCTCTTCAGGAAGGCAAAACAATATCAAACGCGCTGAGCTTTTCTTTCAAAGTCTGTAACGCCTTGCCGACATGCTTCTCAACCGTCCTGACAGAGATGTCCATCACCTCCGCAATCTCTTTGTGCTGCAGGTTCTCATAGCGACTGAGCAGGAAAGCAGTGCGCTGAGCATCTGGCAAAGAGGAGACGATGCGGTCGATGATTTGGGTGAGCTGGTTGTACTCGGCTTGTTCCTCAGCTGCAGAGGGAACGCCAGCCGCCTCCGGATTCTGCTGGTCCAGATCTTTGTGGCGCTCATCTCTGCGCACATGGTCTGTGGCGAGATTGTTGCCGATGCGAAAAACGAACGTTGCAAGCCGGGTTCCGGTTTTCAGCTTCTTGCGAGCACGCCACACTCTGAGAAAGGTTTCCTGCACGATGTCTTCGGCCACTTCAACAGACTTTGTCTTGAGCCAGACAAATCGGTACAGCCGCGGCTGCAAATCCCGAAAGAGCTGGTGCAGAACCTCACGCTCCCCTCGCCTCAGCGCTTCGAGGGACTGGTCGTTTGTCGAGGGAGGTTTAGATGAACTCATACCGAATAAATTTATGACCCGCAGAGCAGAAAAGCAAGGAGATCAATTCTTTCTTCATCCCGACTATTTTCAAAAATTATGTTGCATTTTGCGCCACATTTGGTTATATTGCCATGCTCAACCCTTGGGAGCAAGCATCGGTATTTACTTGAAATTCATAGACTTATCCACAATTCTGCTTTTGACCAGAAAACGCGGGCATGTTTCAAGACCTGACTGACAAATTCGAGGGCGTCTTCAAGAAGCTGCGCGGTCACGGCAAGCTGAGCGATAAGAACATCGCGGACACCATGCGTGAAATCCGGCGCGTGTTGTTGGAGGCCGATGTCAACTTCAAAGTTGCCAAGGCGTTTGTCGCGGGTGTGCAGTCCAGAGCACTCGGCGAGCAGGTGCTCAAGAGCGTCACACCGGCGCAGCAAGTGATCAAAATCTTGCATGATGAGCTGGCGCATTTGATGGGGGACACCGATTCCGGCATCAAAGAAGCGAGCATGCCGCCAACGGTCATTATGCTGGTGGGTTTGCAGGGGTGTGGCAAGACAACCCTGGCCGGCAAGCTGGCGAAATACTTCAAGAGTCGCGGTCGCAGCCCACTGCTGGTTGCGGCCGACTTGCAGCGTCCTGCTGCGGTCGAGCAATTAAGGGTTGTGGCGAATCAGGTCGGAGTCAGCGTTCTCGCTGATCTGGAAAGTACGCCAGTGAAGATTTGCGCGCAGGCCGTGCATCATGCCCGCAAGTCGGTCAACGATGTCGTGATTCTGGACACAGCAGGCCGCTTACACATCGACGAGACGCTCATGAGTGAGCTTTCGCAGATCAAGGATGAGACCCAACCACACGAAATCTTCTTTGTCGCCGACGGGATGACCGGCCAGGATGCAGTCAACACCGCGCAGGAATTTCTGCAGCGGTTAGACTTTACCGGAGTTGTTTTGACCAAACTGGACGGGGACGCTCGCGGGGGCGCGGCGTTGTCCATTCGCGCAATGACCGGTAGACCGATCAAGTTCATCAGCGTGGGCGAGAAGCTTGACGCGCTTGAAAAATTTCACCCGGACCGCATGGCCTCGAGAATTCTGGGCATGGGGGATGTCGTGACGCTGGTGGAAAAAGCGCAACAAGCCGTTGATGAGGACAAAGCAAGAAAATTAGAAAAGAAACTGCGGCGACAAGAGTTCACTCTGGAGGACTTTTACGACCAGTTGCAGCAAATCAAGAATATGGGCCCCCTGGATGAGCTGATCAAGATGATCCCGGGGTTGGGCGGCAAAGCCATCAATGGTCTGCAGGTGGACGAGAAGGCTTTGATTTATGTCGAAGCGATCATCAACTCCATGACACCGGAAGAACGGCGCCGTCCCAATATCATCAACGGCAGCCGCAGAAAACGGATTGCGAAAGGCAGCGGCACCAGCGTGCAGGAGGTTAACAAGCTGCTCAACCAGTTCAGGATGATGCAGAAGATGGTTAAGCGCATGAGCAAGTTTGGGCTTCGAGGAATGCCGAGGTTGAACTTCTGACCCTCTGCCCTCGCCACATATTAGCCACGGATTTGCACTGATAACACCCAACCCGGACAAGCCCCGCAGAATGCGCGGGATGGACAAGCCGGAAATTCGAAATCATAAACACGAAACTCGAAAAAAAAGTGTTGCTAAAAAGCGACAGAAAAAAAATCGTCAGGTATTAAGACACAACGTATTAGGAACAAATTGAAGGAGGTTTCAGATTGTCGGTAAAATTGCGTTTGAGAAGAATGGGGAAGAAGAAAAGACCATTCTATCGAATTGTTGCCATCGATTCCAGAACGGCTCGCGACGGGCGGTACCTCGAAAACCTGGGCACGTATGATCCCATCACGGACCCGGCTACGGTAACCGTGAACGAAGAGAGAGCCCTGTACTGGCTCGGTCACGGAGCGATTCCTTCCCATACCGTGAAGAGCTTTCTAAAGAGGAAAGGCGTTCTCCTTAAGTGGCATTTGATGAAGCAAGGTGCAGATGATGCCGTGGTTGCGGAGGAATTGAGCAAGTGGCAAATGGTGCAGTTGGAGCGCGGCAAGCGCTCCGAAGCGTTAGCCGAGCAAAAGAAGCGCGGACAGACAACTGAAGCCGCGGAATCCAAACAAGAAAGCAAAGAAGGGCAGGCGAAAGGACCCCAGGCGCAGGCTCAACCGCAAGAGATCGCGCCGGAAACGGAGGCCTCTGCAGAAACGCCGGAGAGCTCGCCGGATGATAATGTCGAGGCGGAAAAAGCTCGAGACCAGACTCCTGACAATGGGGACACCAAAGCGGAGGATGAAGACAAGAAAGAGACGTCCGAATAATGTAAGCGCGCAGAACAGTCACAGTTAGGGCCTGGGAATAAAGTACTGTTGCAACCTTTGACAAGGTAGGCAAGTCAAATCTCAAGTTACTTCCCATCTTCCAATTCCCTGAGGAATGAATGAGGATCGCATTCAAATGGAGGTGACCCATGAAGGAGTTCATTGAGTTTATCGTACAACACCTGGTCGACCACCCTAACGAAGTCAAGGTCAACGAAATCGATGGCGAGCGCACCGTCGTGTTTGAACTGCGTGTTGGAGAAGGTGATATGGGCAAGGTAATCGGGCGACACGGACAGACCGCCAAATCACTCAGAACGCTCCTGGCTGCAGCCTCAGCGAAAAACGGCAAGAGAGCCGTGCTTGAAATTCTAGAGTAGCCGGTCTGCGATTCCGTGAGCAAGCGGTACCCCGATTATATCGCCGTCGGCAAGATCGTCAAAGCGCATGGGATTGAAGGCGAAGTCAAAGTACAGCCTTTAACACATTATCCCCCAAGATTCAAGGAACTCTCGAAGATTCAAATTGACCTTCCGTCGCAGGAGGTTTTTGAGCTAAATATCACCAACGTCGCGATCAGAGGCCAGTTTGTCTATCTTACGTTTGAAGGGATTGGCTCCCGAGAAGAGGCGCTGGCATTGCGGGGGGCCTTTCTGAACATAAGTCGGGAGGACCTGCTCCCTCTGGGAGAAAGCGAATATTATCATTTTGAACTCATCGGACTCCAGGTCAAGACTGTCTCCGGTCAGGTGTTGGGACGGGTAGAAGAGGTGATGGATGTGACAGCTAACGATGTGTTGGTGGTCCGGTCTGAGGAGCGTGAATACCTCATTCCCATGACCAGGATGGTGGTCACAAAACTGGACCTGGAAAACGAAGAGATCATCATAACGCCCGTTGCAGGGTTGTTGGATTAACCGGCGTGAAAATCTTTGTTGTCACTGCCTTTGTAAGACTGTTTGACGGCCCCCTGAGCGAAAGCATTATCAAACGCGCGCAGGAAAAGAGGCTTGTTGAAATTAAGATTGTTGACTTGCGGGATTTTGCGCAGGACAGACATCGCCAGATAGATGATACCCCGTACGGCGGCGGACCAGGGATGATTCTCAAGCCTGAGCCGTTTTTCAGGGCGGTGGAACATATCAAGCAGGAGGAAAATCTAAATGATCCGAGTATCTTGCTCATGACGCCGCAGGGAAAACAATTGACGCAGCAAAAGGCAAAAGAATTGACCAAACAAACCGATTTGATCTTCTTGTGTGGGCATTACAAGGGAATCGATGAGCGCGTAAGAGAGTCCCTCGCCACCGAGGAGATCTCGATCGGTGACTATATCCTGACCGGGGGCGAGCTGCCGGCAGCCGTGGTGATAGACTCCGTTGTCCGTCTCTTGCCCGGCGCGATTGGCGATCTTGATTCAGCGAAATCAGATTCGTTTGAAAATGGGCTGTTGGATTGCCCACACTACACCAGACCTGAAAATTTTCGGGGCATGAAAGTGCCGGAAGTCCTGCTCTCCGGGCATCATGCCGAAATAGAGAAGTGGCGAAAAAACCAGGCGATCGAACGGACAAAGTGCCGCCGGAAAGACCTGCAAGTGTGAAGGCGTGACGGTCCGTCGCAATCGTCTCGATTATGCATGATGATGTGGAACCATAGCAAATAGAAGGTAATCGACGAACAAAACCATTCGGCATGGAGGTACCATAGATGAACAAAGTAGAAGCACTTGTTGCCGGGGATCTGAAAACAGATCTTCCCGATTTTATCGCCGGAGATACGCTGGCGGTCCATACGAAAGTGAGGGAGGGGGACAAAGAACGAATCCAGGTGTTTGAAGGTGTTGTCATCAAAAAGAAAGGGAGCGGCATCAACGCGACCTTTACCGTACGCAAGATCTCAAACGGCATTGGCGTCGAACGGATCTTTCCCCTGCACTCCCCCAATATCGACAAAATCGTGAAACTGCGCTCTGGCAAAGTGCGGCGCGCCAAGCTCTACTACCTGCGCGGGTTGAGAGGCAAGGCTGCCCGCATCGCTGAGAAGAGATAACGCCCCGACGAGCGTCTCTGGTTGCGGACGCCATCTGGTGCTGATTCCACAGACAAGTGTTTGCTGTGCGGCGCCAATGGCGTCCAAACTCCTTCCAACACTCCTGCGATGCTGAAATCCTCAATTTAGTTGTTGACTTTGCAGTTAACTTTTTGTAATATATTCTTACCGTTTTTCTTCCTTTCCTGAATGTAGATTCATTTCAATTTCTAGCATGGAGGCCCTGCATCATGCCATTACATACGATTAGAGTTGAGAACCCCCGTGCTCACAACCTGGTTGTTGGACAGTCGAATTTGACGGAGACCATAGACCAAATTCATGCGGCGTTGGTCGGCACCGTGCCAGGCATCAAGTTTGGCCTGGCGTTCAATGTGCTCTCTGTTCCGAACTCCGTCAAAGCCACCGGCACCGATGATACCTTGATTGGTCTGGCGAGGAAAAACGCGGAATGTATCGGAGCCGGCCAAACGTTTGTGCTGCTTCTGGAGAATGCACAACCGATTCGCGTCATGAAAGCCTTGAAACAGGTCTCGCAGATTCAGCACATCTATTGTGCCACGAATCACTCGGTGGAATTCATTGTGGTCGAAAATGCAAACGGTCGCGGTGTGATGGGCCTGTTAGGGAGCATTTCCAGCGGCAGTGAGCTGGCTTAGCCTGAATAATTCATTCACCGCAAAGGCGCGAAGAACGCGAAGAGATTCCAAGTTCGAGACAGAACCACGCTGTCGTTCCTGCCAAGCGGCGCCGTCGTTTTCGCTTACCATCCTGTAGCCTCTCTTCTGTCTTGCCCCCCACGCGGCGAATCCTGCTCCCTCACTTCTGCAGCAAGATCTTCTGCGTGACTGTCCGCCCGCCCGCAATCAGCCTGACGAAATAGACACCCGAGCCGATTGTTCTTGCCCGCTGGTCTTGACCATCCCATCGTACTGCCTGAAACCCGGCGAGCTGGAATTCATCGACAAGCGTGCGCACCGCTTGACCGAGCAGGTTGTAAATCACGAGCTTAACGTGCCCTTCCTGCGGTAGCCCATATTCGATGGTGGTTCGAGCATTAAAGGGATTGGGATACGCGAGGGTGACCGAGAAGGCCGCCGGTACCCTATCCCGGCCGCTCGAACGTGGATCCAAAATCCCGGTGGCGACCGAATCCTCTGCGCTCGAATCTTGCAGAACAACATAGTACGTTTCGCTCACCACAGAATCTGTGACGGTTTTCACCGCCACAGGGCCGGTGCTGGCGCTGTCCGGAACCGTAGCCTGAATCTCTGTTTCAGATTGCACGCTGAACTCAGCGGCCCGGGCGTTGAAGGCAACGAAGGTCACGTTCACGAAATGCTCGCCCACAATGGTGACTGTTGACCCTGAAGAGCCGCTTTCCGGGTTGAATGAATGAATGATGGGGGACAGCGGAACATCTGCTCGATCAAAGTGAGCGGTTATGGATTTGTTGTCGTCCAGCTCGAGCTCAACCACGCGGTCATCGGATGGGGTCGCGCCGCTCCAGTGCGAAAACTCGAAACCAGCCGCCGGCAGCGCCTCCAATTCTATCGCAACGTTCGTGAAGTAAGTCCCCTGCCACGGGAACGCCTCCGGCATGATCGAATTGATCCGGATTCTTCCCTGCCCTGAGGCAAGGTCCAGATTCACCTCTCGGTCGGCACCAACTCTCAGGACTGAACGCAAATGGTCGCGCTGGTGCTGTGGCCGGTCCGCCGCCCACTCCCTGATCGTTTTGATGCCATTTTCCCAGTCGGAAGCTTTCGCGCCCGGCCATTTGTCCGTTTCAAACCGGATATTGGGTCGCAGGCGGTCCGCCATCTGCTCGACGACCCCGGCGATGTGGTCGGGATGGAGCGTGGTGTTCATCAGATCGGCAAAGCGGTTGACGAATCTGGTCTTGAAATCATCATTATCGAGCAGCCGCCGTAAAATCAAAGTCGACCAGAGCAGGTCTGGTTCATCCGTCGTGCCCGCGATGCCCTGCACGACGACATCTCGTGTGGCCCAGCGCAGCGTTCGGGTGGACGGTGGCAATCCGCTGCCCTGCGAACCATAGCTGACATCAGTGTCCCACATGACCCAGTGCCATTTTGCCTTCGCTGCTCTCTCGCGGAAAAAATAGATGTTCGTGTGCGGCATGTCCCAATTACCCGCATAAATGTTGAATACGAAGAAGTCGATGAGGTTGTCGAGATCGATCAGTTCTCGCGCTCTTTCATAATTGGACCCACTGTCCAAATCATGGTTTTCAAAGAAGGAAAACATTCTGTTCCAGGCCCGCCTGTCGCCGGCTTGTACCCTGACCTTCTCATCGTTTGGCCGCAAGAGATCTGCGTCGGTGATTCCGTAGTTGCTCTCCAGGTAGAACTCTTCCACCCGTTCCCGAAGATGGTAGATGCCCCACGGGTCGCCGTTGACAAACAGGACCACGGGCCGCGAGGCAGAGACAGCGCCGTTATGCTCATGCCACAGGGTGTGATTGAGCGGATCCCGAATCAGCGACCACTGCTTGTTGATGACCCCTTCTTTCCTGTGAAACTGGTCACTGGAGCCGCCGGAATGGATGACCAGGCGGTCGAACCGGTCGATTTTCTTAGAATCAAAGAGGCGATAGCGCAGCCTGGATTCACCGTAGTCTCTGCGAAAATACAGCCGGGTCGACAGCTTCGGAAAGCCCTGCCGGCGCGAACGGCCGCCGTGTGTCCGCACGCCGGCATTGATCTGAAAACCCGAGCCATCCAATTCGACAAAATTCACAGACACCGGCCGCTCCCATTCACGGCCGCTCTTGTTCGGGTTCTCGAAAATGCCGCGTTTGCCAAAGAGGTTGCTTTCGTCGGTGGCATAAGAGAGCACGGGCAGCGTCCCCTGAT
The DNA here is from genome assembly GCA_046757165.1 of bacterium. Lineage (GTDB taxonomy): Bacteria > Zhuqueibacterota > Zhuqueibacteria > Oceanimicrobiales > Oceanimicrobiaceae > JBHHXT01. The sequence goes on along the minus strand of JBHHXT010000086.1, from coordinate 1,216 downwards.
AGTCGATCAGATAGATTTGGCTGATGTCCTCACTCACAGGGGTCGTGCCCGAATAAGCTCGCGCTCGAATAACGGTCGTTTCGGAAAGGGTGAGGGGCGCGTCATATTGTCTGCTGGAAGTCCGGACTTTCGAGCCGTTCGTCGTGAAGCGGATGGTGACCCCTTCGAGAGGGCTGGCGAGCGTCACGTCCACGGCGTGCTCAAAGAACCCGCTTGTCGGCGAGAACACCAGAGCATCGCCGGGGGGCACCTTGTGCACATTGCGGGCGGCGGGTGTGGGCTCGGCTGTCGGCTCGAAACCGCCGCTGCCATCCGGAATTCGAGCCATCGAGATATCCTCTTTCTGCACGTCAAACCCGACCCCGTCAATTTGCTGACCAGACCCTGCGTAAAGGCCGACAAATTCACCGCTGGCGCTGAGCTTGAAATTGCTGTGCAGCTCATCTCCACTTCGATCTTTGCCCGAGGCCCAGACCAGAAGATAGCCACCCGGCGCAAGGGTGCGAGGCGGAAATCGCCAGCGCCCGGGCTGCTGCTCATCGTCTGTTAGCGCGAGACCCGCCAGCTCCACAGGTTCGTCGCCGGCATTGTAAAGCTCAATCCAATCGGAGGAATCACCATCCTCATCCAGCGTGCCCCGGCGATTGGAAGCCAAAAACTCGTTGATGACAAGTGATTGGGTGAAAACAGGCTTTGGCAACAAGCTCAGCAGGAAACACAAGATTGGCAACACCGAGAGGCTGCCGACGCGGCGGCGGTTGGTGAATTCCATTTCTACCTTCCTTTATACTAACCATGTAAAAATGCTCAGTAATAGTACCTCGCAGGAGCCCATGCATTCCGTTAAACATGAGAAAAAACCGTTGCCGCTCGCATCGGCGCGACATCAAAGCCGCTGACGCCTCCAACACACCCCGGCAAACTGTGCGCTCCAGTCGCCTTTGCCTCCCGCCTTTCCCTGTGATACAAATGTCACATCCCGACACCCCGCGCTTATTTCCTTGACTTTGTGGCGCGCAATCGTTACTTTCCGGTCAGTAATCTCCTACAGCACCCTCCAATCTCGAAAGACTTTCACCTCTGGCAAGCGACACTGGTTGTGGGAAGACAACAGCTCTGGACGGCGGGATCGCGCATTCGGCTGGTTTCGGCTGGTTCTCAAACTCCAAGTTTGGCAACCCAATGTCCTGCGAAACTCCGTTTCGAGTCTCAGCAG
>JBHHXT010000085.1:0-19311 GCA_046757165.1 bacterium | reverse complement strand
CGACCCAAAAAAATTATCGACAACACTTTGTCGATGTCTGGCGCCAAGCGCCTAAACTCGAAATTCGAAAAAAAAAGTGTGGGCATCCCGCCGGGACTTTTGTGATTCTCAAAGGGTGGCAAAATCTCTAACTTGCGACAGCCTTTCTTTCCCGATCCCGCCTCTTCGGTCGCACTTCCTCCTCCTGAACCGGCTCGCGCTCCCATTGCTGTTCAACGATGCCCCGCAGCGTCCATTCAGAGGAGATGGCGTAGGCATCATCGAAGGAGAACATTTCGATGGTCTCCCACGGGCAATATTTTGAGCACAACGTACAGCCGATGCAGCGCGGCAAATCAACCTCAACGACCTTGTGCACCGTCGGGTTATCCGGGTCCGGCCCCGGGACCACTTCGATACAGTCTACCGGACAGAAGTCGACGCAGACCATGCAGCCCGTGCACCCCCCTTGATCGATCACGGCAAGTTGTTTCGGACGTCTCTTGACTCTTAGCTCTGCGGCTTTCTGATATTTCGGTTCGAGAAAAGGCATCAACTCACTCTCCACGTTGTTAGTGATCGCTGGTTTTCGTGTATCCTGTACCTCGTTATCGGTCATCAAGACCGAAACTCGTTGGCGTGAATTGTGAACATAATATAAGGAACAGAAAGAATAAAGGCAATTGCTAATTTGAGCCTGACGGGGACAAAATCACGGTGTCAAACGACTCTCGACCATGATACAGGCGTTGGCCAGATAGTTGAACCCATTCTCCTGCAAGAAAACCATGACGGGCGGGCTTTCCGCACCAGGCTGAACCCAGACGTTCATCAGACCCAGATCGAGGCACTGCCCGAGAACTTGCAGAGTGACAGGTGGCGGGACGACAAAATTCACGATAGTCGGCGCTTGCGGAAGGTCCGCAACCGTCTTGTAGGCGCGGACGCCGGCAACGGTTTTTCTGTTCGGATTGACCGGAAAGACGGCAAATCCCTTGCGCACCAAATCGCGAAAAATCACATGGCCGTATTTGGCCGGACTATCCGTCGCGCCAACCAGGGCAATCGTCGTGTCCGGCTCATGGAGCAGCGTTGCGATATCTGTCATTCTCAGTTTTGGTTCCCTTTCACCTTCCACTTGCCATCCCAGTTTGATATTTCATATCTGTCGGTCAGCGGGAAGCTAGGGGGGCGCACCTTTTGTAGTCGTTTATCAAACCGCACACGCGTGGCGTACCGGGGCTCGGTCGCTGACAGGGAGCCGGCGGTCAAACTGCCATAGATGTAAAGCGTATCGTCGCCGCTGCCTCTGAGGTGGCGCACGATGAATCGCCGTTTGGCATAAATCGAGGCGTAGATGTGCAAATCTCCCGGCCCGGTGACAGACGGGTGGGCAATTTCGACGTCCTTTTCGCTCACGAGCCCCAGATAGTCATCTGCGACGTTCGACACCTCGGGATGGCGGGCATAGGTCAGATCATCGTCGATGATGATTTTTCCCGGCGAATAAACCAGCACTCTGCCTTTCACGACACCCTTGACGTGCAGTTTTTTCTTCTTGTTACCAATGATGTAATAAGCATCTTCGGGCAACGTACGCCGCTGCTGCGCTTCCATCGTATCCAGCGCTTTCCACGTATATGAGCCGTCAACGTGAAAGGTGACCTGCACCTCGCTCTGAAAGGTGTGCATGTGGTCGGCAGCGACGGTGGAATCGTTCAGGAATGGCGCAAAACTGCGCGGCAGAGCGATGGCTTTCACGCCCGTTTCAAGCCCGCCGAGAAAAACGGAGGTGTCATCAAAAAACGGCCTGTTTCCGGTTGTGTTGACATCGAATGACGCCGTCGTCACCTTGCCGTGAAATTTCGGTTTCACGCCCCGGCTTTCCAGGATATTGATCTTCGAATTAGCGTGAAAGCGACCCTCCAACACATCGTCGTGCACGGCCACCCACGGATCCCAATAATCCACGAACTGCGCGAAGTTGGAGAACGCCAGCCGCCGCATCTGCACCCGGGTGCTGAGCGCCAGACCCTGCTCTTCGGTTTCTATCTCCACCACGACTTCGTCGATGTCGACACTGGATATCGGCGGGCGGTGCTGAAACCGGGCGGTATAAACTTTGCCTTTGTGCCGCCAGCTCAGAGTCGAGTTGGACAAATCCATTTTCTGAAAGTTTTCAGTCCACTTCTTGAATTTCTTGCGCAGCATCCTGACCTGCTTCCGGGTCATCGCGATTTTGGCAGGAATAGGCTTTGAGCGCACAACGCCTGCCAGGGGCACGCTCAAAGCTGTGGGCTTGATGGCATGAATGACGTAGGGGGCGTCGGGTCGTGTTTGCTCCACCTCAGGCACAGAGGTCGCCTCCGTGGTCGCCTCGCTCAGCGTCTGCATCCGATCGCGAGCCGGCTCGAAAGCACTGGCCACCTCCTTCGTCAACATGCGCCGTGTGCTGACTCTTTCTTCTTTTGGTAAAACCTCGCGTGTCTGCTTTGATTGAGGGGCCGGCTCCATGCCCGCCTTCTGCGGTGAGGTCCGGGGGACATTCCTGGAAAGATGGTCCTTCGCGGGTGGCCTGGCAGCCTTGTCCCCTGGGATCAAGCTGCGAGCTTGTAGGTCCGAATTCTCATACTCCTCGATTGGTGCGAAAACAAAATCAAACACCAGCGGATCGTGATAGAGATTAGTGGCCAGGAAGAGATTCCAGAGAAGGGCCAGAACAAAGAGCAGGCTGACGTGCAGAAAGAGGGAAAGAATGCACGCCTGGCCAAAAGGCGTAACCTTCGCGGGACTTTGTTTCAATCTTGTGACAAACTTGGTAACGGCCGCCAACATGCACCATCGGGGTTACATACGCCAAAAGGTGGCAGAAAACAACTTCACAGGAACAACTAGAGATATGATACTCTGATATACAACCGAAGTACCAAAGTAATCCCTGGCAGGATAAAAAGCAAGCGATTTGAGGCTCAGTTTTGCTAAGACGCCGCTTTGTATTTCTTGCCAGCCAGCTTGAGCGGCTTGCGATGAGATTCTTGCGGCAGCACACCGGGCTGCTGAATCGGTTTCGATGAGCTGTGCAAGCCTCTGATTTTGATGGGAGGAATATTCAGGCGGTAAATTAGTTTGTCACGTTCAAGAGGAGAAATCTCTTGTTTGTAAAGGGTATAGACACCATTCAAGTAGATCTTTTGTTCAGACTGCAACACACCGCTCCTCCGCAACTCCCGCTGGACCTGAAACTCTTGCAGAAGTGCGTCCTCGACCATCGGACTGTAGCCTACCCGCTTGTGTGGTCGCTTTCTGTTCTTGTGAACCTGCTTCAGCTTCTTCTGCAGCTTCAAGAGATTGGCCTGCCCGAAGTCGAATTTCACAGTTTTTCCAAAGTGCAGAGTTGTGTGGATGGATTCCAACAGCTCCTTTTGCGCAACGATGCGCGGATTCTGATGCATATCGATGGCGTTGAGAATGGAGCGCGTCTTGTTCAAGTACTGTTCCGCCATCTTCTCGTCATTGAGCAAGTTTAGAGCCGACGAAATATAAAGGAAATGCCACGGGTCGAGATAGAGGTTGGTTCTACCCTGATCGATATCACACTTCTCGTCAACCAATTTCAAAATGTTCAAGTGCGTGGCGTCCAATTCCCTGGCCAGTTGCGCGGCCAACTTGATGGCACACTGAAAACAGGCGATCGCTTTCCTGAGCAGCGTCGTATACTCGAACTGCCGCCCGTTCAGATAAATGCCCTTGCGCGAGTAGCAGGCGACGCCTGCCAGATCAAAATAGGTAAATCCAAGATTCTCGAATAGCGGGATGCTGTTGGGAGACTTTCTCAAGAAGCCTTCGAGAACATTGAGAAATCTATTCAGGGCAAGCAGCGCCTTTCGAAGCTCGAGCGAGGTGAGCACACCGTTGACCGGAATGTTGTCGCTGTTTCTCAGACTCCACAGAAAAAAGTACAGCCGGGGCGGTATCGCTCGCAAAAGAGAGTGAATTCCCTTGATGCTTATCGTCTCTGGTGGTTTCATCGAGATTCCTTTGAGGAAGGTTTTGAGCTCCTTTGAAGATAATTCCTGACTCAGGACGTCGATGATCAACCGGCGTGGCACCCTGGCGCTATCCCCCAGCTCGGCATAGAGGCTCATGACCTCATCGATGTTCTTGAGCTCATGAAACCCGACGATCCCCATTCTCCCGGGGCCTGGCTTGAAGCCCTTTGAATCTCCATTCTCCATCTCAAACCCTCGTAGTTGTGAAGATATTTGTTGCGGCGATATTCGGCAGGAAAGAAAACACACAGCAAGCAGAGCTCAACGCAGAACATCACATGAGGGAAAACTCACAACCACCGACGCAATACGGCCCGCCATTGGCAACCATGCTCCCTCGTTGTCGAGAGAGCATGGTCACCATGCAACGGCCCAACCTCTCCTTTCCTTGACAGCTCGTGCAGCAAACAAAATGCCATAGCTCAGCCGTTCATCCCCTTTCCTTTTTACGCACTCATTTTCATAACTTAAGCTTCTACTTAACAGACCCTTCACGCAATTCTCGTTTGTCCAGCGTCGGCCAATTTTCATCCAGGCCGTGATCTGGAATATGAAAATAATACACATCCATTTGGCGATAATTCGCACGATCCCGGTTCTTGAAGCACATGTTGCTATTTTTCTGAGACTTAAATACGAACCTGCTGCCTGAGGCGTAAAGTGTAATCTTTACACGCTTTAGAAGAGAGCGGAAAAATTTGATTACCTGCGGGTAATAAAGACCTGGTGACCGGTAGATTCTACCCAGCAGCACCACCCCCGGCAGCGAAACAAGCTCTGAGGCGAACGCAATTCCTGGCATGGATTGTTGTTTGCACAATAGGCACGAGTTGCCTGGTACACTGGCTGACCGGGAGACCAGCCATCAGAACGTGCCACGGTACTCCTGCAAAACCACTTTCTTCTGACTTCTCTTCCTGGCGGCGGTCATGAACTCATAGTAGTCCGGATACGCTTCGAGGGAAATCTCTCGTGCCCGGGAAAGAAACGTGCTCGTCCAAATCAACTTATTGTTCAAGTCTGGAACGAGGCGCAGGGAAAAGCTGCCGAAGGCTGAGTTCTCGGAAATGTTCCCGGGGTCCCCTTTCAGCTCAAAGCCATCGGGAAGCTCGTACACAACTGAATCTTCATCCACAAATCTTGTCATATTCAACAACGGCATCGACCGATCTTCGGGCGCTTCGCCGGCAAAGTACACGGCATGAAAAAGCCTGGGGCTGAATCTCAACCTCGAGCCTGCTTTGCGAGCGAAATATTTCAGGGTGACATCGAAGGTCAGGGTAAATGTCGTGTCGGGATTCGTGAGGCCCTCAATCTTCATGCTGTTGCAAATGGCATCTCCGGCCTTTCCCGAAAAGTGGTCCAGGAGCCATTCAATTTGCTCTGCTTTGTTCTTATGGCTCAGTCTTCCACGGGCATCGATGGCTCGATTGCCCGTCAAGGTCAGGGTTCCCTCGACAGCAAGGGAGCGGTCCTTCGACAGCCTGGCGTGTGCCATTAGCGAAGATTTGTTCTGCTCCGGTTTGCTCAACGGCGTCCGTACCAGGTGTCCGCCATCGGGTTTGACCAGCAGAACGTTCACCCCCTCAATCCATGCGGGTGGGTCATTGAAGCGTGCCGCGTCACTCGTACATTCCAGCCAGAACGTATCCGTCTCAGTCGGCACCACGGCAATGCAATGATTAAATCGATTAGTCGGGAAATCGGCGTCGACCCAGCCGTGGTTGCGGGGCAGGGCGAGCGCCGGATAGGCCTCGATGCCGGCGCGTGCCAGCATCGCGACGAGATAGGCCGACAGGTCTTTGCAATCCCCATACTTGGCACGATGAATGTCATCGACACGATGCGGCTGCCAGGGTTCTTTTGAGCTCTTCCAGTCGATCTTGTATTTCGTTTTCTTCTGCAGGTAGCGGTAGAGCTGCCGGACACGTTCGTCCACCCCGGGGATGGCAGCATAGGAATCGAACTCGGCCACGCCAGGGGAAAAGGCAATCTGCTTTTCGATGAGACGATGAAACCAGGCGCCGAAGGCCTGCCAGCTATCACTCTTGCCTGCGGTGCCAGTGAACTCAAACTGCAGGGGCCTGAAGTTCACGCCATATTTGAAAGCCGCCTCCGGAGCTTGCCGGTACTCTTCTGCACGAGCCGGTATCTCTTCCAGCACCCAGCGGTATCTTTGGTAACCCTGCGCATCGGTGAAAACCTCAGGCCCGGGAGTACCAGCCGGGGCGCGGTAATCAAATTCGACAGGGGATTTCAGGATCAGCTCGAGCTCCGCACGCTCGACCGGGATCTCTCCTTGCGGATGCCAGTCCGGCCAAAAGAACGTGCTTTTGCACTCGTACTCTTTCAGGCGCACGAGCCGGTACGGCAGGGTCGGACAGCTCAGGCGATAGAATTTGGTCTTATGCTTCTGGTACCAGACTGAGCGAGTCACCGAGCTCTCTTTGATGTCCTTGCCCCGCAACTGCTTGAGCACCTGCCCGGATTGGCTATAGATGACGGCATGCAACTTCTTCATCTTGACAACCTCGGTTTGGTAGACGCCATCGAAGCCGTAGTCCTTACCCGCTTCGTCCGCCACCAGAATTTCATCCTCGCGGCGTACAACCAACTTGTCGCCCGCTTCAACCGTGATCGTCATGCGGCTGTTCAAGATTCGTGTCTTTGTCCAATCGCCAATTTGGGCATAGGCTGCTGCCGGCTGCCAGAGAACAAAGCAGACAATTCCACATCGCACCAAATCTCGACTCATAACGTTCTCCGATTATTCAATTCTCGAGGCCAGTTCACTTCTGCGACCAGAGCTGTCTCAGGACAACTTGCTCCTGGTCATAGTCCACCACCCTGGCATAATCGTGCTTCAACTCCTGGTAAGTGGTCGGTGGCACCGTGTGCTGTTTCAGCTCAAATATTCGTGTAAATATTAGTTTTTCACCCGCGGAGACGACCATTTTCTGATAGGTGAAATATTTGTTGTCGACCGTTCGGTATTCCAGCCCCTCAACCGCCTGAAAGCCCTCGGGGAGGTAAAACGTATTCACTTCAACCTGCTTCGAGCGGTATCCGTATTCGATCGGGAACTCGCGTTGGTCAGAAAGAAAGACATTCTTGCTCATGCACTGATAAAGCGCGGGGCGAAAGTATATTTCGTCCTCCTCGACCTCGACGAAATTCGCCAACTCGAAATCGAACGCAGTGGCAAAGGTATCACTGGCCACCGGCGCGATGGCGGTGTCAGATCCGGTGATGTCAAAATCCTCCAGATCGGAAGCGATGTTGTTGCTGAGAAACGCATCGATGTCGCCCTCTTCCACCATTTGAGCGTTCCTCTTGCGGCTGGCGTAACCAATCGAGCAAATCCTGGTCGATCCCCTCAATTCACCGCTCGCGGTCAACTTGATTTGAGACTCGACTCTCTCCTCACTCTTGATATCCTGATTCGGATGATGGATAAACTGGGGATTCTGGGGAGCCATGACCAATCCAACCTCAAACAAAGACTCTTCGGGAAGTCGTCCGAAGGGAGTGAACCGGTCGCTGGCATCCATCACATGGAGGTTTCTGCCCAATTGCACGACAACCAGGGTATGGTCATATTGCTCCAGAAACGGCAGGCGTACATCAACCCTGCCGTGGCTGCGGGTGCTGATGAGGGTAGGTTTCGCGTCGTATCCGGCAGCGAGCAACATCGAAAGCAACAAAAGATTGCGCTCAGAAGCCGAGGCGAGCTGGTCCTTCAGGATCTCGTTCTGTTTTCTGCCAACATAATATCCGCCGTACGTCTCAGCGTCAAACTGGTCGCGCACATAGGTGTACAACGTTCTTATTCGATCCAGATCACGGGATTTGTCTTGCAGCAATTCTGCCACCAGGGCCTTGACCTTTTTTGTTGGCTTCAAGAACGTGCCGTATTCACCCTGTAACATTTCGTCGCAAAGCTCATCAAGACTCCTCATGAGCGTCACTCGCTGATAGCGGCTTTGGTATTCGACAAACTGAAAGTTCAATCGAGCCATGTAGTTCTCGAGGGTGGAGATAAAGGGTTCCTCCCGCACGGCGGGCAGGTCAACAGCTCGCCACTTGAACATTTTGTGGCTGCGGCCGGTGTACACATCCATATATTGCTCCTCAGTTCTCTTGACGCGCTGATGACGTTCATCGTTCACAATCCTGGAGTTGAACATAAATCCGACCGGCATTTTGAGCGTAACCGCGGATTCGAGCGTCGGAATCTCATCCTGAAAATCCCATGGCTCGAGCCTCACAAAATGGTCGCTCCACAGTTGATATTCCAGCTCCAGGATAGCCCCCACTTCCACAGAAGGGAAAGAAAACTTCAGAACCTTGAAATTGTCCTTGTATTCCTCCCGCCGGAATTCTTTTACTTTGATTTTCTTGCCATTTGGCAAGATGGTCTGCGCCTTTTTTTTCAGAATCTTGTCTTTGTGCCAGTAGACGATGGCCTGGTCAGCGAAGGTTTTTGCCCGCTCGTCCAGGATCTTGATCTGGTAGTGTCGCGTGAGGTAAAGGTCAGGTTCTCTGACCAGGGTCAATTCAATTTCGCCAACATCAAACAGCTTGACCGCAGCCGCCGACGTGTCTTTGGCGTAAGTGGTCATGTCCCGGTACGGCTTTTCAACCTTGCCCCACTTTTTCGAGTCGGAAGCGAGTCCGGTCTGCACCGTCAGCAAGATGAGCGCAGCACATGTCACGACAAAATGTTTTGGCATTGTTCCAGCCCCTCTCTATTTGGTCAAAGATTTCATGGTAACAAAAAGATGAGGCACCCAGCAAAACTGCAACGTTCCGCCTCTCTACCAATAGAGATGCCACTGTGGCTGGTATTCTCTCAGATGCCACATGATTGTCGGCGGCAATTAACTGCTCGGGTCCGTTTACCCCTACCACTTTGGGAGTCAGGGTCTTGTCCGCCTGCGAAATATTCGCCGTTTTATTTCTTGACTAAAACCATACGAATGAATATTCTTAAGAGAATCTTCATTGTCGGTGTTGAATGCCCAAGATATCTGAATTTTTCGGAATTTCGATCTACATGTATTTTTCCGACCACAATCCACCGCATCTACATGCGCGGTATGGTGAGTTTACTGCAGAACTGGATTTTAGCGGTCGGACGCTTGTTGGGAAGCTGCCGCCTCGAGTGCTGGGGTTGGTTGTTGAATGGATAACGATGCACAACAGGGAGTTGATGGAGGATTGGGAGCTCGCTCGAAAACAGGCGCCTTTGAAGCCTATCAAACCTTTGGAGTAACAGATGCGAAGAATTGAACAACTCAAGGTCGTGGAATATCGCAAACTCGCGCTGAAGTTTGACGACGGTACGCAGGGAATCCTTCACATCAACGAAGAATTCAAGAATGTTGCAGAACCTCTCCAAGATCCTCTTGCTTTTGCGACCGCCAGGATTATCGACGATGGGTATGGGATCGGATTCGATGATTGCGACTATGATATTTGCGCACAGTATGCTTATGACAACATTCTTCAGGCGGAGAAAACCTTCGCTTAGCTGCAATGCCGTCTTGTTAGCCTGTATTCCACTCTCCTGCGGCGGCAAAAACTCCAAACAGCCGCGGCCATAGACCAAAACAAAAAAAGCAGGCGAAACTCACCGGCCTTATCGTTCAGCTCTTAAACTCAGGTTTGTTACCACTTGCGGCGACGATACCAACCAAGAATCCCTAAAGCCAAAAAACCTGATCCGAGCAAGAAGACGCTGCCTGGTTCAGGAAAGCTATTAATCGACTGTCGGTTTTCCAGACAAAACTATCTGGCTTCTTACACTCTCCCCTCCAGGAGGTTTGTGGCCAGGGTGATCAGTGCGCAGCCAGGGCGATGAGCACAATTTCGAGCTGAACCCGAGAAAAGGGTCACGTCGCGTGGCCTTGCCATTCATATCTTGGTGCCCCCCGCATGGCAGTGCGGAGATGGCGAACGAGCGTGCGTGAAAATGTAACGCAAGCATCTTGCTTGCGACAATATATTGCAAAGAAAACAAGAACTTAGCTTAAATCATAGACCTTTTTTGACAAGCCCGAGGCTTGTTTTACCATGTTTTCACATTGGCTCGAACGCGCGAACACCCAACGGGTGCGGCAAGAATCAGTTTTGGCAGATTTGGGCATCTATTACGGCAGGGTCGCCGCAACCCAGTCGTCAAACAGGCGCGGCATCAGACTGAGCCGGCCGAGGTCGTCGGCGACCAGTCCGAAATTTTCCAGCGAAGGTAAGGCGCCGAGAAGCGTGGGTGGCACATATCTTTGCAGCAATCCCTGTCGTCCTCGCATGCTGATCATGCGAAGCAATTCCTTTTCCTCGCCGGCGAGAAAGGGCCAGACCTCATGCTCGAAGTAGTGTCCGATGTCATGATTGCGAATGTCGGCGCGGACCGCCTCGGCGGTTTCCTCGACGTGTGGAAACTCGATCCGCCGGATCGCCCCTCTTTCACAAACATGGCTGGCAAAGAGCCGGGTGACAAGGGGATGGCCGCCACAAACCAGAAACACATGGTTCGCGGCGCTCGCCTCCCAGTGAATTCCCGCCCACACGCCGAGACTTTGCACCATATTCCTGCTGTCGTCGGGAGCGAGAAAGCCGAGATGCTCGATGTGCATGTTCTGAAAAAGGGGACCTTTCTCTCCGAGAGAATCCGGCCAGACCTCCTCGCGACGGTTGGCTGTCAGCAGCAAAGAGAGACACTTGTGGCTGATGGCCAGAGCCTCGAATTCTCTGAGCAAGCTGGCGTATGTTTGTAAAGACTCTTGCTCCTCACCCAACTTCCCTTTGTCACCAAAGTTGTGGAGTTCATCCAGGATGATCAGGAAGGGCTTGCCACTGCCTGCCATCTGCCAGGCTTCGAACAGGCTCAGCAAAGCCTGTCGAAATCCACGCGCTTTCAAGATGGAGCGGGCGTGAGGCACATTGGGGATACCGGCGGCGGCCAAATGCCGCTGCAGTTGGTTGATTATCTCCAGGAAATAGAACTCCTTCTCAGGGGAGACCTTGCCGCACTCGATCAAGACAGAGGGGGCCTCTGCGTAGCGATGGCGAATCTGGTGTGCCAGCGAGCTACGGCCAACCTTGTTGAGTCCGAACAGTCCCACATGCTGCCCCAGACGCAGCGCCGCCGGCAAACGGTCTAACAGCTCATTGCGGCCGAAAAATCGATTTGGATCTTGCAAGGGGTTCGGGCAATCATAGGGATTGGCGCAATCGAGGTAGCTCCTTTCGATGGTCTGCAAGACTTCACGGCAATTGTTGGAGGCCAGGGAGCGGTTCAGAAGCGTTGTCGAAACCGGAATCGCACGACACTGGAGCCGGTCGAGAAACCCTTGCATCTCTTCGGCCAGTGCTCGAGCTTCATCATGAACCACATAGAGCTTGGGGTCGCTCTTGAGCTTCTTGCTGCTCTTTCGAACCATGTGGCTTAACTTGTTTTCGAGTGCCGCAGCACCATTTTGCCAGGCGATGACAAAACCAGGTGTCTGGCTGTTGTCGGGCCGCAGCTCGAACATCTGCTCGGAACCCGTTTTGATCGGGCGGTAGCCTGCCTGGGAGAAGAATTGGTGGATTCTGTTGTCGGAGGCGCTGCGTCTCCTGGCCATGAAAGCGCCGCCGCTGGCGACGACAAGCGCGCCGATCACAAGGCCTGCCAGCAAGAAGTACGTTGGATGAATCGCCTTTCCTGTGGCAGGGGCGCTCCTGATCTCAGGCTCATCAACGGGGAGCGCGCGCAAGTCGGCCTGCTTGAGCTCTTCCTTATGCTCCAGAAGCGGAGAGATCGCGTGCAAGCTTTGATCGAAGCGCACACCAGCGTATTGCTCAGCATGCTCTGAGCCGGCATAAAACAGACCTCCGGGTGCAACCGAAAGCCACTCACCGCCAGGCAAGTTCACAAAGGTCATCGCGCGCAGGCCCGCCGAAAACGCCCACAACTTGATCGTGCCGTCGGGGCTGCACGAAACCAGGCCCCGGCTGTCAGAGCGAAAAGCCAGCGCATTGATGTCATTGGCATGGCCGGCCAAATCGTCAACCGGCTGCCACGTTTGCGCATCCCAGAGCTTGATCACGTTGTCAAAGCCACCTGAGGCCAGTATGCGACCATCGGGGCTAAAACGCACGGCCTTGACGCTGGAAACGTGTCCGGAGAGGGTGCGCAGGAGGCTTCCGGTTCGAACCTCCCAAACCATAATGGTCTTGTCCGAGCTGGCCGTCGCCAGCCAGCGGCCATCAGGACTGAAGCTGATAGAGCGCACCAGGGCGGCGTGGCCGGGCAGGGTGCGAAGCAACTGACCGCTGCTGCTGTCCCAAATTCTTGCAGAGTAATCATCGCTGCTGGAGGCGAGCAGACCGCCGTTCGGGCTGTATTCAACCGCCCAGACTCGTGCCAAATGGCCGACGAGAGTCAGCAACAGTCGGCCAGAATACCGGTCCCAGACTCGAACGGTCTTGTCATGGCCGGCCGTCGCCACCTTCCTACCGTCCGGACTGAACACCGCCGAATAGACGGGGCCGACGTGACCGCGCAGGGTTTGAACAGGGATTCGAGACCCGAACTCCCAGACTTTCGCGCTGCCGTCGCCACCAGCGGTGACGAGAAAGCGACCATTGGCGTGGAAGTCCACCGACCAGACCGGACCGTCGTGGGCTGGGATGGCCGCTGTCTGCCGCCCAGAACGAAGATCCCAGACCTTGAACGTCCCGTCGTGCTCAGCCGACACGACAACATCGTCATCGCCACCGATGGCAACAGAGAGGATATCCCGGGATTGGGCCTCGACTTGCCGCACCAATTCGGGCGGATTGAGACTCAAGAAGGCGACGAGGCCGTCGGCGCCGGATGAGACGATCTTGCTGCCATCCGGAGAGAAAGCCAGGTCCTTTACACGCGCAGAATGCGCCTTGATTCTGTCCCGCAACTGCCAGGTCTTCACATTCCAGGTGCGAATGAATCCATCCTCTCCGGCTGCCATGAACAGCTTGCTGTCCGGACTAAAGCCGACCGCGCTCACCTGTCCCTCACCCTGGAGGACATGCAAAACTTGCCAGGTGTCGACCCGCCAGATCCTGGCGCTGCCGTCAGCGCTGCCCGTGGCCAGCAGGTGACCATCGGGGCTAAACCCTAACGAGGTGACCGCTCTCACATGTCCGCCCAGACTTCGCAGCAGGTCGCCAGTGGCGATGCGCCAAACGTTGACCATCTTATCGGAGCCGACGGAGGCGAGGATCTGACCGTCGGGATGGCACGCAATTGCGTTGACGCGGCCACGGTGTGCAAAGAGGGTTTGTCCCAGAGCGCCGGTTCTCAGATCCCAGACGGCGATGGTACTGTCCCGGCTGCACGTGACCAGCCGGTTGCCATCTATGGTAAAGGCGACATCCGTGACCGGCTGGCGATGATTCTTGAACACTCGCACCACTTCGCCCTTTTCAACGTCCCAGACAACGACCGCCCGGTCATATCCAGCCGAGGCCAGCCAGCGACCATTTGGGCTGAACGCAACGGCAAAAATATCTGCCTGGTGGTGGCTGAGCGTTCGCAGCAGCTCACCACTGGAGGCGCTCCACACTTTTACCGTGTTGTCTGCGCCGGCGGTGGCGACCAGCGTCCCGTCCGGATTATAAGCGAGAGAATTGACAACACCGGTGTGGTTGAGTTTCAGATAAAGCTCTGCGGATTGGCCGCCCACATCTTTGAGGGAGATTGTGCAGGAGATCAGGCTGATAAGCGTTGCGGTGAGATACCTTCTAAGCACGTTCCCCGGCTATCCTTAGATTAGATGTAACAGTTCAGCGCCCATATGCTGGACGCTGATCTTCTCAAAGTTGCGTTGATCAAACTGAAGAATAGGCTTATTCTCGAGCCAGACACAAGCGACTTCCTCGTATCTAAATAAGATTAGAGGAAAGCAGCGCTTTTGCGGAGGAATAAATGAACTTTTTGTCAAGAAGCTGAACGGCGCCCGAGAGCCGTCGCCAACTATCGCGCCTTCTGCTTCTCGAAAACGAGCGCCCCGCCGCCGGCATCGATCCGCACCCGGTCGCCTTTTTCAATCTCCCCGGCCAGAATTCGTTTGGAGAACTCACTGATGATTTGCCGCTGAATGATGCGTTTCAGCGGCCGCGCCCCATAGACGGGATCGAAGCCCTGCTCAGCGAGGAAATCCCTGGCCGCATCGGTCAGCTCCGCGTCCAGCCCCTGGCGAGCCAGTGCCTTGCGAACCAGTTGCACGAACTGAATATCCACGATCGCACGCAGGTGCTCACGGGTCAACGGATGGAAAACCAGAATCTCATCCAGGCGATTGAGAAACTCCGGCCGCATCTGTTTTTGCAACAGCTGCAAGACATCCCGGCGGATGTCTTCGTAAAGCGTGCCGTGATTGCCCGCCGTCATGACTCGAAACCGTTCCTGGATCAAATCTGCGCCGATGTTCGACGTCATGATAATGATGGTGTTCTTGAAATTGACCACATGGCCCTGGCTGTCAGTCAGACGTCCATCGTCGAGCACCTGCAGCAGAATGTTGAACACCTCGGGGTGCGCTTTCTCGATTTCGTCGAGCAGGATGACGGTGTACGGGCGCCGCCGCACCGCTTCGGTGAGCTGACCGCCTTCCTCATACCCCACATATCCGGGAGGCGCGCCGATGAGCCGGGAAACATTGAAGGGCTCCATGTACTCAGACATGTCCAGACGCACCATGGCACTCTCGTCGTCAAACATGAACTCAGCCAGAGCACGTGCCAGCTCAGTCTTGCCGACGCCAGTCGGACCGAGGAAGAGCAGGGAGCCGATGGGCCGGTCCTCTTCGCTCAGACCGGCGCGGGCGCGCTGCACAGCCGAAGCCACCGCTGCAATCGCCTCATCCTGACCCACAACGCGTTCTTTCAACCGTTGGTCGATCTTGAGAATCTTCTCCCGCTCGGTCTCGAGCATCCTCGAAACCGGGATCCGCGTCCAACGCGAGACGATATCGGCAATGTCGGTTTCCGTCACTTCCTCTTTGAGCAGGGCGCCATCCTGGTGCAGCGCGGCAAGTTTATCGTTTAGCGCGCACAGCTTTTTGTCGAGCTCGATCAGCGTCCCATAACGCAGCTCCGCGGCTTTGTTGAGATCCCCCTCGCGCTCGACCTTCTCAGCAACCTGCTTCGTCTGCTCGATCTGCTCCTTGATCGCGTGGATGTCTTTGATCGCGCTTTTCTCGACCTGCCAGCACGCCTTCAGGTGCGACGACTTCTCCTTGATCTCGCTGAGCTCCATTTTCAGGTGCTCCATGCGCCCTTTTGAGGCCTCATCTTTCTCCTTTTTCAGTGCAACCAGCTCGATCTCGATCTGTTTAATGCGTCGCTCGATCTCGTCGATTTCCTCAGGCATGGAGTCGATTTCCGTTCGCAGCTTTGCCGCCGCTTCATCCATGAGGTCGATGGCTTTGTCGGGCAGGAAGCGCTCGGAAATATAGCGGTGGGACAGGGTCGCAGCCGACACGATTGCCGAATCTGCAATGCGCACGCCGTGGTGCACCTCGTATCGCTCCTTCAAGCCGCGCAGAATCGAGATGGTATCCTCTACCGACGGCTCGTCGACCAGCACCGGCTGGAAGCGGCGCTCCAGCGCCTTGTCCTTTTCGATGTATTTGCGGTACTCGTCCAGGGTGGTGGCCCCGATCATGCGCAGCTCGCCGCGCGCCAGCATGGGCTTGAGCATGTTGGCCGCATCCACGGCGCCCTCGGCAGCCCCGGCGCCCACCATGGTGTGCAGTTCATCGATGAAGAGAATCACCTGGCCCTCGCTCTGCTCGATCTCTTTCAAGACCGCCTTCAACCGCTCTTCAAATTCTCCGCGGTACTTCGCGCCCGCGATCAGGGTGCCCATTTCCAGCTCGATCAACCGTTTGTTTTTGAGGGACTCGGGAATGTCCCCGTGCGCGATCCGAATCGCGATGCCCTCGACGATGGCGGTTTTGCCCACACCGGGGTCCCCCACCAGCACAGGGTTGTTCTTGGTGCGGCGTGAAAGCACCTGAACCGCCCTGCGAATCTCTTCATCCCGGCCAATCACCGGGTCTAACTTGCCCTGTCGGGCCAAATCCGTCACGTCCCGGCCATAACGCTGCAAGGCCTGATATTTTTGTTCAGGATTCTGGTCGACGACGCGCTGGCTGCCTCGGATCTCTTTCAACGCTTTGTAGATGGTGTCCTTGTTGATGCTCTGCTGCTGAAAGGTCTTTGCCAGGGGGCTGTTCTTTTCCGCCACAATGGCGAGCAGCAAATGCTCAGTGCTGACATACTCATCTTTGAGTTGTCGCATCTCCTGCATGGCCGCGTTCAGCACCTGATTCAGCCGCTTTGAAATGTAGACATTGCCCACGGCCCCTGACCCGGAGACGCGCGGCAGTTTGCGCAATTCCGCTTCTGCAGCATCCTGGAGCTGCGCCACATTCGCCCCGACTTTGTTCAAAATAGAAACCGGCACGCCCTCGCGCTCTTGCAGCAGTGCCTCGAGCAGATGCTCGACTTCGATTTGCTGCTGCCCGTACTCGGTCGCGATTTGCTGGGCAGCCGCAAACGCTTCCTGTGCCTTGAGGGTGAATTTATCAAATGTCATGGGTTAACCTCCTAAGCCGGACAAGCCGGAAATTCGAAATCCTAAACTCTAATATCGAATGTCCTGCGGGCATCATTTGGTCCTTGCTTGCTCAATGACACCCGCAGGGCAAATGACAACAAATGACGATCAAAGCTCAAATGACGGCTTTTTCAGTAACCGACCAGGCGCCCGGTTCGGTTTACAAAAATTCATAATACTCATAGCGCAATGTTTGATCCCCTGCACCTTGCGTTTTCGACCGGAGCGCCAGACCGACAAGCGTGCCACCCAGCCAGAGCAAAATCGTCGCGACCAGATAAGCCACCAGCTCCGGAAAAACAAAAATGGCCAATGCGGCCAAAAGAAAGCCGACGCCCGTGAACCCCAGAAGTCGCCTGGCTTCCGCCGATTGGGTTGCAGATGATTCAAAGAAATTAAAAAAGTCAAACATGATTCTCTCCCTTTCTGTCATTTTGATTGACCGCAGCGTTTGAATCAAATTGTATGCCAAAAGAGAAAGCTTGGCTCAACTATATGATTTCACAGGAGATCGTGCCCGGCCGCCGACGACCGGGCTTGCTGCCTCTTTCGACAGAATTGCGCAATTCCCTTTCACCTTCTTCAATGCGGTCACTTCAAGTTGTCAGCATGTCTGACAGGCCTCGCCTTTCTGGCACTTTGCATGAAAAAAGTGCAATAGCGCTTGCTTCTGCTTTGCAAAATCGTAAATTTGCATTCTGCGCCATCAACGATTTTTAACTGGGCAGGCATGGGCAACACAATCCGGGAGAACAGAATGGAAAAGGCTGAAGGGATCGTTTGGGATCTGAGTGACTTATACGCGGGCGAAGATGACCCGCAAATAGATAAAGACATTGAAGCTGCTGTGGCGTCTGCTGAAACATTCAAAGACAAGTACTACGAAAAAACCTCAGCCGAGGATTGTACGGCGGAGCGCTTGCTTCAGGCCCTGCAGGATTACGAAGACCTGCTCGAAAAAGGCTACCGGCCTTACGCCATGGCCAACCTCCTGTTCACAGCGAACGGGAAGTCCGACAAATACAAAGCGATGGTGGCCAAAGTACAGGACACGCTCACCCGCCTCAGCAACAAAACTCTCTTCTTCTCGTTGGAGATTCAAAAAATTCCAGATGCCAGGATGGCATCATTTCTCGCAACGGGCAAACTGGACCCCTACCGCCACCACATTGAAGCCTTGCGCCTGTTCACGCCCTACATGTTGTCCGAAAAAGAGGAACAGCTCATCAATCGCAAGAATCTCTCCGGCAAGACGGCGTTCGTCAACCTGTTCGATGAATTCACCGCCGCCTTCGAGTGGGAGCTGGAGATCGATGGTGAAATGAGAAAATTGACCCAGAGCGAGCTGCGAGAGCTGCAGCGAAACCAGGACGCAGCCCTCAGACGAAAAGCCAAGGTCGCCCACGATGGCAAGTACGGAGAGAATGCCCTGATTTTCACCAACATTTTCGGCAACATCATCAAAGACCACGCCACCGAGATGGAGCTGCGTGGCTATGACAGCCCGATTCAACCCACCCACCTGACTAACAAGACGCCGACCGAGGTTGTCGAAACTATGATCGCCGTGACGACGGCGCACAATCACCTGGCGCAGGAGTACTGCCGGCTGAAAGCGAAAATGCTGGGGCTGCCGAAACTGCGCGGCAGCGATTTGTATGCCCCGGTCGTAAAATCACGGCGGGTGGTCCCCTTTGAGCAAGGCAAGGAAATGGTGCTGGAGAGCTTCGGCAGCTTTTCTCCGGAGTTCGGAACCATTATCAAAAGAGCGTTCGAGGAGAACTGGATCGATGCAGAAATCCGGCGCGGCAAACGCGGGGGAGCGTTTTGCTACAGCATCGCCCCCTCGCTGCACCCGTACGTGCTCATGAACTACGTCGACAACCTCGACAGCGTCTACACCCTGGCCCACGAATTCGGACACGCGCTGCATACGGTTCTGTCGAGCGAGCGGGAATCGATCTTGACTTTCCACCCACCGCTGATTCTGGCAGAGACGGCTTCGGTGTTTGCGGAGATGCTGCTGACGCGCAATCTTCTGGCCCAGGAGCGAGAGCGCGATAGCCGCATCCAGATCATCGCCTCGAAACTGGAGGACTTTTTCGGCACCATCTCGCGCCAGACCATGTACACCCTTTTCGAGCAGGACGCCCACCTCGAAGGCGCCAAACGCCGGCTGAGCGCTGACGACTTCTGCATGTTGTGGCTCCGCCGCCGGGATGAAATGTATGGCGACGCCGTCGATTTTCTGGAGGAAGAAAAGTGGTTCTGGTCGGTCATCCCACACTTCATTCACAGCCGCTTCTACTGCTACGCCTATACCTTCGGCGCTCTGTTTGTGCTGGCCCTGTTCAACCGGTATGAAGAAGAGGGTCAGGCGTTTGTGCCGAAATACCGTGCGCTCCTGGCCGCCGGCGATTCAGATTGGCCGGAGAAACACGTGCAAAAAATGGGGCTGGATTTCACACAAGGGAGCTTCTGGGAAGGCGGATTCAGGGTGATTGAATCTCTGCTGGAGGAATTGAAAACGCTGGTGAAGTGAATAAGTCTCATCTAAACAACACGAATTCCAGTCTTCAAACGAAAGCATAACCTGCGCTGCCATTCAACGCACTTAAATTGATTAACATA
>JBHHXT010000084.1:0-19440 GCA_046757165.1 bacterium | reverse complement strand
CGGAGCCGAGATGGCTGAGCAGGCGGTATTTGCCGGCAATGGTTTGGCCGATGAGTTTGTTTTGCATCGTAGGTGTTTAGGCTGTACGTTTTTGATAGATTCTCAATGCCAATTCGTCGGCTAACTCAAAAGCCCGAAGTTTCGTATGATCTCTCATCGATTCTTCCTACCAGGTGTTCAGGCTGTAGGCTTTTAGGCTGTAGGAAGAAGCGCGTTGATTAGAACATTGTGCAAAACCTAACAGTCTAAAAGCCTACAGCCTATCCACCTGAAGTTCTGCGCTGACACTCACCCGGTTGCCGGCGAGTGAGATAAAAACATCTTTCTTATTTTTGATCTCCCGCACTTTGTTTTTCAGCTCCATCTTCACCATCCTCTCGATATTCTTTCTGACGACCCGCCCACACAGCCGGTCCGGGCCGGAGACATCTTCGCGATAACTCAGCTGGCCGATGAACTCTGCGACTTCCGGCGCAAAGTGCAGCGTCTTTTCCCGGCTCTCCTGCCACTCGACTGCCAGCGCGTCCAGCATGAGCTGCGCCACCTGCACCATGGCTTGCTCGTCCAGCGGTTTGAAGAGCACGAGGTCGTCGAGCCGGCCGAGAAACTCCGGCGGAAAATAGCGCTGACCGGTGTTCGGGTGCCGGGCGGTGGAGAGGGCCCGCAAGAAGTCGTCCTTGATCTGGTCGAAAGGCTTGTTGACCTTCAGGCCTGCGTCGATCACCTCCCAGCAAACGTTGGAGGTCAGAATGATAAAGGCGCGGTGCCCGCGAGCTTTGACGTTCTTGCGGTCTTCGATTTCAGCGGTATCGAACAGCCGCAGCAGTGGTTTGAGCACCACCGGGTGCGCCTTCTCGATTTCATCAAACAGGAGCACGGAGTAGGGGTCGGCATTCAGGGCGTTGATGAGCGGGCCGCCACTTTCGTGCCCTTTGTAGCCGGCTGGCACGCCGATCAGATTGCTTTCGGCAAACTCCTGGGTGAATTCTTCCATGTGGAAGGCGATGAGCTTTCTGGATTTTGCGTAAATACTGGCCACGGTGCGCGCCAGCTCTGTCTTGCCGGTTCCGGTCAGCCCGGCGAACAGCAGCACCGCTGCGGGCCGGTTTTTATCATTCATGCCGGCATGAATCAACTCCAGCTTGTCGGACACCACTTGCACCGCCTCTTGCTGTCCGACGATGCTCTGCGACAAAAGCTCGACATAACTGGAGACCTCGCCGATGCCCGAAATCATCGCGGCCGGAAGCTTGGTCAGCCGGGCGATTTCAGCAATGACGGCCTCGTCGGTCACCTCGACTTTTTTGTTGCCGCTTTCGGCGTCGTAGCGCAGCCGGTCGCAACAGGCGCGCACCACGGCGAACGCCTTTTCCGGCAACCGCTCGCTGATCAGATAATCGTGGGTCAACAGCACCGCTTTCCGGACTGCGCTGTCGGCGACCGGCACCCCGTACTCCTGCTCAATCTCGGCTTTGCGCCGCGTGACCACGGCCACGGCTTGCGGTTTCGACATTTCCTCGATCCGGATGACATCGAAGAATTTCAGGAAATCCGGGTCAGTTTCCACATGAATGGCGTAGGTATCCGCCCTCAGGGTCAGAACCACCTGAATCTTCTTTTCGTTCAACGCCTCCCACAGAAGCCGGCGCGTCGGATTCATCGACTCCCCGGCGGGCGGGGCCATGGCAATGAGCGTGTCGAGGTCGTCAAAGGCCAGGATAAGGTTGCGCCGGCCGCGTGCCGGCTCCAGGATTTTGCCGATGTCGCGTTCACCGCCGGCGGCCAGCTTCTTGCAATCGACGCGCAGCACGTGCATGTGGCGGAAGACTTCGCGTTCGTTGTCCAGAAAATCCAGGGCGAGACCGTCCAGAATACTCGATTTGCCGACGCCGCGCTCACCTTGCAAGATGATGTTGTTGTTCTCTTTCTTGAACAAGGTGCGTTTGATGTTCTCCAGCTCCGCCTCCCGTCCGACAACTTCGGTCAGTCTGCCATCGCGTGCCTTTTGGGTCAGGTCAGTGGCAAAGGGGATGGACAGACTCGAGTCAAAAGGTGCGCGTTGCGCAGCCCTGGCCGACTGCTCGATATAGTGAATGAGCTCTTGCAGATTGAAGGAAAAGGGCGGCGAGGAGAGCAAATTCTTGACTCGAAAGTCCCCATGCAGGAGCAGACTCCTGAGCAGGCAGGCCTCGTTGGTGTTCTCCAGATTGTCGAGGTGAGCCAGCCGGACGGCCTGGGTGACCACCTCCACTGCTGCGGCCACAAAGCCCGCTTCATCCAGGCTGACTGTTTGCTGTGCCGGATTCGGACCGCGGATGGCATTCTCCAGAACCACCGCCGGCTGCTGAGCATGGACGGAGGGGGGAACAAACATCCGGTACGCCTCTTCGGCAAATCCGCCCTCCAGCTTGAAGAGTCCGATCAGAATGTGAGCTGGCGTGATTTTGTCATGACCGGTGGCCCGGGCACTTTTGCCCGCCAGCCGAAGCGCTTCTTGTGCCGGCCGGTTGAACAAATCGAGCCGAAGCGCCCTGGAGCTGCTGTCGAATATCAGCACCTCGGTCGTTTCCGCTTGCAAGAGGTGGTCCAGGGACTGTCGCAGGGCCTGGATGTCCAGCACCTTGCTCATGAGCGCAAGCGTGTCTTCTTCCAGGTGTCTGAGCGCGCTGCTCAGGAGCCGCTCAGGTTCGATCCGGGCGCTGCCGGTGGTTTTGAGCCAACTTTCCAGGTCAGCAAAAACGCTGCGGCAGGTCTGGGACATGGACGCCCGGTCGAGGTTGATCGCGGGGATCGGCAGAGATTGGTCGTCGCAGAGCAGGGTCTGCAGCGCTGTTTCAAGATTCTCGGTGGACCCTGATGTGAGCGCGCTTTTGACCAGGTTTCTTGCCTGCGGGAAGGCGGCGCTACAACAGACGAGAAAAATGTGCTCAGGCTGCAGGTTGGTCGCACGAAATGCTACCGCTTTCTCAACAGCTTTGGCGAGAAGGTCCCGTGTCCGGGTCGTCAAGCAGCCGGCCTGCACTGAGCCGTCGGGCTGGAAAACGTTCACACGCATGGTTGGATGCTATCAGTTTTACATTATAGCGTGACCTTGTCAGAATGGTTGAGCCAGTTCTAACAAGTTCTGGATTTCAGGGCACGGGCGCGTCGAAAACACCGGGAGCACAGAGCGTTCGACGAAGGTCGCAAATCGACTAAATAACGTGCTGCAGGAATCTAAAAGTGGAGAACGCCGGGTCCATGATTTGTCCTATTTGCTGATTGACCGAAAACGCCGTCGCTGTCATTTCGAC
The DNA here is from genome assembly GCA_046757165.1 of bacterium. Lineage (GTDB taxonomy): Bacteria > Zhuqueibacterota > Zhuqueibacteria > Oceanimicrobiales > Oceanimicrobiaceae > JBHHXT01. The sequence goes on along the minus strand of JBHHXT010000084.1, from coordinate 16,147 downwards.
CAACGGGAGAAATCTGTCAATGCACAGACTAATTGCCTTTAAGGCTTTGTTTTTTAATGTCCCAATCTGCGATGACAGATTCCTCACCCTGAACAACGGGTTCGGAATGACACCCCTCTTGGAAACGTTTCATCGTTTTCGATCAATCACTAATTGATTACTGGACCGCCATCTCTTTGCCCGGACTATTTTTATACAAAAAATAAATGATTGTGTCAACAAAAACATTCATAAGCTGCACAATTCATCGAGTTGGTCGAGCTGTTTTGCGACACCTTGTTTGATTTGCGCAGAAAGGGCGTTCAGTCCTTTCTGCAGAACCACGATCACGGTTTCTTCAAAAGAGCTGGCGATCTTGGCCTGAGCTGCAAGATGCAGCTTGTCGTGCAGGGTCTCCGGAATATACAATCTGATTTCTCGCGTGCTCGAGGTGTCGGGTGCAGGAACGGTTCGGACATCCTTCCACGCCGGCAGCCCTATCCGCCGGCCTCGTTCACCGCGAATGAAAACGAGCTCCGGATCATTATACACCCCGCCACGGATGTTTTTCTCGAGCGCCTGTGCCAGGGAAGTCACCGGATCCCGGGAATCGCTTTTCTTCCACTTCCTATCTAATACGGTCTGAGCAATCTCTTTCGCTGACATTGGTCTTGACCTTTCGTGGAGAATCCTGAAAGCTGCCTGCTGAATCGTCATGGGCTGTCCGTCCTTTCTGGTTGGTTTCCAACAAAAAAATACAACCAACCAACCAAGATGCAGAAAAATTTTCTCACCGTACATTCAAGCGAACAAACCTTGCGAAGGTTCAATCCCTTCGCAAGGTTGTCTTCAGGCTGTAAGTTCCACAAAAATAGCCTCGCAAATCGGGGAACACCCAGTTGCTGCTGCAAAAATCTATCCGAATACGTAACGGAGCTGTCCAAAAAGACCAGAAATGTCATTCCGACCGAAGGGAGGAATCTGACAAGACAACAATCGTAGGACTCACGAAAACAACTACTTACATCGCAGTCCCTTCACGAACAGATTTCTCGCTTCGCTCGAAATGACAGGCACGAGGAACCTTTTTGGACAGCCCCGATAATTACGCCTCAAAGAGTCCACAATTTGATCCGTCTTTTTGGACACCCGCAAGGTTCTGGCTCAGAAAGAAAAATGAAAAACCTCGGATTGCAATGTCAGATAGCTCGGCAGCGCAAGGTCATGAAGGGTAAAGGCGCACGACATGCCCCGGTCTTCGCTCCAGAAGGAGTAAAACCATTGGCCACGAATTGGCACGAATGAGCACGAATTTGGATGGACCCCATCTGAGGGGAATAAAACCATTGGCCATGAATTGGCACGAATGAGCGCGAATCTGGGTGGACCCTAACCTGGGAGGAACAAGAACGCGACATGGAGCCACTAGAAAGAAGCCTTTACTGTTCGACTTCTGCGGAACAAGCTTTCGGGCAAGTCGCAGACTTGCTCCAGCGCGCCCTCAACCTGGATGTTGTCTGGCGCACGCCGTCTGACATTTTTCATGCTGCCAGGCGTGAAGGGGCAAATGAGCCGGGCATCCTGGCGGCCAGGGGCGAGCTCGGCGCGGAAACCATGACCGTGCTGTTCGAGCTAGTGCGGGCCGGCGCTGACATGCGTGTCTCGCTGGTTAACATGATGCAACGTTTATCCGGTCTAAGTGACAAGGTGCGCTGGCGGACAACACAGGAGCCTGAGTCCGATGAAGTCTCGCTCTGGGTCGAAATGCAGGTCCGGGCGGCACCCATGTCCCTGACGCGCTCGAACGCTTTTTTGTCTGAAGTGCAAAAAATTGACGCGCTGGCAAAATCACTGCAAGCTGAGCTGCCGGCGGTGCGGCAGGATATCAGCTTGCTGAAACAATATAAACCTGTGGCAAAGTTTCTGGACCCGGTTGTGGCGTGGGACGAGGATAGCGGTGCGCTTATCGACGTGCATGCTTGGGCTGCTGAGACCGTCGACTACTTGACCGCCGGGTTGACTGTTGCCCTCGCCGTGCCGTGCGCCATTGTCGAGCAGTTCGCGCTTTCTGCCCTGGCCTGGGCGGGACAGCAGAGCGGACGCTCTTTCGGTCGGTTCAAACTGCCGGCCATTCCGGCGCCGGCCGTGATCGAGCTGGCTGGCAAGGCGCCCGGGGTCCTGGTTCTGCCGGCCGTCACCCTCAATCTTGGCTCGAATCCGTATGAATTGGGCCGCGAAGTACGGGCCTTGCTGCAGGCGCTGGCTGCCAGCCAGAAGGCCGTGCTTTTTACCGGCACCTATCAACAGTTGCAGGCTGTTTTTCGCGGCGGCCAGGGGGGCGAGCATGATCCGCTTTCTCCGGTGGTGCGCCACTGCCCAGAAATTCCCCTGGAGGTGCTCACCCGGTTTGCCGTGCGCCATTTCGGCGCGGCAGGAGGCGGAATCCCACAGGCCGAGGCGGAAAAAATTCAGAAGAATATCATGCAGGTGCTGGAAACCGTCCCTGTTTCGGACCGGCTGCGTCTTCTGCCATTCCTGGTCAACCGGGAGATCGGCGCCTGGCATCGCGGCGACAGCTTCGCGGGCGGCAGCGAATTCCTGGCCAACGTGCAAACCCTGGTGGAAACATTCTCCGGGCTCGACCAGAAGCGGACGCCGTCCCGGTCGCCACGCGTGCAAGAACGGCTGACCAGCGCTTTGACAGACCCGGACCTGCTGCCGTTTTTGCAGAGCGAGCTGCTCGGGCAGGATGATGCGCTCACCGAGCTGGTCTCGCGTCTGCAGATGGAGTGCCTGACGCGCCCGGCACACCAGCCGATCCGATATCTGGCGCAGGGGACGCCGGGAACAGGAAAGTCGAAAAGTGCTTACTTGATCGCTCAGAGGCTTGGCGTGCCGTTTATCAATATCGACGCAGCCAGCATGCCAGACCACTATACGGCGCGGTCGCAATTGCTCGGCTCCGCCCGTGGCATTGTGGACTCCCATAAAAGCGGTCGTCTGGAAGAAGCCGCCAAACACCACACCGGCGCCGTGATCGAAGTCAGTGACCTCGACCACGCGGTGCCCGCCGTCCGCGCGGCGCTGGCGGACTTGTTTCTGCAGGTGCTGGAGACGGGAGAGGCTCAGAGCGCTGCGGGGGCCATGTTTTCGTGCGCCAATCTCATTTTTGCTTTCACCATCAATCTGCCCAACAATCTCGACGAGTCGGTGCGCAAAGTCCTGGGGTTCCAAAACACCCTGTCCCAGCGCGAGGTCCGCAAGCGGGTCGAATTCGAAATAAAGGAGATGCTCTCCAATGCGTTTTTGAGCCGTGTGGGGTCGCCGATCATGTTCGAGCCCCTGGACGAGGGGGCTCTGGCGGCCATCGTCGAAACCGCTGTGCGCCAGGCCCTGGTTTCGGGGTGTGAACGGCTGCGACTGGAGGTTGGGCAAGTGCAGCTCGCGGGCGGTCTGGGCTCGGACCTGATGAAGGCTTTTGACGAGAACATTCTCTCTTCCGGCGCGCGCGCCCTGTTGGAGAAAGCCCGGGCCATGAGCGCCGCCGCCCTGATGCAGGTGCAGGAGCGCAAGCCACCACCTGCGGGCAAGACACTGGTGGTGCAAGCGGTGCCGGGCGCAGCGCAATTACAGCTTTCCTTCATTTGAGCTTGGCTCTTCAGGTGTTGTCAATAGCCCTGCGGGGCGTCATTGCGCACCCAAGGACCAAATGACGCCCGCAGGGCAAATGACGGCGCGAAGCGCTAAATGACTTTTTCCGCAGCGAAGTCTGCGAAATAAATTGGATCATCTTACTCAACAACATCGCTGGAGGAGCTATGGCTAAACAAATCTTTCGCGTCAGCAGACAAAAGGAGTACCTCACTGCCGGACCAACCGATCTGATTATGCTGGAACCCGTGCCCGGCGGCACCCCGCTTTTCATCAGCAAATGGGTACTCGAGACGCTGGTTTACGGCATTGTCAATCACGAGTTTATCCACTTGAGCGGGCCCACGGGCAGTGCGAAGAGCTCGCTGTTGGAGGCCCTGTATCTGGTGCCGGACAACTTCATGCCGGTGGCCGCAGCGCTGAAATTCACCGAAAAGCCGCTCGAGGTCTATCCCATCGAGATGGCGACTTTCGAGGCCCCGGGTGAGCTGTACCAACGCCGTGCCCTGGCCAATGGCACCACCTATGATGAAAAGAGCACGCTGGTGCAGGCACTGGAAGAAATCGCCGCCAACAAGAACGCCGCCTACCCGCTGATCTGGCTGCGTGAAATGGGGCGCGTCCATTCCTCCAGCGTGCAGGGCGGGCTGTTGAACCTCATGACCAAAGGCGACATCATCTTGCCGGATGCCACGCGCATCGCCGGGCAGGGCATCGCCTGGGTCGCCGACAGCAATTATCAGGCGGAAAGCGACTCGACGCACACGCTGGTGACGCTCGATGATGCGCTCAAAAGGCGGTTTTCGATCAACTTGACTCTGGATTATCTGCCTGCAGAACACGAAGTCATCGTGCTGAAGCACCTCCTGCGCGCCGCAAAGCAAGAGGCCGATCATGAGCTGGTCGAGAAGGTCGTGAACATGGGCCAGACCATTCGCAAGGCGCGCTCGGAAGGCGCGCTGCAATCGGTGCCACCGCCAACCATCTACGGCTATCTGGCCTTCCTGACCATGGCCGAAAAGATGCGGCACCTGACGCTGCAGCAAGTGGCCCTGGCCACCCTCCTGGGCAATGCCAGCGATGAAGACAAGAAATTGATTCCTGGCGTGCTCAACAAAGTGTTCGGCCTGCACTCCGTGCACGAGGAAGAGCTGGACCTTGCTGAGAACTTGTTTTGAACCGGCACTGATCCCTGCACGGTCTCTGACCGTGTACTTGAGGCCCAGGGTGCTGGCCAGGACACGAAAACACAGTCAGAGACTGTGTTGGAACCTTTACCAGGAATAATCAAGCTCAGAGGAGATCACGATGACCACAAGACCCGACCACGCCGTACAAATGACGCTCCACGAGTCAGACTCCGGCGCCTCCTATTCCTACCGGCCGCGTCGCAGCAAGACGGACTGGGCTGGAATCAGCGTTGGCGACGCTTTCAAAGCGAACCTCGACTACTACGTGCGCCTGCCGGCACAAAAGATGTTCTATCGGTTGGTGAAGCGGTACCAGCGGGCTGCGGCCCGGCTCTCCGGGCAATCCAATGGCAACGGCTTCAAGCCACTGGTCAAGCCGCAGATCAGCCCATGCTACTCGACTTATCCGGCAACGCATGCCGCCTTTGCCGCAATCGGTCTGACCGGCTTCCTGGAGTTCCGGGCACGGGCACAGGGGAGCACGCTGCAGGAATATGTGCAAAACTACCTCGAGGATCCGGCCGGCCACGACCAGGTGGAGGCCGAGCCAGGGGTCTACAAGGAGGTGGCGGTGCGGGTCACGAAGATCGTCGAGACGCGCTTGCTCATGGAAGACCTCTCGCGCACGCCCGGCATGGCAGCGGTCGAGGTCTATCGTCTCTTTTCGGCCTCCATGCAAAATCTCAAATTCCGGTCGCTGCCTGAAATTGTCGAGGGGGTTGTTTTGTACGGGGACATCTACCCGAATTGGCAAGCGCTCGGGCTCCATCCCATGACACAGCGAATCTTTCACGTCGTGTGGACCGCCAGTGCGACCTATTTTGCGGTCATTTCTGAGACCAGATCAGATGAGCTGGTCGACCTCGGTGCCATGTGGGTTGCCGATATATGCCGCCAGCTTGCCCACTTTCTGCCAAAATCAGCGCCACGCGACCACAGGGAGTCTCTGCCTGCTGATATCCTGGAACGGTTGCAAAAGGCGGGCGAGGCCATGGACTTCGAGTTTGACAACAAACCAGCCAGCCCCACTTTCGACGAAAACGTCCCGCCATTGGATGGACAGCAGCCGCCTTCGCTTTTTGAGCGAGGCGATCTGCCTGAGCAGGTTCAAGAGTCCATGCTGAATGCCGGCCGGAACGAATACGAGGACACCCTTTCGCCCCCTTCCGGTGAGATGGATGAGGCGGTGCCGGAGGCAGTCCAGGAGCTCCTGACCGACTTCAGCGAAACCGTCATGCAAGCGGGCGGACAGCAGAAGGAGTGGGAGGACATGCGTTCCGACCTGGTCGAGGTCGCCCTGCGGGCGAGTGGTTTTGAACCCGGCCCGGTTGAAGGCAATCCCGCCGACGGCCATGAGGTGACGGTGCAGCTTGGCGAAAATGAAACCGCGCACGGTGAGCTTTTTGACCGGCCGGTGGAACTCTCGGATGATCTGCCCGCCTACGAACAGCTTGTGAACGACTCGAAACACCTGACCGAAGAGCTCCGCCGCGTTCTGTATCCGAACGTCGAACAACTGCCAATCGTCCAACGGTTCTGCACCAGCGGCAGCAGGTTTGACAATTCACGCTTGCCCCTGGCCTACTTTTCCCTCGCCATCTTCGAACGTTGGCGGATTCACGAGCAGGCGGACCGTCGCGGGAGACCGGTTCTGGTCATCGCCTGCGATGGCTCGGGATCGTTGAATCACAACCAAATGCAATTGCTCAAGCTTCTTGCTGCCGCCTGGCTCACGTCCACAGCCAAAACCGAGATTCAGGTTCTGGCCGGACTTTACCACAGCGGCACGATTCGGCCCGGGACGGCCGGGCCGCTGGTGCAGTGGATTTATCACCCGAAGAAGACGCCCACAACGGGCCGCCCGCAGGCGGCGCGGGCCGTCGTGACCCTGCCAGACACCGGAACCGGCGTGCAATCGGACGCGCTTTCCCTTGCCTTCATGATGCAAGAGGCGCAGGCCGTGGCGCGGGGCCGAATGGTCTATTTGATCCTCCTGACCGACTGCGCCTGGAACCGCTCGTTCAATGGCAAGAAAACCGGCCAGCAGGAGGTGCTGTCGCTGTTCGAGTCCTTGTACGATTCCTGCCAAAACAAGCTCCACACCACGCTGGTGGCGCTCGGTGTGGAAAGCAAAACGGGCTTTGAAGAGCTGCTCGATAAAGTCATCCGGGTCACCCGGACGGAGCTGACGGATTATCAGGCCGTGGCGCGCAAGATCGCCGTCTACGTCGCCTCCTGCCTGAACGAAAGAAACAAGTTGGTAGCTCGACAACGATAAAGCATGAGGTGAATGCAATGAAGTCAGAACATGAAAACAAAGAGGGTGGGCAGCCTGGTGCCAGGGACGATTGGTACAGCTATGGCTATAGCTATGCCAGCGAGCCACAAGTGACCGAAACTTTGCTGCAGCCCTTGCTGCAACAGCTTCGTCTCTACGATGAATTGCGGCTGCGGCTCGCCCGGCAGGGCGGGCCCATCTCGCAGGTTGCCCGGATGACCGCCCTGCTGAAGGAAGAGTTCACCCTGGAGAGCCGCTTCGGCAAACAGAAGGTCTCCCTGGCCGACCAAATGCAATTGCGCAGCACGCTTGGCGACCTGGGACGGTCCGACCTCAAGTTCGAGGTGCGCATGCTCGACTATGGCATGCCGGTCTACTACTTGTGCCGGGTGCAGAGCGACTGCTGGGCTGATTACAGTCTCATCGTGCAGGACTACTACATGAGCCCGGGCTACCCGCTTCTGGATGAGCGGTTTGCCAAGCTGATGAGCTGGGGCCATGAGGCGTACACCATCCGGCTCTCGCCCTTTCGCGACGGAACGGCCGGGTTGTTGGGGCAAAGCGGCGTCGATGTTGTCTCGCGCCTCGACGACCTGATGTACCGGCTCGGGCGCCATGTCTTCCAGGCAGCCTGGCATGAGGACCAGCGCGTCGGCATGTTGACGGCGCAAGCCCTGGCGCTGACCCATTTCCAGCACGCCGTTGAATTGTTGTATCTGTGTCTCAGCGGTGAATTGTGTGAGCTGCGCGCCAGCATCAGCGACCTGCTGCTGGAATTTTTTGCGACGGTCTATCCGCAACCGGCGATCTGGGATTTCTTGTCCGGGCTCGGCGGTCTGGAGGGCATCCACATCAACGCGCTGCCGCAGCGCGCGCTCGAGCTGTTTGCGAAACTCACCCGGGCCTTTGGTGAGCTCCTGCGGCTCGAAGTCGTATGGGGCCACGGCAACCAGTGTGTCCCCATCTACAAGCTCATCCTCGGCAACCTGAGTCGCATCGAGCAGATCGGTCGAGCGCTTAGCTCGGACCCGGTGGTCCGTGAGGCGGCCGCTCGCCTGGAGCGGGTTGCGGAGAGCATCATTTGTGATCTCCTCCGTGTCCCGGCGCGGGCGGTGGCTTCGTAGTCCTGTAGGGGATTGGATGAGAGGGTGCTTTTTGGGTGAACATTGATTGAGAGAATAAGCCGCTGATGGACACGGCGCGGCCCCGGGCCGCAACGCAATAATTGATTCAGCCACGAATTTGCACGAATTGGCACGATGAGTATTGAATTTGAATATGAGGTATTGTCCATTCTTGACAAGAACCGTTATCAGTGTAAATCCGTGGCTCAACTATATTCTGAAGCGTACAAAACTTTGAAGAGAGAGCACAATGTTGTGGGCTTGTAGTACGGATTGAACACGGATGAAGTGAGTAGTCACTTGACTGCTAATCTCTTGTCATTCTTTGGTTTTTCGGGTCCCGGTTGATCCGGATTTAAGGAGGTGAAGATTGAGATAGTTCTTACAATAATGCCGCGGGCGTTTTCTGACTCAGGGAGGAACAGGGTTTGGGTAAAATCCCAACTATTTTTTGTTGCAAATAGGTCGGAATTGTTTTATCTTTTACAATTCTCACATTTCTCAAATCATTTCACGACGAGCACGACTAGGGAGGGGTCCCAGAATTGTCGACGCCCAGGATCACCAAAGAAATTTTTTCAGGATGGCAAGCAGGGCAGGACACCGCTTTTGAGCAGGTTTTCAACATCTTATGGACCCGAGCCTGGGTCATTGGGTCGCGGTTTATTTGGACGAGTGATCGAGAGCGAAAGGAACAAATCATTGGGAACGCTGCACAGGCCGCAATCTTCAAGGTGGATACTCGAGTTAGTGGCGGCAAATTTGCGGAAGCAGCGGAGCAGAAATCGAGAATCTGGCGGCTTGACAGTGAGGATATCGTCGATTGGCAGGTGTTTTTTGACAGCTTGCGAAAGCCGTCCACACCTGCAATGCGGGGGTTAGTCGCGAAATTGCGCAAAAGAACACCAGCAATAGAGAAATTAGAAGCTCAGGTGACGGGTGGACAACCAGACAAAAAGGCCGTGAGAGTCTTGAAGAGCCAACTGGTCGTTGCCATCAATAGGACTTTGCATGACATGGATCTTCCGGATAACCTGAAGGCGCTCATGTCACGGCTGCGGCTCACGGGTCGTGCCAAAACCATCCTTCAGAAGGACAAACGCAACAGAACAGAAGTGGAAATCATCATACTAAATCGGTCGTTGCTCGCAGCGCTTTTGCCGGAGATCATGACACCGGCTCTGGTATGGGACGAGAACACGGAGGATGCTCCGATCAACGAAAGATTCGACTCTCTGCTACAGAAAGGCTGCAACGCAGAAAATAAGCGGTACAAAGAAATATATTGGCTCTCACTGAATGAGGAAACACTCGATGCTGAACAAAGTCTGGATCAATTCATTGCAACAAGACCAGACTCAGAGATGTTCAATATTGATGGTGTAGTGGAACTGGTGACGCAATGGCACCGGCTATTCCAGAAACTCGAGCGCAAAAGCGCCGGTGAAAAATTTCGGTTGTTCGTCAAAGCCCATATTTTGTATTGCAAATGTGAATTTGCTCACCTTACGCTGCAATATATTTCGTTGCCGTGGGATGTTTTGCCTGTGAATGAGATATGGCAAAAGGATATTTCGCAGCTTGCTCGCGAAATTGAATCGGATTTTGTTGGTGAGCTGTTCGAACATACAGGCAGTAGATATCGCAGATTCTGCCAGAGCATCATCTACCCACTAAAAAAAGCAAGAGATATTGAGAATAACTATGACCAATTGCGAAGCCGCAGAAAAAAGTACCTCCGGGACGTCAAGGTGTCTGTCTATGTCATCCTGCTGCTCATTGACAAATGGCTCGCTGACCTTGCTGCCAACAGGAAAAAGAAGCTCGGATCCTTTTTGCGTGCCAATAGTCGCTACTTCATCAATGAATTGACCGACAAGACGCTCGGGCAGAATTTGGCGCAAACGACCGCTATGCAGCAGCAACAGATCGTCAAGAAGGTAAAAGCTCACCTGGACCAGTTTCTTAGTGCCGACCATTTTGAGTTTGTCTGGGATATTTATGATGGGATTATTACCAGGTATAAGAAATTCTGTCTCGAGGATATGTTCCGCCACCAGGTTGAGATGAAAGAATTAAGAAACTCTTGTGTTGCGCTCAAACTTAATTCCGCAGTGGCCACAACCTTAGCTAAGAACGCGATCGAGAAAGTCGGTCCAAAAACGGAAAAAAAGATCCACGATGCTTATGCTTCAATAGAGAACAAATCCCCTGAAGTGGAAGAAGCGTACCAGACGCTCACCAGGCATGTCGAGATGTTGAATAGATTTAACGAAGTGGTTACCAGCTATCGAGACCAGTGTTTCGGAAAATATCATGATTTGCTTCTTTTTTGAATGTATTTACACTGCCCAAGAGTTTCTGATCACGCAAAGCCGCAAAGTACGCAAAGAAAAAACAGGGTTTAGGTGAAAGCTTCGTGCTCTTAGCGTCTTTGTATGAGACTTTTTTGTGCTCGATGTTTGCACCAATTAACTGCTCAGATCATGCGGCTTCGCCGCGCCATGTTATGGATAGAAATAGGCCCAAATAATCATGTTTTACAAAAAAACAGGTGGGAGTCTAACGTGCGGGCAAGCGTCGGAGCACTTTGAAAAGCTGATGCTGGAGGAGCTGACTGAAGAGCAGCAGAACCTGATTCAAGATCACCTCCTTCTTTGTGAACCGTGCATGACGGCCTATCGGAGGTTTCTTTCCAGGGCCTTTGACGAAGAACGAATTCCCTGGCCGGATGTTATTCCAGAGCCGCCCGCTATTCTTGTGCGGCAGCGTGATGGCGCACCCGCCGGTGAACCTGACCCCGGGATGAGTTACTCCGAAGCAGTTGCGAGGGTTGGAACACCATCTGCGCCGGAGCCTTCGGAGTCAACCGCCCCCCCTTTTCCCATCCTGACAACCTTAGCCCGCCACATCAAAGAAATCGACGATTTAGCCAAAAAACAGGTCGGGTCCTTCTGGCGTCTGCTCGAAACAAACCTGGACCAAACCGCTGCCGCGCTAGAACGGAGCTTTAACGAGGCCATCGGATTTGTGCCGCAGCATTTGGGCGCCGAAAGGCCCGTGCGAGCGTCGGGTGAGACGCCTGAAGACGAGATCGCCAAAGCAATCCACCGCCTGGTGCAAGAAAAACAATTGCCGCCAAATATTACAGAGGGCGCGCGCGCCCTGGCAAACGCGCTGGGAGAGCTCGATTCCGAAAAGCTGGATTCAGCGAGCAAACTGCTCAACGAGCTGCTGCGGAAGCAGGAGTCTCTCGAGCTCAGGCTCATGCTGGCATACTGCTACAAAAAACAAGGCCACCATCAGAGAGCAGAAACGCAGATCAAACAAGCGCTCGAGCTGGCGCGCGCCGGCAAATGAAAAGGGCCGCGATGAAGATTTTTGAATTAGAAGTCAGCGAGGACACCGTCCAGGGAAGATTCGAAAGGTGGCGGCAGGCGCGCCGCCTCGAGGCCCTGCCGGTCGGTGGCTCCGCCGGGGACGATTGGTTTCAGGCGGGCTGCCATCTGTTTCATAGAATCTTCGGCACGGACCGGAACGAGCTGCGAAACTTGCTCGAACGTGCGGTGACCGAGAACCTCGACTTTGCCCCCCTTCTGCTGCAAGTCAGGAATGGCCAGCCGGGTGACGTCAGGCCCTTTGAGGTTTTCTGGGAGACTCTGGTCGGCTGCACACTGGGGACGAGCCCGCCGTTCTTCTTTCCCTTTGGTCGCCTGCCCTCCTCCATCGTGCTTGCCCGTTCGCCAAACCTCGGTTCGCTGGCAGAGTGCAACGTTGCGGTTGCTGAAGAGAAAAAGTGGCGTGTGGCCATCGTCTCCGTTCCTTCACACTCGAAGTTCCTCGTGACGACACAAGCGCAGAATTTGTCCAGCTTGTTGGCGAGCCTGAGCAGCCGGACCCGCAATTTTGAAATTGTCTCTCGAGTGGAGTACACCGGGGATAACGGTCGGGAGGTTTATGAGGACTTGTGTTCCAAGCGCGTGAATCTGGTGGATATCATTGCTGACGCAGCAGATGACCATCATCCTGAACGCATCTCCGTTGGCAACCGCGAGGAGCCGTGGAAACCGCTGCTCGACCAGATCGGCGATGTGGCAACGCTTCAGATGGTGCTTCTGACTTGTTGTGTGAGTGACCACTTCCGGCCCGGCGCTGTGCAGCCCCCGGTGCAGCTCAATGACAAGGGGGTTGCTGCGGTGGTGGCCTGGAACCCCAGACCGTGGGACTATACGTTGCCGCCTTTCTATCGCGCTTTTTACACGGCGATGGCAAAAGGCAGCCACATTGCCCGTGCGGTCAGTTACGGCCGTTCGGCGATATTGAATGCCATCAATTTGAACGAGGGCGGAGAATGGCTCAACGCGTTTGCGCCAAGACTCTACATCCATCCCTGGGCCAGGCCTGAGCAGCTGCGCTTTCCGCCCCCGGCGATTGAGTAGCGCGAACATTGCATGGTAGCCCCGACCCCTTGTGGGTCGCCTTTCGCAAAGCATTTTATTCGTTGATAGAACAAATGAGGTGGTGTCATGCCAAAAGGAAAACTCGAATTCGCCCCGGATGTGATCAAACTCCTGACCGGGCTGCTCTACCCCGAGCCGAAAATGGCCATCCGCGAGATTTTGGCCAATGCCGCAGATGCGCTTTCCATGGCCGATAAGTTCTTCGCCCCCGGGCAGACGAAGCAGATTCTGATCCGGCCGGACCGAACGAACTCGACCCTGGTCATCGAAGACAACGGCATCGGCATGGATCTCCAGGAAGCAGATGTCCTGAACAAGGTCGGCGCGGACCTCGACAAAAGACAGCGGTTCGAAGACCTGCTCAAGGAGAAAAACCTGAGCACGCAGGACATCAAGGAACAACTGTCAAGACTGATCGGGCGCTATGCGATTGGCCGGCTGGCGTGCCTGTGTATCGCCGAAAAAGTGGTTATCGAATCGAGAAGCCGGCGGCAGGGGAAGCGTGAGGCGATTCAGTGGAGTATGGAAGAGGGCTCGACCGAGACTCAGATCTCCACCAGCAAGAGGCAGGAACCCGGGACGCGGGTGACGCTTTTCATCAAGGAAGCGTATCGCGACCAGATTCTGGAAGAAAAAAACCTCGAGGCGATCATCAAGGAATATGGGATTTTCCTGCCGTACCAGATCTATATCAATACGGAACTTAGTGATCCGGTCAACATTCTCGAGCCTGTCATCTACGAGGCTGGACAAAGTCGCCCGGATCCCGTTCTCTACCGCCACCCAAGCGAGCGCAGGCAGCAGGCCGCGACCGACCCCAAGGCGCGCTATCAGGATCTGTGGGATACGATCTATTCCGATCTGAGCGTCGATCCGCCCATTACCATTCTGCCGTTGAGCACCCCAAGAACCTGCGGACTGCTTTTTATTCCGTCCTCGCCCTCGTTCCCATACATGGGTCGCGTGCGGCTGTGGTGCCGGCGAATTTTCGTCAAGAGCAATGAAGAAGATCTGCTGCCGGCGTGGAGTCGGGACTTCTTGAGTGGCATCATCGACTGCAAGGCCGATCCGAATCTTTCGCGCACCGACCTGTTGCGCTCGGACGAGAAAGAATACCTGGAGCTCAAGGCCGAGATAGAGAACGAAATCGTGCGTTTGATGGGAATCCTGAGCGGGTTTAGCGAGCAGTGGCAGAACATTCTGGTGCTCTACCGCTCGGCAATCGTCTACGCCGCTAATCTTAATGAAGAACTGCTGAAACGGATTGGCGATACCATCCCCTTCCGCAAGGCGATCAGCCTGAAAGGCCAGGCCCCGGAATCCTTCGTCACGCTGGAAGATTATAAGCGCAGCATGAATCGCCGTCGCGGGGATGCGTCGGAGGTCCCGCTGGGCGCGAAGGTTTCGCAGGATGACCAACAGCAAATGAAACAGCATCTGACCACGCTTTACTATTATACGGGAGAGGGAAGCCTGGCTGGCATCATCGAGAAGGAAACCGTGCTGCACGCCCCGAGTGACCAGGATGTCAACTTCCTGCACCGGTGGTGCGATCTCAATAACTTTTCATACATGGATGTTGGCCGCGAGCTGCCCTTTGAAGATGCCCCACAGCATTTTGACAGTTTCATCGATATTGTGCGGGACGCGATCGGCACCGACGCCGAGAAGAGAAACCTGGAAATCCGCACCGTCAAGATGAGTCATCGCCGCGACATCCCCTGTATGTTGACCAGTGAGAACCCGAGCCAGATGCGACAGGAGAAATATGTGCGCCAGCTCAACAAAATGAGTGACGAAGAGTTCGATGAGATCAAACGCCAGCTCAAAGACGGACCGTTCAAGATAGAGTCGTTGTCACGCAGCCGCATCACAGAAATGTTGGCGCAGGCACGCGTCCTGGCAGAGGAAGAGAAAACGCGCGATGCCTTCAGGAAAAAGGGCCTGAAGGAAGTCTTGTATCTCAACATGGACAACGAGCTGATGCTCTATCTGGCCAGGAACGACAACTTCGAGGCGGACAAGGAAAAGAAACTCCGCAGTGCGGCGATTCACGAGCTCTGGCACGGCGTCAAAATCGCCCGAGGCGAGCCCATCACCCATCCCAACAGTGAGCACCATTTCCAGACCGCCACCGACTTCCTCACCCGTGTGCTGCTCGATGTCTACGAGCCTTGGAAAAAGGCCAGGAAAGAGCTCAATGAATACAAACAGATGAAGCTCGATCAGAAGGAAGAAGCTTAGACTCTGCGCCTGAGAACATCTCACGATTCATGAGGTCGAGGTGATATGAACAGCAATCCCTTGCTGAGATCCAATTTTGTCGATCTGTCTGACGCAGATCTCCTGAGTTGGATTCTGTCAAGATTCAACATGAATCCCCCTTTGTTCTTGTGCCGCTTCGAGACCACTATCCGCGATCTGGGCTGTGTGCGAGGGGTGCTTTTTGCCCTGGCACCCATTTCTCTTCGGGAGCAGAATGTCGAGTCCGGGGAGGTCTACATTTGTACCCGGGAGAACCCGGAGCTCCGTCGAGCAGACAAAGAGCTGTACATTCTGCCCAATATTTGTGGCTTTCTCTGCGCGATTCTGGGTTTGCCCGAGAGCAACCTTGCGAAGGTTTCGAACCTTCGCAAGGCTTTAGATGATGCGCAGAGCAAGATCCACCAAGTCATTCTTGACACAACTTCTACGGCTTTTGTCAAATTGCCGTCCAATATCCTGAAGGAAATTCTGACTCTCTATGATGCCGGCTGGCTGCTATTCAAAGATAAGTCGCTGCAGAAGACTTTGGCTGACCTCCTTCTCATCCAAACCTCTACTGATCTTGTAGGCTTCTCAGATTTCGAGGAAAAGGTTGCATCGTCGGTTATTGTTTCTTCCGTGAACGCGTGGCTGCTCGATGAGCATTTTCAAATTCCTGAAAAGAAAACAGTGGCCTATCTGCCGTCCGTCGCGCAAAGAATGTTCTTCAGAACCCTGATGACGGAGCATCAAATAGTGTACGAGGAATTCGGCCGCCAGGTACTCCCTATCCTGGGCACCATAGAGCAGCCTCCATTCAACAAAGAACTTTTCTATCAGCTGTCAGCGCAGCTCAACGCCGACCATGAAGAAAGAGAACGGTATCGACGAAGACTCACGGTGGTCGCCATGCGCTCCGAATTGCCTGCCCTGGTGGTTCCGGCAGAGAAGTCGGATTCTCGGAAGAACAATGTCTTGAGATCCATAAGAGCTAGGGGGTCTGACCCAGATTCCATTTACCTCGAGTATGACTACCGCCTGGGCGTCTCTCTGTGGGAGGAAGGTGAACTGTTCTTGAATCTGAGCAACCCTATCATCAAGAGACTATTAGAGAAGGACATACGGGAGTCTGACTTGCGGACCATCATTCATGCTGTTTTTGAAAAGGCGCTGAGAGTGTCAACCGAGATTATTCCGGCTCACCTACAGCAGCAAGTCTGG
>JBHHXT010000083.1:0-19520 GCA_046757165.1 bacterium | reverse complement strand
CGTTCTATTTTCTTTGCACTCTTTTGCAAAACTTTATTGATAATACTATAAGAAATTGGTTGGGGCTGTCTAAAAAAGGCCCGTGTGCCTGTCATTTCGAGCGAACGCGAGAAATCTTTTAGGGCAAAGTACTGCGGTGGAAACAATCGTTTTCCAAAATCCTACGATTGGTGCACAGTCAGATTCCTCCCTTCGTTCGGAATGACATTTCGGGGCTTTTGGGACAGCCCCGCCGTGTGACAATGAAACAATCAGGCAACGCCAGACGTCGGGCCCATGCGGGTTTACCCGAAATACATTCCGCCATTCACGTTGAGGGTCTGCCCGGTCATGTAGCTCGATTCTTCCCCGGCAAGAAACGCGACCACGTCGGCAACTTCTTGCACCGTGGCAATGCGGCCTTTCGGGATGGACCGCACCTTCTCTTTACCGGCCTCGCTGTTGAGCTCGTCTTGCGCCATCTCCGTTCCGACCAATCCCGGCGCCACGGCGTTGGTGGTGACGCCGTACGGGCTGTAGATGCGGGCCAGCGATCGCGTCAAGCTGATCAAACCGGCCTTGGCCGCTGCATAGTGGACCTGGTTGAACCCGCCCCACTGCCCGCCAATGGAGGTGATGTTGATGATTCGGCCCCACTTTCGTTCGACCATGTCAGGAAGTACCATCTGCGAGATCGCAAATGGTCCCCGAAGATTCACCGCCATCATCCTGTCCCAATCGCGGTCCGTCAGGGTGTGAAACGGTTTTTCTTGCGCCACGGCGGCATTGTTGACCAGGATATCGATCGGGCCGTACGTTTGTCGGATCTGTGCGAGCGCGTGTTCGACGCTTGTGCGTCGTTCGACCGCCAATTGCACCGCCAATGCCTCACGCTGTTGCGCTGAGATTTCAGCAGCAACAGCCTGTGCTTGTTCGGCCTGCCGGTGATAAGTCAACGCGACCTTTGCGCCCAATTTGGCCAGCGTTTCGGCAATGGCTTTGCCGATGCCCCGGCTGCCGCCGGTGACGACGGCAACTTTTCTTTGCAGATTCATGTCGTTTTTCCTTTCCGTGCCAGCGCTTTTTTTGCGGCGGCAGCAATCGCAGCGCCGGTGAGTCCATACTTTTCTGCCAGCTCATCCGGCTCGCCTGACTCGCCAAACGTATCCTGCACGCCGACGAATTCCACCGGAGCGGGATGCCAGCGGCCCAAGGTTTCTGCGACGGCGCTGCCGAGTCCACCGTAGATGTTGTGGTCCTCCGCCGTCACAAAACATCCTGTCTCTTCCGCGCACTGGAGGAGAAGCGGCTCGTCGATGGGTTTTATCGTGGCCATGTTTACGACCCGTGCTGAGATCGCTTCGCCGGCCAGGATTTCGGCACCATCCAGCGCGCGACCGACTTCGACGCCGCACGCCACAATAGTGACATCTTTGCCATCGCGCACGACCCGTCCTTTGCCCAGGGCAAAGCGATAATCCGGGTCGAGGATTCTTCTCGCAGGACTGCGTCCGGTGCGCATGTAAACCGGACCATCGTAGTTCAAGATGGCTTCGGTCGCCAGCTCGATTTCCAGCGGGTCGCAGGGAGAGAGCACAACCATGCCAGGAATGGCGCGGTAAGCCGACAGATCCTCCAGACACTGCGCCGAGGCGCCGTCAGGCCCGACATCTAATCCCGGATGGCTGGCGACAATTTTCACATTCATTCTGGGATAGGCGATGGTGAGACGCGCCTGTTCGATGGCGCGCAGCATGAAGACGGCAAACGTGGTCACAAACGGAACGAGCCCTGTGGCCGCCATGCCGCCGGCCATGGCCATCATGTTTTGTTCCGCAATGCCAGCCTGGTAGAACCTGTCGGGATAGGCCTGGCGAAAATGATGCGTTCCGGTGCCGCCGGCGATGTCGGCGTCCAGAACAACAAAATGCTCATATTCCGGCGCGAGTTTCACCAGGGCTTTGCCAAACGCCTCCCGCAATGAATCCCCGTGCGAGCCCAGCAGAAGAGGAGACCTTTGGCTTTGGTCGTCCGTTTGATTTGCAGCGCCCGCGACCTGGACTGGTTTTATCTCAGTGCTTTCTTTCATAAGCTCGTCCTGTCCGCAACGCGACATTCATGACGCCGGGCTTGAGGCTATTTAGCCACGAATTGACACGAATGGCACGAGGTTTTTTCTCACAGTTTTTCGGTGACCTTCGGCGACTTCGGTGATTTTCGGTGGTTTTAAAAGTTTTCCCACAGAAGGGGCCTGAGTCACTGAAATACGCCGAATTGGCACGAATGGACACGAATGGAATGGGTCTTTAGATTCCAAAAGATAAAGGTCTCACGCAAAGACGCGAAGGCGCAAAGGGATCGCAGAGAAAAACCTTTGCGTGTTCTTTGCGTCTTTGCGTTCGCTTTTAGTTTTATTTGGGTTCCGGCTTGTCCGGGTTGAGGATATGAAAAGAAAGTGGTCATTCGTTCCACTATTTTCAGCTTTTGTATTTTTGCTGGATGTCCCCCCAGAGTCCTTCTTGTGCTTAATGTAAGTTATGGATAATTAATGTGCCGGCCGGGTTTGAGGTTTGCTTCTCGACATAAATGTCGAGTTACATGTTCGATTTTGCCGTGCCAGGAATCACCCCGGCAAGGTACGCTTCTATTTCCGGTTTGCTGCACCCCAGCTCGGCTAGCGCGACTCGAAAATCGTTTTCACTCAATAGCAAACTGCCGTGCCAGGCTGGCGAACCTTCCATGTAGGAAACACCCTTGCCCTTGACGGTATGAGCGATGATCACGGTCGGTTTCTCTTTGGTCATCGCGGCCTCGTGAAAGGCCGCTGCGATTTCTTCGAACTTGTGTCCGTCGATTTCCCGAACGTGCCAGTTGAACGCGCGCCATTTGTCACTCAGGGGTTCAAGGGTCATGATATTCTGGTTGAGGTCGTCGCTCTGCATCTTGTTGTAGTCGATGATGGCACAGAGGTTGTCCAGCTCGTAGTGCCCGGCGAACATCGCACCTTCCCAGATCTCTCCTTCTTGCAATTCGCCATCTCCAAGCATCACATACACCCGGTTCTGGATCGCCTGATGCCGCAGGCCAAGCGCCGCTCCAATGGCAAAGGAAAATCCCTGCGCCAATGAGCCCGTGCTCGCTTCGGCCCGGGGGGTGGTCGAGCGTGCAGGATGCCCTTGCAAGTCATCGTTGAGTTTGCGGAAGGACTTGAGTTTCTCTTTGCTCAGAAGGCCGACTTCGGCCCACACGGCATACAGCGCCGGACAGGCATGTCCCTTCGAAAGGACAAACCTGTCGCGGTTCTTTTCCCGCACATCCGATCCAAACCGGAGTTCGCTTCTGTACAAATAGGTCAGAATATCCACCGCACTCAAAGTGCCGCCCGGATGTCCGGATCCGGCATGATAGATCATGGCCAAAGCGTTCTTGCGTACGGTCGTGGCCAGTTTTCGGAGGTCTTCAAACATCGCGCTCAACATGGTACGGTCACAATTTTCACCTGATTCGCAGCAGAGATCGCTCTCTGCTCTGCTTCTTGAAAGGTGCGCCCGGTGGTGTGCACCAACCCCACACGCTTTGTGTGGTTGGTGGGCGCTTCAACGACGTCCCCTTTCTCGACCAACAACATTTTCTTGGAAATCCAGGGATAGCCGTCCAGCTCATCAAACCCGCGAATGTCGACGACGCGGCCGGGTTCAGGAAAGAAATACCGGATGCCAATTTTGCAGAGATCGCCGGCGATCAAATCCGGCGGGTTCAGCTCATCTCCAAGCGCGAGCTTGATCGTTTGCTTCACCAGGTCCACGCCACGGGCCAGCGGAATTTGGTCCGTGCACAGATAGCCACCGCTCAATCTGGCCGCCATCTCGATAGCCACCGGGCCGCGCTCGGAGAGCACGATGTCACCCTTGACCGTGCCGTTCTCAATGCCGAGAGACTCAGCTGCCCGGGCGACAATTTCTTCGGTGGCGTTCCATTCTTCCGGGTGCAGGTCAGCGGGGATGACGCCGCCATTTTCGATGATGTAGGGGGCGCAGCGCTCCAGCAGCTCGTAGTTGCGGCTCGAGATGCAGGCCGTGTAGCAGCGCTTCTGGTAGACCATGGATTCGGTGCTCAGTTGTCTTCCCGAGATGAATTTTTCACAAATGACGACACCCTGCTCCGAATTCTCCAGCGCGTGCCGGTACGCCCATTCCGTGTCGGTCTCGCGGTTGATTCGCAGCACGCCCCTTGCCCCGCGACCGTCGTTCGGTTTTATCACCAGCGGATACCCCCATTCAGCAGCAAGAGTGTCCAGGTCCCGGGCTGAGCAAATGGTTTGAAACGGGGGCACCGGAATGGTGTCTGCTGCGAGCTTTTGCTTCATCGCCAATTTGTCAGAAGCCAGAGTCGCGGAAGTGATGGAAATCCCCGGCAGCCCCAATTCGGCCGCCACCGTTGCAACGGTCAGGGGCACGTCATTTGCCAGAGTCATCACACCATCTATTCTCACCCGGCGATGAAAAGCCTTGGCTGCGCGAACCGTGGCCTCCACATCCCGCGTGCTGGCAATGATTTGATCATCGGCCAGCGCGAACGCCGGTGCGCTGCGGTCCCTGTCCGAGCCTACCGTGCGGAGCCCCATTTCGCGCGCGAGCTCATAAGCGCGCACCTGTTCGATGCCTGCGCCGATGATGAGGAGGGTACGTGGCTTCATTCCAGGCGAGTCGCTGCGGTCCGCTCGACGGCGATATGAGTGACATCTGTTTGGTTGAGATGCTTCCCCCAGGTTTTCTCGATCCGGGCAAGAATCGAAGCGTAGTCCATGCCGTGTTTTGGATAGAGATAGCTCCTCAATCCTTTCTCCATGAAGCAGTTTGGGGTGCCGACTCTGATGAGCTTGTTGCTCAACTGCTGGTCGCAGATGAATTCAGCGAGGATCGATCCGAGCCCGCCTCGCAACACATTCTCTTCCAGAGAGAGGATGAAGGGATAGTGCTGACAGATTTCGAACAATTGTTTTTCGTCGCGCGGCGCAAGCTGGGTCATGTTGGTCACCACTGCCCCAATTCCCGCGTGCTCAAACAGGTACGTTTGCAGGCCAAAGCCATGCTTGTGGGTGTTCCCGGTCGTGACAATGGCAAGCCGGGCGTCCCGGCCATAAAGGCGGCTCTGCTGCTGCTCCTCTTCTGACATGTCCAGATCGCCCAGCAGCCCGTAGGCGTACAAGACCATGGTCGGCCCGGTGAGCTTCTCGTAGGCGTCAACAATAGTTTTCTCGAGCTCACCAGATGAAGCTGGAAACAACACCTCGAGCTGTGGGATCGGGGTCAGGTAGGAAATATCAAATAACGCATGGTGTACGTCGTGGTCGAGACCCGCGATGCCGGAGCGCGTGTTGACAATCAGAACCGGCGCCCGGTTGAGGGCCAAATCCTGAATGAGCTGGTCAAAAGCCCTGGGCAGAAAAGCGGATTGGAAACAGACAATCGGCTTTTTCTTGCGCTTCAGCGCCAGACCGACGGCGAAGATGATCGCATGCTGCTCGGCCATGGCCACGTCTATGGTTTGATCTGGAAAATCGCGGAATATTTGTTGGATGCCTGAGATGCCATTGGTTGCCGGTGAAATCACCACCGCGTCCGAGTCATTCTTGACGATGTCATAGATTGTGCGGGCGGCAACTGAATTCAGAAACGGCTGCGAGGGCTTCATCCAGTACTCTTTTCCGTTCTCGATGATCGCTCCGGTTTCTTCATCGTATGGGAAAAGCCAGTGGTTTTGGTTTGGATCATCCTGGCGCCACGGCAAGCCGTGGCCCTTGCGCGTCAAACAGTGGACCAGGGTAGGCTTGCTGATGTTTTTGAGCCTGGTAAAGGTTTCCACCAGCGCCTGCAGATCATGTCCGTCGATTGGGCCGACATAATCCAATCCGAGCGCAGAAAAGTAGGTGTCGCGGGCGCCACTGCGGAGGCGGGCCAGATACCTGTAAAGCCCGCCATCCCACGGGTCGATGGCGATGCCATTGTCGTTCAAGACGATCAGCAAGCGCGCCGTGGTGGCGCCGATATGATTCAAGGCCTCCTGGGAAGCGCCCTCCACCAGAGAGCCATCGCCGACCAGAGTGATGGTCCGGGTTTGGCCGCCAGACATCTTCTCAGCCACGGCCAATCCCAACCCCAGGGACAAGCCGGTTCCCGCATGGCTGCTCGAAACCAGGTCGAATTCGCTCTCTTTCGGATTGGGAAAGCCGCTCAAACCGCCGTGGCGGCGCATCGTCCGCAATTTCTCAAGGCGCCCGGTCAACATCTTGTGGGCATAGCAATTGTGACCCGTATCGAATATCAGATGATCGCGTGGAAAGTCGAACACGTGGTGCAGCGCGAGCGTGATTTCAAGGACGCCGACGTTGACCCCGATGTGCCCACCGGTCCCCGAAACAATATCGATCATTTCTTCTCTGGCACGGTCGGCAAAAGCTCTCAGTTGTGGCACGGTGAGCGTTTTCAGGTTTTGAATTTCCAGGGATTTTTTCATAGCTGGTTCCGTTTAGATAGATAAATAGAAGTTCGCATTCGTAGCCGCCACCCCTTGTGGGTGGCCATTATCTCCCGCAGGGTGATTCGTGTATGCCCCACAAGGGGGCATGGCTACATAGTCCTGTACCAGGAGGGGATTTCTCGCTCTTCAGGCAGCGCCGCAGGCGCGCAAGTTCCCCTCCTGGGAGGGGTTAGGGGTGGGTTTCTCGGTATTTTCTGCACTCAAGTTTGCACGGATCCGGCACCACGATTCCCTTGATATACCCATCTGTGCGCGAGCTCGCCTGCTCCATCGCCAGCGCCACCTGATCGAGGGTGAAAACGTGCGTAATCAACTGACCGATCGGGAAAAGGTTTGCTTGCAGAGCCCAAACCGCGCGGCGCAGGTCGTCGACGATGTTTTTCGACTGCGCGGGGAAACAGGGCATGAGGGTCATGCCGCGGTTGATGAGGTAATGGCCGAGCGGAAAGGCTTCGCGATCGTAAAAGCCGGCCATCATCAATTTTGCGCGCTGCTTGGGTTTGCACAGGCTGGCGCAAAGTTGCAGCCCGGCCATTTTGCCGGTAAAATCAAATGCGATATCGACGCCCCCCAGCCAGGGCGTGGTGTGCTGCCTGCCAAGGCCATCCACTAAACGCCGCACCTCCCAATACGGATCTTCCTGTTTTGAATTGATGACGTGGTCGGCGCCGAATTCCCTGGCAATCGCCAGCCGATTGTCGTGATGCCCAACCATGACAAGCGCGCGCAAAGGATATCGCGCCAGGGCGGCAACCGTCAACAGCGACATGAATCCATCCCCGGCGATCAAAACAAAATCACCAAAATCGGGCGCCGCCAGCCGAATGATATTCGTCACCGCCATCAGAGGTTCGCCCAGGGCGTGTTCCAGCGGAACGGCTCGCGGGACGCGCAGCCAGAATTCCTCCGGTTCAACCACGTGGGTGGCGAAGCCGCTCGCCCGGTAGGCAACGCCTGTGACCCGATCCCCGACCTGGAGCTTTTTCACGCCCGACCCGACATCTGTGACGATGCCGGAGACTTCGTGGCCCAGGGTGCAGGGATAGCTGGCATACCGAAAGGAGACTCCTGGCTTGCCGACAGTTTCGCCACGATAGACCGGAAGCTCTGACGAACAGACACCGCAGGCCACGACTTCCACAACAATCTCGTTGTTGCCAAGCCGGTCAAGTGGGGTGATTTCTTCCGAGAGTGTCCGGGGGGCTATCAGATTGATTCTGCGGATGTTCATACGTCGCCGACAAAGATGCGAGGGGAATCCCACCTAACCGGGCAGGTCGCTATCGGCCGTCACCGACCTGGTTGACTTTGGTTTTCGTGCTCGCAAGGCTCGGCAGGACTCGATCTAGACTCTCTTTCACGATTTGGCACAGGTCCTCGCGCGAAAAGACCCGGGCATGCTGGTTGAGCGGGCGTGACATGTAGGTCATGACATCTTCCAACAACCCTTCCCGCAACCGTTCGGGCTCGCGAACCGCCGGCAGTTTCGGCGGCAGGTTCACGCGGGCGAGAAAGTTTTCCAGCCACGCCAGACTCTGCTGTACGGCTTCCTCGATGACTAACCCGGCCGGTACTCCGAATATCTGTGCGAGTTTCACAAAACGGTCGCTATCTGCGGGCCAGGTGTGTTTCAAAACTGCGGTCAAAAAAGTAGCGACCGCATTTGCATGTGACACGCCGGTTCTGGCGCCCAACGGCTGTGCCAGGGCATGGCCAACGGTTGTGCCGGCCAACGAGATGGTGATTCCCGCCAGGGTGCTGGCCCAGGCCATCCCGGAGCGTGCGAGCCGGTCCCGGCCGTTCTCGTACGCCGCCGGCAGATGGCGAATGACCCACTGGAGGGCTTCCTCAGCCAGCCTGTCGGAATAGGGCGTTCGGTTCGGCACGTTGAAATACGATTCCAGGGCGTGGGCAAACGCGTCAATGCCAGTGGCGGCGGTCAGACCAGGCGGCAGCCCCAGCGTGAGTTCAGGGTCCACGATTGCCACTTTCGGGAAGATCGCTTTCTCTTTGATCGTGCCTTTCTGAACGGTTTCGGCATTGGTGATGACGGCATAGGGCGTGACTTCAGAGCCGGTGCCGGCCGTGGTCGGCACGGCGATAATCGGTAAGACTTTGCCGGCATCCACGGGCTGGGGCGGACGGTTCGAGAGGTTCACGTAGTCCCACACCGTCTCCGGATGGGTGGCACAAATGGCAAGGGCTTTCGCAAAATCCAGACAACTGCCGCCGCCCACGCCAAGCACCACCTCGCAGCCGGCGTCGCGAACGATTTCTGTGGCGTCATCGACGGCATCGGATTTGGGCTCGGGTTTGACCTCCGGATAGAGAACAAAGTCCACGCTGGCGGCCTGCATGGAGGCGATGGCTCTATCGAGCAGGCCCAGTTCCTCGAGCTCTTTCATGGTAGCGATGAAGACCCTGGTGCCGTAGGCCCGCACCGTTTCACCCAGCCGGCCAACCTCTCCAGCCCCGAAGACGATTCTCACAGGATTGTGCAGCTCAAATTTCATAGACATGCCTTTTCCCAATAACCCATGGATTTCTTTGAAAGCCCGGCCGACTCGATGCTCTCGCCCAGCCGTGTGTACCACTCCTTGTCGGCAACCTCATAGTGCCGGTCAAGAAAATTGCTCAAAAAAAACTGTTCCAGGACAGTTTCCGCTTCTGCCTGATTTTTGCCGCAGGCACAAATGTAACCCGGGATGTGGGCTGTGTTGGTATAGCGCTTGTTCTCCGCTCGATATTTCGGATTGAACCAAATTTTGGTGATTCTGTCATGACTGCCGAAATCATGGTTCTGCAAGCTTGCATAATCATTTCCAGGAGGCAAGCAGATCACGCGAAAGGTTGCGTACGCTTTGTGACCGGGGCGGAGCAGCGCCTCGTCAATGACCCCATGCGCCAGGTATTTGAAATAGAACTTGACGGGATTGATGCCCGTCCCGTACGGCAAGGTGTTCGAGGTCGAGACATCACCGTGTAGACGGGGAGCCACTTCAAGAACCTGGTACCCGGTGGTGCTGCGCACAAAATCCCCTTTGACCGGGCCAAATGTGAGCCCCAAAGCCCGGCACGCGCGCTCTAACAACTGATAAACCTCGGTTGCCTCTTCGGCCGGGACCGCAGCGGGATCATATCCTCCGATGGGCAGACAGTCAGGGAAAGGCGTGGTGAATTTCTCCAGGACGCCTGCCGGAAAGAATTCGTTTTCTATGAATACCCCGTTGGCGTCTATCAACCTGCCAGCCACAAAGGGCTCCGCGATCACCTCTCCTTCTCCTTCCACGGATTGTTGGCAGTGTTCAAAGATCTGGTCAAAGTCGCTGTCCCGATTGACGATCTGAACCCCCCGGCTTCCCGACCCTCTGGCGGGTTTCACCACCAGGGTTCCCTTCTGCGCCACCAGCTTGCTTAGCGCGGCTCCGTCGGCAACCGCAACGGCTTCAGGGGTTGGGATGTCGTGCTGACGCCAGATGCGCTTCATCCTGACTTTGTCCAGAACACTGGCGATTGCATCATACGGGTTATGTTCGAGCTCCAGCATCCTGGAGAGCGTAAAGATAGTCTGCAGTCCGAATTCGCTGCCGCAGTAAACACCCACAATGTCACAGGTCGCTACCAGGTTTCTGGCGAAGCTCACATGAGGCCGCGTGTCCGAGCCGTCGGCAATGAAGCACTCATCCGCCAATTCGAATCCTGGCGCCTGTTCATTCTTATCCGTTACGATGGTTTTCAGGCCAAGCTCGGTTGCCCATCTTATGACATTCAACCCTAATGGCCCACCGCCGATGATGTATATTGCCTTCTCTTTGGTCATCGTGCCTCATGCGCTCTGTTCGTCCAGGACCTCATATAAACGAATGATTTTCCGCGATGGGACGCCCATGTCCAGGAGAAACCGGTGCATGGAGTCTTCCATATTGATGCTCGATATCAGGATGGCGTCCACCTCATCCATTCTCTTCCGGTCAGGAAAGTGCACCGTCTTGCCGAAGAGCTGGCCATTCACCTTTCTCTTATCCCGGTCAAAAATCATCTTGACTCTATCAAGATCCATTTCAAAAAAAGATGGCAGCAAAATCGACGTATGCCACCCGGCGCCGTAGATGCCAACCCGGTCGTATGCGGCCATCAGCGCAGCGAACTGGCGCAGATAATGCGCTCGTTTCGAGACAAAACTCTTGTGGAGCGCCGCTGCGGCATGAGCAGCGTCTGTTCTGGAACCCTCAGACCGTGACGCCAGCCTCCCAGCTTCGTGAAATTGACAGAGCAAGTCTAAAGCTTGCCAGTCTCCGCGTGCTATCGTTCGGTGCCCCAGAACCGAAAAACCATATTGTGTGAGCAACGCTGATAAGTTGTGCAGGTTGAAATGATGCACGTGCTCATCGTTGCAGATGTCGTGCATGTACTTCGCTTTGAGATTGGGCTTTCCGTTGAGAATGGCGTAGCTATCTGGCACCTCCAGGAGCAAGAGCGCGCCCTGCTGGCAGAGAGAAGCGATTTTGGCCAGGAATTGATGCAGCGCGACCTGGTGCTCCAACACGCCAGTCGCCGATATCAGGTCGAACTTGCGGTTGAAATCGTACGCCATGAAGTTGCCGACCACAACGCCTGAGATTCCTTTTTGATCGCCGTATGAGCGGGCTTGCGGAGAAAAGTCAATACCACAGAGAACGGCGTCAGGATAGAGATGCGCATAGCTTCTTAGCAGGTCACACTTACCGCAGCCCACATCCAAAATATTTCGGATCTTCAGATCGCTACCAGACCGTTCAATCAGATCGTGCGCCCATGCTGTCAAGTTTGTGAAGGTCTCATCCAGACTGTCCTTCTCGCTGTAAATAAGATCTTCTGAAGAATCTCTGGTATTCTCATAATGATTCTTTAATTCATCAAAGGTGTAATAGAGATCACTGAAGATGTGACCGCACGTCGTGCAGATACTCTTTTGCAGCCTGACCGGTATGAATTTGCCATACAAGAATCTCATGGCATTCTGAAAAGTCAGGAGCACAGCCTTTGCGCTGCTGTCACAAATCGGGCAGGTGTCAAATGTTATCTGCAGCAGACCCATTCTTGCAGGTGTCCGCGATATTCCCGCGCAAAGGCCAGGTGGTTTGTGGGGGCACCGCCTGAGAAGAGCGTGCCATCGTAGAGATGCTGAAGCGCTTCATGCAGAGCCTGCGGAGTTTGTTCTCTCCGGATGACAAAGGGATGAGGCCGGAGGCGTTGTCTTAACGTGGCATGGTCATAGATGATCGCCGTGGGTGAGAATCCTGGACGAGTCAAGTGCCGGGCCGCACCGGTTGCGACCTGAATGCAGCACTGGAAATAATCGTACCGGGAATCCGCTGCCGGAAATAATTCATCGGCGATCAAATCTCCACCCAGATCTGCATGCAATTCAATCACATAGGGATGGCCTGCCATGTCGACTCTGAACGCTAAGATCAGCAGGGCGTTCACCTGGGGAAAGTGTGCGGCGAATCGTCTGGCAACGTGCTCGATTTGTTCCGCGACGGGGGTTTTTGAAACCACCGAAGGAACGACCACGCCCAATCCATTAATGGCGCCGTCGGTTCTCACGGCAACCCGTTCATCCCAGAGCGCCAGGATTTCAGCCTGGCCCTGGTTGGCCCAGAAGAGGCAGCCGATATCAAAGCCGTCGATGAATGTTTCGATTTCTACATAGCCGTTTCCGGAGGCCTGACGGGCCTTCGCTATCGCCTCCTCTATTTGTGATGGATCAAAGATGACTCGCACTTCCTTTTTACCCACGAGTGGCAGGTCAGGCTTGACAATCACCGGCAACGTCAAGTCGCGCTCGCATTCGCGGTAATCCTTGACCCTGGTTCCATTTGCCACCGGGAGCTTGTTCTTGAGGCAGAATTTCCTCAAAGTCGATTTTTCAGTGGCAAGCGGAACGATTTCATGGGTGAGCCCGGCCAGGTCGAAGGTCTCGGCAATGGCTGCTGCGGTTCTCAGTGCCGGCCCGGAAGTCCGGGCCACGAGGCCGGCGAACGAATACTGCTCTCGAAAGGGTCGCAGCGCAGCCACCACCTGTTCCGACTCATAGGTGCTGAGATGAACAAACTCATCCAGATACGGGATGCCCGGCCCGGCCGCATTTCGGTCGATTCCCAGTGTCCGGTACCCCATCCTTTTTCCGGCCTGAATCAGAGGAGCCTGAGACGCGCCGGCGCCAAGGCAAAGCAGGATTTTTCGTTTTTCGAGGGGCTGCATTCAGAGATCACCAAACCCGGCGTACCACGTTTTGTCCTGTCTGGCTCTCGGGCTTTTGTCTTGTCGCAACCAAACGTACAGGAATCCGAGGAGAGGAATGAGCGCAAGAGGAACAAACAGGACCACTGCGCCCAGGCCTCTTAGAAACAAGACAGCAGGACTGGACTTCCTGACCGGCAAGAGTTTCCAATCCGTGCCGCAGTGACACCACTCGGCAATCCCGAGGAGCGGCAGGAGGATCAGAACGTTGCCAAAACCTGTCAGACCCGGTTGCTTATGGGGAATGATCACGCGGTCAAACCCCTGCTTGCGGATAGAGAAAATGTTCTTTAACCCGATATTGAGCAGACTGAAGTTCCTGAACGCACGTGTCACAAATACCTGGTCAACTTCACGGAGTCTGGTGACCCGGTCTACCTGCTGTGGATTGGTCAAGACCGCTATCTTGACCTCCGGATCTTGCTTTTGCAGCGCCCGTATGAGCCGCACCATCAGCTCGAGCTGAATGGTGCGGATGATGAGTACGTTCAATGTCCCTTGAAATTAAATGACAACGAGAGTCGCTTTGCCTGCTGCCACGTCAATGGCATCCTTTCTCTCAAAATGTATGGAACCTTCGTCCAGGCGGACAAGAACCCGCGCAGCAACGAGAAGCTGCCGGTTTCGAGGAGGTTGAAAATGCTGATCCAGGCGATTTCCAGAAGCGATTTCAGCATTCTGGCATCCGCCGGAAAGTACTTGATAATAAACAGCACGTAGGAGCGGCAGCCGATTTTGTTGGCAAGATGGTAAACCCGGAAGGTCGCCGGATCACCCACCTGTGACCAGTGATGAAAGATGTAGATATCACTGAACTGTTTGCCGGTATACCCCATCAGCATGGCTTTGGCACCGATAGAGGACTCGCAGGGCGACTCGATGCCCCATTCTTCCCAGAAGCCCAGTTTTTCAACGATTTCTCTTCTGTATGCGCCACCACAGCCCGACCAGTTGTACTTCTCAACCACCTGCTGTTCCCGGGGAATGTGGTCTTCCGTATCATAATACCCGATGTATGGGTCATGCAGGTAAATATCAAAAACGATCAAACCGAGGATGTCGTCTTTTTGGAACTCCTCCACCATACGTGTGATGGCGTCTTTGCCTGGAAAGGCGTCGTCGTCGAGGCACACCACGTATTTGCCCCTGGTGTTGACACAGGCAATATTGCGTGAGGCCACATGGCCATGATTTCTGGTGAGCCGGATCAATTTGACCTCGGGAAAGTCCTGTTCTATCATTTCTGCTGTGCCATCGCTGGAGTGATTGTCGACAACGACAATTTCAATGGGGCGATAGGTCTGCTCGTAGAGCTTCTGCAACGTTTCTCTGATAACTTCCTTGCGGTTCAAGGTCCCTAAGAAGAAACTGACCAGCGGTTTATTCATGGTCGTCTATTGCATTGAGAAATCAGCACGATGACAAGCATCACCGGCAGATGTTTAGTCCCTGACAAGTCAAGTTCTGTCATTTTTCGGCAAGCCCCGACTGTCCTAATTGTATTCCCAAAATGACTGTCGGGGCAAGACTTTTTTGGGGTTCAGTCTTTTTTCGAATTTCGAGTTTGGGATTTCGAATTTCCGGCTTGTCCGGCTTAGGTCTGTGTTTCGAGAAGTTGTGACTCTTCCAACTTTGAAGTCGTAACAGATTTGAAACTGACAAAGTCCTTGACCAGCGCCTTATGCTTCGTCAACGCGACATAGTCATTCACATCAAGCTGACGGTTGTAGCTGGTGTAGGTTCTGGGATATCGCCCGGTGATGTCCCTGAACGTGGTGAAGGCCAGGCTGAACGCGAGCGAGAACTTGCCGGGCACGATACCATAGACATCCTGTTCGATCTGCTCTACCCGGTACAGATAGTTTCGCTTTGCGCCGGCAGAAATCATCTCACTTTTGATGCCGAAATAGAGGTTGAGCAGCTCCGCCTCAGCTAACGCCGGGAAGACGGATTTCGCGTTGCGCAGAAGTTTGTTGCCCGCTGCCTCAATCGCTTTCTCATCTTCCACGGGAGCGAAATAGCCACCGCCGATCAGTGAATAATCGTAGCCGTCGATAGTATGCTGGATGTGGTTGATGGTCTGGTTCATGAAGGGGGTCAAACGGACGAGGTTTCTGGAGCAGACGCCGGGCGCTGCCACCAGGAGGGGCGAAACCACAGACTTGACTCTGATTCGGCCCCCGGAGTGTCTTTGCAGCGCCTCCCCGGAGGCGAGAATCAATTTCTGTGCCAGAAACTGCGCTCCGTTATCGGTGACGACCTCCACGCCCTGGGTCCCGGAGCGGAAGCGCCGGAACGGGGCGTGGGTTTCGATTCGGCCCCCATTCGACAGAAAGCCCCGGGTCAGCTCTGAGACGATGTGGTAAGCATGCATCGGGCTGTCGTAGCTGCGCATGGCGATGTGGCACGCCGGGTCGAGGTCGGTCTCGGTGCTGTCGAATTCGTGGATGAAACTGCCGGAGTAGTCCCGCCAGCCTGCCTTCGGGATGTAGTGCGAGGCGAACCCTCGGCGCCAGTCGTATTTATGGAATCGGTTGTGGCGACACACGAATCGCTTGACCGCCAGGTTCCACACCATGCGCATAAAAACTTTGCGCGCAAGGTCCCGTGCGTTTTGAATATTCGAGAAGGAAAAGTCCGGGGCGTCTGTGGTTGCGATCACATACTCGAGATTGTCCTCCCGGAACCAGCCGGTCTCCGCCGGAATCTTGATGAGTTTGCCCTCGCCATCGATGCGCAGATTCATACCGTCGAAGTCGCGGTAGTACTGCAGAAGGTCATCGATGCCGCCCGTGAGCGTGCGCAAATATTGCCGGTTCGGAAAGATGGAGTAGAGACTGCCAAAATGGAACCACTCGTGATGCACGCCGCTTGCTTCATGGCACAGGTTGCTGCCCTTTTCGAGCAGCAAGGTCTTGTAGCCCGAACGGGCGAACATTTCAGCGGTTGCCAGACCGGCGATGCCCCCTCCAACTATGACGATGTCGAATTTGCGCATGGCTCAGGGTTTGGCCCAATGTTCATGTTTTGGCATGCCCGTCACTGACGAACGGGCATGCCTGTTCCCTACACAGGTCTCAACAAACATGTCGAGTGATAGCCGCAATGATCTTCTGCATGTCCGCCTCCGTGGTTCCGGAAGTAATCGGCGGGCAGATATGTCGTGGACAAAACTTGTGCGCCACTTTCACCTCTTCCGGTTCATAGTGCACCTCTTCGAAGACCGGTTGCAGATGGCACGGCACTTCATAGACGCCGCCCCCAAGCGCGACATCGTGTTGCCTGAATTTCTCTTTGATTTCCGCCAGCGAGCAGGTGTTCTTGCATCGCACGATGAATTTGTACAAGCTCGCCTGTTCCATGTGGCGAATATCACAAAAATCGATCTTTCTTTCCTGCAATACCGGAATGAGCGCGTCCACGGCTTTTCTGCGGCGGGCGATCAGGGTGTCGAGCTTTGCCAACTGCACCAGTCCGATGTAAGCTTCGATTTCGGAGAGACGCCAACTGCTGCCCAGATCCTGGTGCAAGCCGCCGTAGTTGCCTCCGCGCTTGCCCTGGTTGCGGTATGATTTGATGAGCGCGGCATCTTCTTTGCGGTTGGTCGTAATCATTCCCCCCTCGAGGGTGGTCATGACTTTGGTTGGGAAGAACGAAAAGGCGCCGCCATCGGCGAAGTTTCCTGCTTTGGTGGCGTTGAGCTGGCTGCCGTGTGCATGGGCACAATCTTCGATGAGAAACAGCCCCTTCTCCCGACAGAACGCGACGACCGCTTCAAAATCCGGCGCGATCATGCCACCGATGTGCACCCACATGACGCCGGCCAGGTCCGGATGTCTGGCAAGCGTGCCCTGCAAAATGTCGAGATTTGGCATGAACGTCTCGGCGCTCATGTCCAGGTATACGGGCGTGGCGCCACTGTGCAAGATCGCCGCGACGCAGGCAAAGTTTGAATTCGTCGGCACGGCAACTTTGTGCCCCCGGGCGCCCTTCAGGGTCAGGAGAACCTGCAGGGCCGAAGTGCCGGAGTTCAAGCTGACCGCATAGTCTGCCCCGATGTATCGGGCAAACTCCTGTTCAAATTGTTCGGTGTATTTGCCGAGAATGAGATCGCCGCTGCGGAGAATCTCGCCGGTTTTTGCCTGAATGTCGGCAATTTCAGATTCGGTAAAGTCTAAGTAAAAAGGGCTAACCACGGCATTTTTCACATAAGAAGGTGTGCAGGTCCATGTCTTATTTATCGGCGAAAGTCTCGCTGCCATGCCTTGCGGCCATGCTCTGGGCGCTCCCATGCTCTGTGTGCGAGCGCTCCCCCTGCCTGCGAGCTCCCAGGATGGGAACTGCGCGCCGGCGGCGCGGCCCGGCAGTCAGCCAGAACGGCGCCGCCGCACAGGCGGACGATCCAACACGGTCTGTGACCGTGTTTTGGAGCAAATTGATCGGCATTAAGAGGCTTCTAAGAAGGCCAGTGTAACACGACATTCATGTCGTGACTCCTTGAGGTAGGATTATCCGAAATAAATGTCGCTTTACGTATTCACGCAGCCTTTTAGGACAGGACCGCACCCTGAAAAAACTACCTATCTTACATCTGAGGCGATGCGAATCAATACACATTTGAGAACTGCTCAGTAGCCATGCCCCTTGTGGGGCGTATGTGACGATGAATATGAGCCCCCATCGGGGAGGGGAAAGCCACCCACAAGGGGTGGCGGCTACAAGGAGTGCTCAACACGCATTTGGGGGAAATACTGAAAAAGACCCACCCCTAACCCCTCCCAGGGCCTGCGAGGGTCAGCATGACCTCCTTCGCCACACGACTCACGCCGTGTCCGTCAATCGATGTGCGTGCGGTTCGGCTCATGGTAGTGCGCAGCTCCGCTTTGTTCAGCAAAGCGGAGACCTCATTCTGAATTCGTTGTACCGTCACCTCGCGCCAGAATCCCAGGCTGGCGCACAGTCCCATCGTTGCCAGGGAGGCCGTGCACTCGGCGTCATGCTGCGAGTGCGCGATCACGAGTGACGGGATTCCGAGATACACCGCCTCATAAAGCGTGACGCCAAAGGCTAAGATCGCCAGGTTGGCATTCGACAGCAGCTCAGCCATGTTGGCAACATCTTTCAGAACGCGCAGGTTTTGATAGTGGTCGAAGGGACGCCCCTCATCGTAGTAGGGCCCGAGCACGACTGTGGCCGCGAGCTCGAACTCCAACCCTGCCAGGGCCTCCACGACGCGCTCCGTCAATTTGTTCGGGTCGCTGCCCCCCATGGAGACCAGCACCTGCGGGAGCCGAGAATCTGGCTCAGCCCGGGCCGCGGGTACGTTCAGAAATTCATGATTCAGGAGCACGTAAGGGGCGCCATGCAGCACTTTGCCCCGGCATGCCACAAGTGGGGCTTCGTTAGTCACATGAGCAACCGGCAGCACCACCAGATCTGCAAACTTGCTCCCGGCTGAAAGGTTGTCGAGAACCACCGTTGCGATTCCGTTTTCTTGCAGCGATTGAATGACCTGGTCTGGAATTTCCCGCTTCAGGTCGATGACCAGTGCCTCAGCTTTGAATGTGGTGAGAATCGAGACCAGTTTGTTCCGATTGATTTTTTCAAAGAGATTGCCCTTGATGGTCTGGCAGTTGAACCCACGTGAGGTCAGCCATCGGATTGTTTTTTGATGATGATTTGTCACCAGAAGCACACCGCAGTGGTGGCGTTCGTGCAGTTCGGTGGCGAGCGCCAGACACCGGCGCAGGTGGCCCATGCCGATGGCCGCGCCGGCTTCGCACAGAAACGCCACGCGTCGGCTCCGTTGCAAGATGTGCTTTTGAGCCACGTGCGCGTTGATTTTCCGGATCTCCGGCTCCTGGTCCAGCAACTGGACCACCTCTTTCAGATCCACGATCTCGCCGGGCCGGTACAACCTTTCATAAATCGTGCGCATGAAGCGCAAATCCGCCAGATTATCAACTGAAATACGGGGGGTGTTGCGCTGGAAAAGTTTCTCCGGCACAACCTCAGCACATTGCAGAAACTCCGGATGTTCTTTGAGATAAATGCCGGCATGCTCACGCTGGTAGGGCTCATTGGAAACGGCCTCCAGTTTGTGCCACGCCGTACGAGTCATGACGGAAATGCCTTCGTGCATGCACTTGACTTTCCTCTGGTCGACGACCACGGTCTCTTTCCGGGAAGCGATGAGCGTGCGAATCACCAATTCGATGAACGCCGGATCGACCAGCGGGCAATCGCCGGAGATGGTGACGACAACATCGCTTGCAAAGAAGTCCGCCGCCGCCACAATTCGGCCGATCACGTCATCGACCTCACCCGCGTACGTAAATGCTTCGATGTTCACCATCCGGGCGAAATCGGCCAGCGGCTGGTCTTCGGGCTGAGCCGTGGTCGCCAGGGCCATCTCAGTCAAACTCGGCACACGCCCGAGACGCTGGACGATGTGCCAGAGCAGGGGGTGGCCGGCCAGGTCCATCAACCCTTTGCCCGGAAGACGGGAAGAGGTCATCCGGGCCAGAATCAAAGCGGTGACTTTTTTGCGGGTCATCTATTCAGGAGAATCATGACGGGTTAGCAGGGATCCGACACCGTTTGTAACCAGTAGTGTCCGGTTGAAGATCTTCCACAGTCTCTGACTGTGTATCAAAATCATAATGTTACATCAGATTGAAGAGACACAGTTGCAAACTGTGTCGGATCGGTTTTAA